>NZ_CP069213.1:672500-972500 GCF_016834455.1 Shewanella litorisediminis
GCTCTCTGCTGTGGTGGGCCCCATGGACATGGCGCTGGTGGTTGCCGGTTTTGCGGCGCTGAAGGTCCTCAGATTGCCCATTCTGGCGCTGGTGGCAGGCTTTGCCCTGATTGGCGCCCTTTTGCTGTAACGGATGGAGTCATCACAATAAAAAAACCAGCGCCAAAGCGCTGGTTTTTTATTGTCAGATTTTTTTATTACCAGACAGGCAATTACATGCCGAGGAATGACTTGGACTTGGTCTTGCGGATCTCTTTTTCATCGGACCATTCGATAAGGCCGGTTTCCAGATCCATCAGACGCATGGTCATCTTGTAGTAGACATCCTTGGTACTGCCTTCCTGCTTGACTATGCTCGACAGGTTGCCATAGAGCATGTACTGAGCACCGATTTGGCGGCCAAAGCGGATAGCCGTTGATGGGTCAACCATGCCTGAGTTGTTTTGGTAATCCAGCTGCTTACGAACGGCGTCCACCTTGGTCATGTCGATAAAGCGGAACTTGCCGGAGCGCAGCAGCTTGTTGCTGATGGAGTCGGTGACAGACTCGGTATCTATGTGCTCTGAGGTTTTGTTTTTGATTTTGTCCACGAAGATGATGGGGCGCTGTTTGGCTGTCATGGCCACCACAGGCGGGAAGGTCAGCATGCTGTCCACCATCTTGGCGGTAATGGCCTGCAGATCGGTGGAACCGAAGTTCTCATTCACCGTTTCCACTTCGGTGGCGTCTCCGTACTCAACCCTGGATTGACAGGCGCCAAGGCCAAGGGACGCTGCCAGGATGAAAATCAGTTTGAAATGTTTCATAGTCAGTTCCATTTACTTTTGATGTTGATTGAATAAAAGCGGATGTTGCTGCCCGTGTCAATTGCCCATATGAGGGTGGTCTGTCCGGGACGTATCTCTATGTTCTTGCTGACATTGCCAAGGGTAACACTGTAATGGCCCTGTGGCACAAAGCGGCGGCCAATCTGGGCCTGTTTTGGCAAGGTCAGCCAGCTGCGCAAATCGGCCTGTTCGCTTAATACATTGAAAATCTGCATGGCCACGGCGGCGCCGTCAAACTCGTCCCGGCGCTTTTTGCTTTGGCTTTCCACGCTGCGGGTCAGCTCTGATTTGGCATAGACCCGGGCCGCCTGGCGAATGAGCAGCGCGGGCAAGTATTCTTTGAGCGCATTGATGGCAAGGGCATCCAGGTTGGCGATGGTTGCCGGTTGCAAGGGCGTATCCAGCCCGGCCAGGCTCTTTGTTCCACTTGGCGGGCCGCTGTTGCCATAGGTTGGTAAAGACACAGTCTGCCAATTGCCGTTGATGGTAAAGGGAACGGTGAGCGGCTGCTTGGCCAACACGAAATCCCGCTCCAGCAGCAGTATCAGCTGGCCGTCGTCTTTGCCGGGCAGCTTGGCTTCGCCGAATCTGTCTTTGAATTCCTGATACTGGGGCATGGCCAGCTTTTTGGCCAAACGCACCAGATCCTGCTCCAGGTACGGATTGCCGGGGAAGATTTGCGCAGCCTTGCGATAATCGATAAAGGCATCGTTTTCTTCGCCAAGCAGCTCATGGATAAGACCGGTTGTGTAATAGCTGTAGGCGTTCAAAAAAGAGCTGGTGACACTGCCTGCCTGCTGGCCGAGGCGGTTTATTTCACCATCCACGGTGCCATTGGCCATGGCCTTGACCGACTCTTTGGATTTTTCATAGCGCTTTTGTTCCAGCGCCTGCAACTCGTTGGCCCGGCGCACCTCCACCAAAGCCCCTTCAAAATCGTTCTGCATCAGGTAATTGAGCGCCTGATACTGGTGAACCATCACCCGTTCAAATCCGGGGCCCCGGTAGGGGATGACATTGTCATTCAATACCAGACTGCCGGCGTTGGCCCCAAGATTACTCAGGCTGACGGTGGCCTGGTCGTCGAATCTGGCATAGGCCGCAATGGCGCTGCGGTAATAATCCTGGCTTGCCTTAAAGTCGCCGCCCACCTGTGCAACCCTGCCTGCCTCCTGGGCGTACAGCAGCGCATCCTTGCCATTCAGTTCGGTTTCCAGTTGAGTCAGGGGCGTCAGGGGGGCCGGGCCAGAGAGCGCTTGTTTCACCTGTGCAATCTGCGCCGGGTAACTCATGAATAAGCCGCCCATGGCACAGCCGCCAAGGAAGAGGGTTATCACAAGTACCGCAGCCCGCTGACTCACAGTGGTGTCTCTCCCGCAGCCATTGCGTGCTCCTGTGAAGCCATGGTGATGCGCTCGATCAGGGTGATGCCATCGAGATGATCCAGCTCATGCTGAAAAATCCGTGCGACAAAGCCATGCAGGCGACCGGAGTGGGTATTGCCCTGTAAGTCCTGCCACTGGGCATCGATCCACAGGTGACGCGCGATGGAAAGCCGCTTTCCCGGCACCGACAGACAGCCTTCTTCACCCAGCTCCCATTCTGACGAACCCGACAGCAGCACAGGATTGACCATCACCATGGGCTCCATCAGGGGCGCATCGGGATAACGCTCATTGGGGCGGGATGCGACGATGAAAAGCCGCTGACTCACGCCAATCTGCGGCGCAGCAATGCCCACACCCCTGGCCTGTAACATGGTGGCCATCAGGGTTTGTGTAAGATTGTGCAGGGCGACATCAAACGCAATGACAGGTGCTGCTTTTTGGTAAAGCACCGGATCACCTGTGATGGCGATGGGGGCGGTTTGGATGCTGGCCATGAAATTCCCTGTTCCTGTGGCGAATACTCAGTAGTGGGGCGGCGGTGTTTCTTCCGCCTGAGTCGCTATATTGCTCGGCTCCATCGCCTTGAGCTTACTCACCAGCATTTGAATCGCGTGAGTTTGCTTGGCAACAATGTCGTTGAGCTTAATGACTTCCTGATTCAGCTCTTCCACCGTCATCTCGGTGAAGGCGAGCTTGGTTTGCAGCTCTTCGATTTGCTGTTGCATTGCCTGTATATCTGTTTGCATTGTTACCTCGTTGACCAGTATTCCACTCTGCCACTGCTGCTGATACTGGCAACAGGTGTTTGTGGCAGGCCGGTTTCGGCCACTGAGTATACAACGGCACCTTTGATTTGCGGCCGATTGGAGAGGCTCACCTGCCAGCGACCGGTTACTTTTCCATCTTTTGTCTGCCAGCGCAGCACTTCCCGAAAGGGCGAGCCCGTGAGCAAGGCGGCGTTGTTGTTGACGAAGCGGGCGGCTGAAAAGGTCATGCTGCGCTGCTTTATCTGTAATTCGCTGATGATATGGCCGGTTTGGCTGGCAAAAATCCTCGCATCGGCCTTGGCGTCGGCGGCAAAGCCGAGCTCACCGTTGGAGGACAGCGCCACCGCCAGCACCCGGGCGTCAAAATGCAGGGTCTGCAATGGCTGGCCGGTGTTGGCTTGCCAAAGAATGGCCTGATAGTCGTTGCCGCCGCTGAGCGCCAGCTTGCCATCGGCCGACAGCGCCACGCTGTTAACCTTTTCGCTGTGTCCAAGGAAGCGGATAAGTTTGCTTTGCCCGGCGACGAGCGACATCACAGTGCCATCGGCAAGCCCTACCAGGAGCCCACCTCCGTCGGAGAGCGCCAGCGCTTGTCCCGCTGAGGGCAGCGACCACAGCCCCACCTGTGAGCCGTCATCTATCCTCCACAGTGCAACTGAATCCCGGCTTAATGACGCGGCGAAAACGGCATTGTCGGATAGCGCCAGGGCAATCGATTCGTTGCTGGTCTGGCCGTGTTGCCATCTGTGTTTGAGGGTCTTGGGAGAGAGTTGCCACAGCTCGACACCACCGGACTCGGTACTGATGAGGGCCAGGCTGGCATCCTGGCTCAGGGTTGCGCCATAGCTTGGGGCGTCACTGAGCACCAACACCCCGTCGGCTTCCCTGGGGGAGCAGCCCGACAAGAGTACAAAAACCAGTGCCAGCCACAGGTAACTTCCATTGAACTTATTCCACATGCCCAAGTCTCATTGCTGTCTGTATTTTCGGACAGCCCCCGCTTGGTGCTGCCCATGGCATAAGCTTAGTAACTAGTATAAAGTGAGGCGGTTTGATGAATAACAAAGGTTATTGTAACCACTTGAGGACGCTAAGGAAGCTTCAATGAAATCTATTTATAAATACTCACTGGTCGCCCTGGCCGTAGTAGGTTTAACTGCCTGTAATAAAGAAGAAAAAGCAGCAGAAGTTGCACCAGCTGTTTCCCTGACCACTGAGGCCCAGAAAGAAGCATACAGTGTTGGCGCATCCATCGGCAGCTACATGTCAGGCCACATCAAGGAGCAGGAAGCCCTCGGCCTGCCAGCGGATCGCACCCTGATTGTTGAAGGTTTTGCCAATGGCCTGAACGGTGCCCTGAAGCTGACCGAAGAAGAAATGCAGACAGTGCTGCAGAATCTGGATAAGAAGCTTAACGATAAGCGCGTGGCGCAGGCTGAAGCCATGGCTGCCAAAAATCTGGAAGACGGTAAGAAGTACCAGGAAACCAACAAAGCCAAAGAAGGTGTTACCACGACCGAGTCTGGTCTCCAGTACGAAGTCTTGGTTGCCGCTGAAGGCGATAAGCCAGCCGCTGAAGATGTGGTTGAAGTGCACTATGCCGGTACCCTGATCGATGGCACGCCATTTGACAGCTCATACGACCGTGGCCAGACTGCCAAGTTCCCGCTGAACCGTGTAATCGCCGGTTGGACCGAAGGTGTGCAACTGATGTCTGTGGGTTCCAAGTACCGCTTCGTGATCCCGGCTGAGCTGGCCTACGGTGAGCGTGACAATGGCACTATCCCAGCCAACTCTACCCTGGTATTTGAAGTGGAGCTGGTCTCTATCGAAAAAGCCAATACCGAACAGGCCGCCTCAGCACAATAAGCGGGAAAGCCTTGGTAAAAAAGACGCCTCAGGGCGTCTTTTTTTTGCGCAACTCTGCACAAAATATCAGTAAAGTGGCTGAGCAAGATTTTGAATTTGGTGCAATAATAACAACTCGCCGAATCGCGTTCTGGAGTACCAATGAAGCAGGTCGATTTTCGAACTATCGATAAAATTTTCATCCGCATGTCCATCAACGACAAAATGTGGGTCGTGTTTTTGCTGTTTGTATTGGCGCTGGGAACCACGGCCGGTTTGCGCTATTCCCAGAGTATCGATGCCATAGAGGCAAGCTCGCTCAAAGCCGCAGAAGCGCGATTGGTCGGTATGCTGGACACGCTTAATGCCACGGGCCAGTTTGAGAAAGCCGCCAGCCTCGGATTGACTTCGGGCAGCAACAGGAATCGCCACAACGGGGACTCAGTGACCGTCAGCGCCATCGCGGCCAATGGTCAGAGCTATTCCCTGAGTCAGGATGTGCGCAGTCAGGAGAGCAAGGCTCGCTCTGCTGCCAGTGCCAGCCTGCTTTGGACTGGGGTTTGGTTGGTTCCCTTCGGGATATTTTTGTACTGGGTTGCCACCTTCATTGGCGGTGCCCTGTGGGTGCTTTACACCACCACCGAGAAAATCGGCTCAGGGGATTTGACCTCTCGCCTTGGTTTCCACCCCGGCCGTGATGAGTTTGGCACCATCGGCTGTGCGCTTGATAAAGCCATGGATACCCTGACCGAGTTGGTCAAGGTGGTGAAGGCTAATGCGGATACCCTGAGCGATACGTCTGAGTCCTTCGAGCGGGAAATGAAGCAGAGTCTGCAGCAGATTAATCGCCAGTATGTGTCGCTCGACTCGGTTGCCACCGCCATGGAGGAAATGACGGCATCGGCGCAGGAAGTATCCAATATTTCCCGTCAGGCTACCGAAAAAACCGAGCAGGATGCCACTCAGGTGGAAAGCAGTTTCCAACGGGTGCAAAAGGCCATTTCAGACATTGAGCAGCTGTCCGGGCTGATTGAACAGGCTTCAAGTTCGGTGGCGACGCTCAATGTGAACACCACCCAAATCAACGAAGTGATCACCACCATTAATGCGATTTCTGAGCAAACCAACCTGCTCGCACTCAACGCAGCTATCGAGGCGGCCCGGGCCGGCGAACAGGGCAGGGGCTTTGCTGTGGTGGCAGATGAAGTACGTACCCTGGCAAGCCGCACCCAGGCGGCAACCGTGGAAATTCAGGCCATGATTGAAAAGCTGCAGGGCGAGAGCCGTAATATTGCTGCCATCACCGAAAAAACCGTGAGCCAGGCGCAGTCCAGCAGTGGTGTGATTGCCAATATAGGCGCGGATGTGAGGGGAATTGCCGACTCATCCCGCGCCATTACCGACATGAGTATTCAGATATCCACTTCCGCCGAAGAGCAAAGCAGCGTGGCAAACAGCATCGCCGCGGAGCTGAGTGATATCCGTAACCAGTCCAACACCATACGCACAGTGGCAGAACAGTCATCAGAAGGGGTCGCCAGACTCGCCGATGCATCTCGCTCTCTTGGCAAGGTGTTGGCCCGTTATCGCACCAATTGAGGTAGCCTGAGCGACTACCGGTCGCTCAAAGGCTGAGAAATAAAAAAGGACGCAATAGCGTCCTTTTTTGTTACAGCCAGCGTTTGCGATAAAACAGCAACAGCTGCAATACCACCAGAAGCACCAAAATAGCGCAAAAGAGTGCGAAGGCCCAGGGCGTATCCGCGCCGGGGATACCGCCGATATTGACGCCAAGCAGCCCGGTAAGAAAGCCGAGCGGCAGGAAGACAGCGGTCACCAGAGACAGAAAATACAGCCGCTGGTTAAGCTCTTCTGACTGGCGGCTCATCAACTCTTCCTGGGTAACACTGGCCCTGTCCCTCAGGGCATCCAAATCTTCAATGGCGCGGGTGAGGCGGTCACGAATTTCCCGCATCTTAAGCTGCTCGCTCTTTTTAAACAGCTGGCCCGTTTCGGTTTGCAGTATGGTAAAAGCCTCCCGCTGTGGCGCCAGATAGCGGCGCACCATCACAGTTTGCCGTCTTAAATCGGCAATGTCGTTGCGAAGGTCCTTACTTTTACTGCCAACCACCTGTTCCTCAAGCTCATCGAGTTTCTCTTCAAGCTCATGGATAAAGTCGGTTTTTCGGGTGGTTAATTTGTCGCACAGAGACAGAATAAACTCAGCAGGAGTGGTCGGGCCCGTTTTGGCTTCGATGTGAGCGGCCAGCTCTTCGACAGATTGCAGGCTGCGACGACAGGTACTCATGACCCTGTGCTTATCGGCAAAAAGCCGCAGCGCCACCATGTCTTCCGGTGCCTCGTCAGGGTTTAAATTGACCCCGCGCAGCGCCAGCAGCAGGCCACTCTCTGCGGCAATCGCTCTGGGCCTGGTATCCCGTGACAGCAAGGCATCGATTTCAATTTTGGGCAAGTCGGTTCGATGCAGCCATTCCCGCGCCGCCTGGGAGTGATAATTGAGGTGTACCCAGATGTTCCCCTGTTCAGGTGTCCAGGCGTTCAGGGTCTCCTCATCGAGAAGATGTCCGGCCAGCTCGCCGCTCAGCCAGTAGCTGTAGATGAATCCCTGTGACATGTTTGATTCCTTTTCAAAGCTTTTCATGACACTAGCCCAGAGCAGGGAGAGGATTCAAGTACCGCTTTGTCGAGGCGAAGAGGCAATAGCCGTATTGATAGGATAAAATCTCAGTATCGATAACGATGTTTGAATGGCAGTGGATAGACTATGGAGTACGAATTTCGCCGCAACGGCCTGGATGGTTCCGTCATGGCTCGTTTCAGCATGGAACATGAGGTGATGGGGCGCTGGTTTGGCGAAGAGCTGGGAGATAAACCCGCTGCTGCGGCTGAGGTGTTGTCGGCAATTACTGCGATTCAGACCGGCGAACTGCGTGAGTGGCGCCTGACTGGGCGGGAGTTCAGCCTCGAGCTTGATGAAGAGCAGGCCCGGGTTTATGCCAATGTGCTGGGATATGACAACCAGGATGAGCTGGACGATGGTATGTCCCTTTACGATGCCGAACTTGAGGCCAGCTGTGGCCTTGAGGATTTGGAGGCTGCCCTGAAAAGCTGGCAGGCGTTTTTAGTGGAAACCCGCTGAAAGACGCGAATTGAAAAAGGCAGCCCAGGCTGCCTTTTTTGTGCTTAGCGGTTCAGGTATCTCACCGCCATCTCGGTGCGGGATTTGGCGTTGGCCTTTCGCAGCAGGTTTTTCACATGCACTTTCACCGTGCCTTCGCTGATGTGCAGCTGCTCTGAAATCAGTCGGTTGCTCATCCCTTCGGCCAGGTGTTCCAGAATTTGCAGCTCCCGTGGTGTCAGGGCATCTATCCACTCATTTTCATCGGTGGCATTCTTCAGCTCAAACAGGTATTCCTCCACCGCTTCGCTGATCACCCTGTGCCCCAACATGGCGTGCTTGAGCTTTTCAAGCAGCAGATCCGGCTCTGTATCTTTGAGCAGGTAACCGTCGGCACCGGCACGCAGCAGGCGGATCACATCCTGTTTGGCATCGGAAACTGTCAGGATAACGATGCGGGAGGTCACGCCTTCCTGGCGCAGTCCGTTGAGGGTATCGAGGCCCGTCATGCCCTTCATGTTCAGATCCAGCAGTATGATGTCGGGTTCATCATTGGCCACCGCACTCAGGGCATCCAAACCGCTGCCTGCTTCGCCAAACAGTGTGAAATCCTTATCCGATCCAATGAGCTGACAGATACCGCGGCGCAGCAGAGGATGGTCGTCGACCACCAGAACTGAATAGGGTTTACCCATGTTGACTAGGCTCCTGATGTGGGGGAAGCGTGAGTGTAACCGTTGTACCACCTGCTTCATTACTGGAAAAGTGCAGTTGACCATCGAGCTTGCTGGCTCGCTCGTGCATGATGCCAATGCCGAAATGCTGATCCCGCTCTTTGAGGTGTTCAATACCAACACCATCATCGCTGATGCTGATATTTATCATACCTTGGTTATTCTTAGCGCATTGAATCACAATTTCACCGGCGTTGGCATGTTTTATGGCATTTAAGGTGGCTTCGCGGGTCAATTGCAGTATGTGTATATGCTGGTTGGCGCCGAGCAGCTGCTCGCGAATGCCGTAATCCAGCGTGAGTTTGGTTTGAGTTTGGCTGCGAAGCTGTTCCAGCATGGCCTCGAGCGCGTGCTTGAGGTTGGGCTCTTTGATGGTCAGGCGGAAGGTTGAAAGCAGTTCCCTGAGCTGCACATAGGCGGTGCTCACGCCTTCATTGATTTCATTGAGCTGTTGCTCAACTTCCGGGTTGCGGCAGCTGTCGTCCAGGCCTTTTCTGAGCAGAGAGATTTGGATCTTAAGGAACGACAACACCTGTCCCAGCGAGTCGTGCAGCTCGCGGGCAATCACCCCCCGCTCTTCCATCAGGGCCAGTTGCTGACGCTGCTCGGCAGATTGATGGATAAGGATAGAGCGGGCCAGCATGATGGCGAAGTTTTCAAAAAGGGGGCGATTGGGCGCCTTGCCTGACACCATTTCCAGGTAGCCCAAATCCGTTTGTTCAAAGGTGAGCGGGAAGCGGCATGAGGCTTCAAGCGCTGCCGGCCAGCCGCCTTCGGCTTCGATGGCTTCTTCGGTATCCCCTTCGTCCTGAATTATCAGGCGCAAATAATCCAGCTGCTCATATTGTTTGAGCTGATCCAGTGCGGCTTTCAGCGCCCTGTAGTCGAGGGTTTTGCCATGGAGCATCACCAGGTTGTCGTACAAAAAATTGAGTTCCTGATTGGCGCGGGTCAGCGCCAGGGTTTTTTCCTGCACCTGTGACTCGAGATCGCCATAGAGCGCCGATAACTCCTTGGCGGTGGAGTCGAGTGCATCGGCCAGCGCCTGCAATTCAATATATTCACTCTGGGGCATGTCCACATCGAAATTGCCCTTGGAGATGGTGTTGGCGGAAAGCATCAGCTGGTTCAGCGGCTCCACCACCTTGCGCTTGGTGTAGCGTACCGCCACCAGGGCGATGGCAAGCATCATACCCAGGCCAAGCAACTGGCTGGCTGCAAGGAGTTTTAATTTAAAGGCGGCGTGATGTTCTGTCTCCAGCACGAACAGGTCGATGGTATCGACAAAGTCTTTTAACGAAGAGGCATAGAGGCGGGAGTTTTCCTCTTCTATGAAGTACTTCATCACCTTCCACTTATCAATAACCAGCAGATATTGATCTTTAAGGCGTTGTGGGGTGCTCCAGTCGAGGGAGTTTTTGAGTGCCGGTGAATAGAGCGTGGCTTCAAACTCACGGATTTTATCTTCGGCTTCATCACTACCGGAATTGGCGTAGAACATCAGCCGGTAACTCTGCATCCGCAGCGAGCCTGAGGCATTGATGGCACGGGCATCGCCGAGGCTGTATGACAGGTTAGCAAGGGCGAAGATAGATAGCCCACTGGAGAGCAGGATGAGCATCATCATCAGTCCGAGAATTTTGGAGGTGAGACTGCCACGTTTCATGAAAAGTCCTGTCGACAAGGGCGCTGGCGTTTGCAACTAAAGCCTATGTTCTACATTAGCTTTTTCTTTACCACATCTGCGCTCATGCAAAAGTGTGAACAATGACACATCCAGAGTTTGATCTTGTGCAAACTTTAGCTCCGATACCACTTAATAGGTATGTAAAAGGAGGGTTAACAGGACTACTTTTGACCCTGGAGATGTCGTGGGTATTTCAGAAACACAAAAACTAACACGGAGATGAGATGGTGAAAAAGCTAACCGGAAAATCCTTTGCGCTTAGCGCTTTGGTCGCCGCCAGCTTTGTAGCTGCCGGTGCGATGGCCAGTGATAAAACCGAGCCACGCAATGACGTATACAAAGACAAATTCAGCAAACAATATAACACTTGGCATGCGACTGGCGAGAGTGAAGCCATCACAGATGCACTGGAGCAGGATCCTGCACTGGTGATTTTGTGGGCAGGCTACGGTTTTGCAAAAGACTACAACGCTCCACGTGGTCACATGTATGCCCTGACTGACGTGCGCAACACCCTGCGTACCGGTGCCCCAACCTCAGCCGAAGATGGCCCAATGCCTATGGCCTGCTGGAGCTGTAAGAGCCCTGACGTCCCCCGTCTGATTGAAGAACAGGGGGAATCCGGCTATTTCAGCGGTAAGTGGGCTAAGGGCGGTGCGGAAGTTGCCAACACCATTGGTTGCAGTGACTGTCACGAAAAAGGCTCGCCAAAACTGCGCCTGTCACGTCCTTTTGCTGACCGTGCCATGGAAGCCATTGGTACCCCATTCGACAAGGCTTCCAAGCAGGATAAAGAATCCATGGTGTGCGCCCAGTGCCACGTGGAGTACTACTTCGAGAAGACTGACGATCGTAAAGGTTTCGTGAAGTTCCCATGGGACGGCGGTACCACAGTGGAAAATATGGAAGTCTATTATGACGCCATCCAGTTTGCCGACTGGACCCACGCTGTGTCCAAAACCCCTATGCTGAAAGCACAGCACCCAGGTTATGAAACCTGGAAACTGGGTACTCACGGTCAGAACAACGTGTCCTGTGTTGACTGTCACATGCCGAAAGTCACCAACGAACAGGGTAAGAAGTTTACCGATCACAAAGTGGGCAACCCCTTCGATCGTTTCGAAGAAACTTGCGGAACCTGTCACAGCCAGGACAAAGATCACATGTTGACTGTCTACAAGGACAACAAGTCAAAAGTGATGGAACTGAAAGGCAAGGCTGAAACTCAGCTGGTTGCTGCTCACTTCGAGGCCGGTGCCGCCTGGAAAGCCGGTGCTACCGAAGAAGAAATGAAGCCAATCCTGACCAATATCCGTCACGCTCAGTGGCGCTGGGACTACGCCATTGCTTCTCACGGTGTGTCTGCACACGCTCCAGCTGAAGCACTGCGCGTACTGGGTACTGCCGTGGACAAGGCTGCCAATGCTCGCGTTCAACTGGCTCAGTTGCTGGCCACCAAAGGTGTGAAGCAGCCAATCGAGCTGCCGGACATCTCTACCAAGGCCAAGGCTCAGGCTGCTCTGGGTATGGACATGGACAAGATGAACGCCGATAAGGCCAAGTTCAAGCAAGAAATGCTGCCCAAGTGGGAAGCAGAAGCCAAGGCCCGCGAAGCCACTTACAAGTAAGCAGCAAACCCCAAGCCTGCATACACAAAGCCCCCGCATTGCGGGGGCTTTTCTTTGTTTGAGGTGGCAGTAAGCCGGCTTATTTGATGAGTTTCAGCAGTGCCCTGAAACTGTCGCCTACGGCATGGTGTTGCAGTTCAAACAGCAGCGACTCCACGTTGGTGAGTGAGGCGCCGGCCTGCTGCATCATTTGCAGTCCCAATGCTTTATTGTCGGCGGTGCGGGAGCCCATGGCATCGGCCACCAAATGCACATCAAAGCCATTGTCCAGCATGTCACGGCAGCTTTGATACACACAAATATGGGTTTCTATGCCGCACAGCAATACTTGTTTACGTCCTGTGGCCAGCAGCGCTTCCCGAAAGGCATCACAGAACCAGCCACTGAAATGTTCCTTGGCAATAGGGTTTAAACCTTCAAGCACCAGTCTGAGTTCTTCAGAGGTCGGCCCCAGCTTGTCCGGTAATTGCTCCAGCCAGAGAATGGGAATATCAAAAATTCTGGCCCCGCTTATCAGGGTGATCAGTTGCTGGTGCATGGCTTCTGAGTTGTCCATCAGTCGGGCCAGTTTGCCCTGAACATCCACGACTACAAGCACAGTTTCACTTGGCTTAAGCATGTCTAGCCTCCTTGGTTTTACCCAGTTAACCCCTTTTTGATGCCGCTGCCAATACGCCGAAAGTCAAATGCACCACCTTGGTGCGTTGTCTGCATAAGTGCACTTTTTTTGTGCGAATTTATGCGCTCAATTTGTGCGTTAAATGTAATAAATATATTAAAAACATTGGGTTGAAACTTTGGCGCGATGCTTGAAATGTCTTTATCAGGCAAGACATACAACAATCAGCGGAGGCCGGGAATGAAACTGGTGAGTGCAATCATCAAACCCTTCAAACTCGACGATGTGCGTGAAGCCATCGCCGGCATGGGTATCGAAGGTATGACAGTAACCGAGGTCAAAGGTTTTGGCCGTCAGAAGGGGCACACCGAGCTGTATCGGGGCGCCGAATATCAGGTGGATTTTCTGCCCAAGATAAAGCTGGATATCGCTACCAAGGCTGAAAATGTCGAGCTGCTGTTGGAGGCCATAGTGAAAGCGGCCCATACCGGCAAAATCGGTGACGGCAAAATCTTTGTCACCGATTTAGAGCAAGCGGTCCGGATCCGTACCGGCGAAACTGACGACGAAGCACTGTAAGGGGAAGCGAGATGGAAGAAATCAGCAAACTGGGCCTGACGGTGGCCGAACTCAGATTCGCACTGGATACCTTTTACTTTTTGATCTCCGGGGCCTTGGTGATGTGGATGGCGGCAGGTTTCGCCATGTTGGAAGCGGGCCTGGTTCGTTCCAAAAACACCACTGAGATCCTCACCAAAAACGTGTGTCTCTATTCCATTGCCTGTATCACTTACCTGATTGTTGGCTACAACATCATGTATGTGGACAACCCCGAAGGGGGTTGGTTGCCAAGCTTTGGTACCCTGATTGGTTCTCAGGCTGCCGATGCCGACCATTCGCTGGAATCAGACTTCTTCTTCCAGGTGGTGTTTGTGGCAACTTCCATGTCGATTGTGTCCGGCGCCGTGGCTGAACGCATGAAACTCTGGGCCTTCCTGGCATTCTCTGTGGTGATGACTGCGGTTATCTATCCGGTAGAAGGCTTCTGGACCTGGGGTGGCGGTTTTGTCAGCGCGGCCGGATTCGTGGACTTTGCCGGCAGCGGTATTGTGCACATGGCCGGTGCCGCCGCAGCCCTGTCGGGCGTGATTTTACTGGGTGCCCGTAAAGGCAAATATGGTCCATCGGGTCAGGTAAACCCCATCCCCGGCTCCAACCTGCCGATGGCGACTCTTGGTATGTTTATCCTGTGGATGGGCTGGTTTGGCTTCAATGGCGGCTCACAGTTGATGGTGTCCGATGCCGCCAACGCGGCTGCGGTTGGCAAAATCTTTGTTAACACCAACTCCGCCGCTGCCTTCGGTGCGATTTCTGCCCTGATTGTGTGCAAAATGATTTGGGGTAAAGCAGATCTGACCATGATTTTAAACGGCGCGCTGGCGGGCCTGGTGGCCATTACCGCCGACCCACTGTCGCCTTCGCTTGGGTTTGCCGCGGCCATTGGCTTGCTGGCCGGAGCTCTGGTGGTGTTCTCCATCGTGGGCTTTGATCGCATCAAGATTGACGATCCTGTTGGTGCCATTTCGGTACACGGTGTGGCCGGGGTGCTTGGTCTGCTGCTGGTCCCTGTTTCCAACGCCGATGCGACCCTGGGTGCGCAGCTGTTTGGTATCTGTGCCATCTTCGCCTGGACTTTCGGAGCCTCCTTCCTGGTGTGGTTTGTCCTCAAGGTGACCATGGGGATCCGTGTCAGCGAGGAAGAAGAGTACAACGGTATGGATGCCTCAGACTGCGGTATCGATGCCTACCCAGAGTTTGTCACTGTAAAAACGGCCGGATAACGGCAATCAAACTCAGACAAACAGCAGGCTCAGGCCTGCTGTTTTTGTTTTGCTTGTCTTCGGCGAAGAAGGGGAGGGATACTGACCAAAGACGCCAATCCAGGCCTGGGTAATAAATTGGGCTTGGCGGCTGATTTGACGTTTCACGGAGGGATCGGGATGCGATTACAATCTTTGCTCGCGGTAATGGTGCTGACAAGTCTGGGAGCCTCTGCCGGACAGGTGGTGGTGCGAAAGAGTGATGAGGCCTTCGACGCTTTCGCCGTTCGCGACCAACTGGCACGGGAACATCAGTGGCAGGAGGCTTTACGGGCACAGCAACAACTGGAAATCCTGCAATCACTGCCCCTTGGCTGCGTGTTGGTGCCATCCCCTTACCGGCATTTCAGCTGCAAAGGCTTCTTTTACAGGCCTTATCCCTGGCAGGGGCGGGAACTGTACATTTCTGTCCCCAATCCTGAGGCCGAACCACAGCCAGTCAACAAGCCAAAATAGGGAAAAGCGCATTAAACTTTTGTTACTTATTGTGTGGGCTTTTCGCGACAAATTGACGTAGTCTCAAATGAGGCCAATCGATTTTGGGGGCGCCGATGTCTGCAAGAATACTCTGTTGCCTGTTGCTTCCTTTGCTGGTGTCCTGTGCATCCACTTCTGAGCGGGTGAATCAAACCAGTGTCAGCAGCCTATTTCACGATGAAATTTTTAATCCTGTCAGTGGTTTGCCTTCTTCCCAAGAGGTCTTTTCTTTGCCACCCGGCGTGGCGCAGGAATTAAAGCGCGCCTATGACCGCCAACGCACCCTGCCTGGCGGCGACAATGAGCTGGCTCACAGTTGGCTCTCCTCCCAGCTTGCTGCAGCCGATGGTGGTTTCAGTTATCAGGACAACAATACCCGCATCGCAGCCGACACCTATTACGACAGGGCAGGTAACTGCATGTCGCTGGTGGTTTTGGCGACGGCCATGGCTGATGCGCTGGGAGTTGCCGTGGATTTTCAGGACGTGCTGGTACAGCCGGTGTGGGACAGGCAAGGGGATTTCTATCTGGTTAATGGTCACGTGAATCTGCGCCTGTTACCGCCTTCAGAAGCGAATGTGGTGCACTTGCGTGGTCCTATACTGGTGGACTTTCTGCCCGAGCGTGCAGTCCGCGGCTATGACAGGGTTCGCATCAACCGAAGCATGTTATTGGCCATGTTTTACAATAATCTGGCCGCCGAGGCACTGATCGATGGTGACCATGACAAAGCCTACGGCTTAATCCGCCTGTCGTTGGCGCAAAGCAACACCTTTGTTCCCGCCCTGAATACCCTTGCCATTCTGTATCGCTACCATCAGAGGGAAGATCTTGCCGAGGAGGTGTATCGGGAGGCGCTGAAACAAGAGCCGGAAAACATGACAACCCTGTACAACCTGGCGCTGATTCTCTCAGCCCAGGACCGGCTGGATGAGTGGGCCGAGGTGCACAAGGTGCTGGAGCTGGCCCGGATCCGCAACCCCTACTACTACTACGATATGGCCGAGCAGGCGTTGTCTGAGCATGAATACCAGCAGGCAGTGAACTGGTTTTTGCAGGCCGTGGAAAAGGCGGACTACCGTCATGAGTTTTACTTTGGACTGTCCCAGGCCTACTGGGCATCCGGCAATCCCAAGAAAGCCCGCCAAAGTATGGAAAAAGCCCTGGCGCTCAGTGGCGATGATGGAGATAAGCGGCGTTATCAGGCCAAGCTAAACGCCATGGCAAACCGCTGAGTTCGTTTTCTGAGTCATGCACCAAGGTATTTTATCCGGCCTGAGCTTGACCTTGGGCCGGTTTGTTTTGACCTTCCCCTGTGCTTCCTGACGCACGTGATTTTATCTCACGCCTTTAATGAGTGTGCTGGGGTTTCAGCCCGGCCCCGGTGATGTGCCTGACACACTTATTTCCTGCTATCTGAACCGATTAGCTCCTTATGTCGTACACTTTGTGTTGAGCCTGACAAGCGCTGTGATGCGCCGCCTCAGGTGCGTCGCTGATATGGGTTATTGCGGAGAAGCAGATGTTTAATAACAAATTAAAGCAATAATTGGCCTCTTATCGGTCTGAAATACAAAGGTACCAGGCGCGGGCCGCGGCCGTGAGTGCTTCAACGGCGATGATTGAGTTTTTACCGGATGGCACCATAGTCACTGCAAATGAAAACTTTTTGTCTCTTGTGGGTTACCGCCTCGAAGACATCAAGTGAAAGCATCACAGTATCTTTTGTACCTCTGAGTACGCCAAAAGCCATGAGTACAAAGGGTTTTGGCGAAGCCTAGCTGAGGGGAAACACGCCAGTGGCCGCTTTTTAAGGCTTGGCCGGGATGGCAAAAATCTTTGGCTTGGAGCCTCTTACAACCCCATCCGCAACGAAGAAGGCAAGGTGGTCAGCGTCTTGAAGCTGGCTGCGGATGTGACTGACATAGTAGAAATTGAAAACGAACAGCAAAGCATGATGAATGCCATTGACCGTTCGATGGCGGTCATTGAATTTACCACTGGTGGCGAGGTGATCCGGGCCAATGAAAATTTTCTGGCAGTAACGGGTTATCGCCTGGATGAAATCAAGGGTAAACACCACAGGCTTTTTTGTGCGCCAGAGTATGCGGCCTCACAGGAATATAAGCACTTCTGGTCGCGCTTGAATCAGGGGGAGTTTTTTACCGGCCGCTTTCAGCGTCAGGATAAGTTGGGACGGACAATTTGGCTCAGTGCCACCTATAACCCAGTGTACAACGCGCGCGGTGAGCTCTATAAAATCGTGAAGTTTGCCAATGATATTACCGAGCGGGTGAACCAGCAGCAGGCCGAGTCGGCCGCTGCCGTGTTGGCGTACGATATTGCCCTTAATACCGATGCCAATGCACGCAGCGGTGCTCAGGTGGTGCAATCCACCGTGGAGGTGGTGCGAGGCATAGCCGAAGAAATCAATCTGGCTGCCAGGGGCATTGAGGATGTGAGCAACCAGTCGGAGAAGATAGGCAATATAGTGCAAACCATTCGCAGCATCGCCGATCAAACCAACCTGTTGGCGCTCAATGCCGCCATTGAGGCGGCGCGTGCCGGTGAGCAGGGGCGTGGTTTTGCGGTAGTCGCCGATGAGGTTCGCAGCCTGGCGGCTCGAACCGCCAATGCCACCGTCGAAATCGTCGATGTGGTGCGCCAGAATCAGGTGTTATCTCAGGCGGCCGTAGCCAACATGGAACAAAGCAAACATAAGGTCGAGCAAGGTGTTGCTCTGGCCGTGGAAGCCGGCGAAGCCATAGAGCAAATCCGCGAAGGCGCAAAGCAGGTAGTGGCAGCGGTGCAGGAATTTAAATTGCAGCTGGATAAATAGGTCAACCCGTTAACAGCTGAAGTCACTGCCGATATGGCATCAAGCATAAAAGAAAAAGGCTCCCAACGGAGCCTTTTTGGTTTTGAATACTACAATCGTAGAGCCTTATCCTGAAACGACAGTATTGCCATCTGTCCCTGATCTTTAAGCTCCAGCTCCCGTATCTGGAAAGGCGCTTCCAGCCCGGATGCCTCAATCAAATCTCTGGACAGAAGCAGTGTCAGGCTGCCGCTTTCATCGAACCAGCGTGCTGCCGCACTGCTGTGAATTGCCACTTCTCTGCCACTGCTGTCGGTTCCGGTGAGGACGGCCGAGAGAGCAAACCTGCCTGCCTCTGCCAGTTCCAGATTAAAGGTAACAGCCACCGGCGTCTTGCCTTGCCAATGCACCTGGGTCTCGGGCAACACACGGCCGCTGGGGACAAAGTGTTTGAACGCCGTTTTAATGGTGCGCTTTACATTCACCCCATCGACTTGGCTGTGAACATCTATCAGCAATTCACTGAGCTCTGCGGCAGACTCAGGCATAAAGCCATCGGGCATGGCGGCGCTGAATGAGCCATTTTCCAGCGTCAGTTCAAGTGGTAATTCCTTTGCTCCCTGTCTGAGCCGGGCGTTGGCGGCGTTTAACTGGCCCAGCCCATCCAATGCAAGTGAACCTGCCAGGGATTGCCCCAGGCTCAGGCCCATGGGGGCCGAGAGATGCAACAGCAGCGGGCTGCCTTTTTCCTTCACATTCACCAGATACTGACTGCGGGGATCAACGGCAGTTCGCGCCTTAAGGCGGTATTCACCGGCAGGGGCCGCGCTGGACAGCAAGAGCGCACTCGAATCGTCATTCATCCCCGCCGATGCCAGTGCGTCGGCATTGGCCATGGAGCGCATCAGATCAGGCACCTGCGCGCCTTTGGGGGCTGAGAGCTCCAGTGAATTCGGTTCAATGGCCGGGGCATGGAACAAGGCGCCCGAGCTCATGTCAGCCCTCGGCGCCAGGCGAATGACAGCGCCGCCCTGGCTGATGGTCAGGGGAATGCCCTGATTCAGTGCATCGCCCGAGACAGTAAACCAATATTCGTTACTGGCCACCGATTGGGTCTGTTGCAGTTGGCGGGGGTGGTATTCCCCGGACATTGGGGAGACAAATTGGATGTCATCCCGGCTGGTGTTAAGCCCCTGAGTAACAGGCCCCTGAACCTGGCTAAAGCCCATGTCACCTGCGGACAGCGGCGACACTTGCGCCACCTGTACACCCATGGCTTCGGCATTGTCTGAGCTGCTCTCTCCCTGACAGGCACTCAGCATCAATGACATCAATACCGCGGCGGCCAGTTTGTTGTGAGTCATCATGGTCGCGCTCCTAAATACGATTACGGATAAAGACGTCGAGACCGAAACAGGCCCGTCGACTCTGCTGATGGCTTAATGGCTCGCTACCCCAGGTTTTTTGCTTATCCCTGAACCAAACGGTACCCGCGGCACTTTGGGAGCTGCACTCCAGAAAACCGTCTGAGCAATCGTCCAGCCAGTTTTGGGTGGTTTCGAGGGCAACCTGATTTTGGTAACCGCCGCAATAGCTGTCACTGTCCCAAATGGCAGAGTCCACATCTGATCCCACCACCACCTCAAAGGGTTTGCCGAGGGTTGGGCGTCCTGTGGTGCCCTTGAGCCAGTTGGCGTTGTAGTAAGACATCCAACTGACCTGCTGCTGTTTTACGGCATCGCTGCCATAGCCCAGCAGCCAGCCGAGGGTGGTTTCAAATACATTCCCCTCGGTTACGGCGTCGGCCAGCGGTGTTCCGCCGCTGGAGGGCGCCAGCGCGATGACTCGGGTGGTTACGTTGATGACCTTGGGGTAGCGGGCATCCCAGGTGGGATTGGACAATATCCAACGCACAACGTTGCCACCGTTGGAGTGGGTGAGCAGTACCAAATCGTTGATATTTTTACTGTCGATGAAACTGCCCAGCTGGCTGGAAAGGCAGCCGGCGGCGGCCTCATCCCACATATACTGGTCAAAATCGCAGTTGATGACTGCGTAGTTCGCGCTGCTTGGCAGACCCTGGCGGACGGAATTGACAAATTCACTGGTCCAGTAGTCGTTAAGCGCATCGGTTTGATGACCTGTGCCATGAATAAAAGCTATTCCTGACGCGGCCAAACTCAGGGGGCTGACTGCAAACAGACCCAGAAGCATTAGCGTTTTGGCTGTCTTCATTTGTCTGATGTAATTATATGGTCTTGTTGAAACAGGTAGGACGTCCGACCTGCGCAATTAACCTATCGCTAACATTTTTTGGCTTGCAAGTCTTTTAAACGGTACGTCAGTACAGTTTAGGGTAATGGCTCGATACACTGGTTTGGTGCTTTTGCTCTACATTGTTATCATTATGAAAAATAAGAATATCTATTCGGGTTGCTATTCTGCCCTGTTTTAAACTGTTCATAATAAAAACGGAATTTCTTTCAGTATGAAATGCTGTATCTGTGGAGTGGTGCCAGGGAGGGGATGTCGGTGTTTGGTGCCATCATAACGAGGTGAGTCAGGCACGCATTCATCGGCGAGTTCAGTTAATTATGATTTTTTACTTCATAAATTTTTAATAAATTCATACTGATAAGCTTGAATTTATTAAAAAAGTATATCTTGATTGCCACGGGTCCGTTTAGTCGCTAAATTGACAGGGTCATAACAGATAGAGAGACACGTGATTTAACCCTTTCCGGAGCTTGCAAAACCTATGTATTACCAAAATGATGACGTTCGTATTAATGAAGTAAAAGAATTGCTGCCACCTATCGCCATTCTCGAGCGATTTCCTGCAACAGAGAACGCATCTGCCACGGTTTTTAATGCCCGGAGTAATATTCACAACTTGCTGGCAAAAAAAGACGATCGTCTGCTGGTGGTGATTGGCCCCTGTTCTATCCACGATCCGCAAGCGGCCCTGGAATACGGTCAGCGTTTGCTTGCCCTGAGAGAGCAATACCGCGACCAGCTGGAAGTGGTGATGCGCGTGTATTTTGAAAAACCCAGAACCACGGTTGGTTGGAAAGGTCTTATCAACGATCCCTACATGGACAACAGCTTTAAGCTGAATGACGGCCTGCGCACGGCCCGTAAGCTGTTACTGGAACTTAACCATATGGGCATGCCTACTGCGGGTGAGTTTCTCGATATGATCACGCCCCAGTATGTTGCCGATCTGATGTGTTGGGGCGCTATTGGAGCCCGTACCACAGAGTCTCAGGTACATCGCGAGCTGGCATCAGGTCTTTCTTGCCCGGTAGGGTTTAAAAACGGTACCGACGGTACTATCAAAATAGCCATCGATGCCATTGGCGCTGCGGCTGCGCCCCATCATTTTCTGTCAGTAACCAAGTTTGGACATTCGGCTATCGTGTCCACCAAAGGTAATCCGGACTGCCACATTATTCTTCGCGGTGGGCGTGAACCCAATTACAGCAGTGAGCATGTGGCCAGGATCCAGACGCAGTTGTTAAGTGCAGGATTGCCGGACAATGTGATGATTGACTTCAGCCATGCCAACAGCAGCAAAGAGTTTACCCGACAAATGGTGGTGGCCGATGATGTTGCCAGTCAGCTTGCCGAGGGTAACAAAGGGATTTTTGGCGTGATGGTTGAGAGTCATCTGAATGAAGGTCGTCAGGATCATGTGCCCGGCGTGCCGCTGGAATATGGCAAAAGCGTGACTGATGCCTGCCTCGGCTGGGATGATAGCGCTAAACTGCTGGCCACCCTTAATCATGCAGTATTGGCAAGGCGAAATCGCAGCTGATTTAGCGGATATCAAAAAGGCGCCTGAGGCGCCTTTTCTTTTACTTACTTTTTCAGGTTTTGCGCCAAGTACTCATTGGCCTTGGCCAGGCTGCCAAAAGAATTTATCAGATTTCGACGTCCCTTTTCCTGAAGCTCCGGATTGCCTGATTCCATCATCATCCATACCCAGGTTTGGATCAAAGTGAGCGGTGGGTATTGAACTTGTGCAGAATCTAACATAAATCGCCCTTAAGTTATTGTATTTTACAGAAATGAATTCTGAACACTCATGGCCGGCCAAGTAGAACATGCCAGGTCGGACAGTAAGGTGGTCACAGATTAGCAAATTCTTTTTTCTTGTATAACCTCGTAGACGCTTTCAGGCGAAAAAAATCGACTTCGTTAGTAATAAAGCGCTATCAAAATGATATTTTGGTAAGTCTAAAGACTGAGTTAAATGTAGCTTTAATGGAATGAAGTACTATTATTTTGCCATTGTAGATGCAGCCAAAGATGTCGCCTGTCAGCCCTCTGCTCAAGAATTATGGTGAGTTTGCCAACAACAAGACGTTCAAACCCGTTTGGGGATGATAGAATCCCTCTCAAACTCTCACTCGTCTTATTCCTATGCGCCCAACAGCCTATTTTGAAGGCCCCATCGAAAAGCTGAACTGGAAAGTACTTGGCCTTCTATGGCCTTATTTGCTTGAGTTTAAAGGACGTATTTTACTTGCGCTGCTCTGCTTGCTGATTGCCAAGCTGGCGAGCGTAGGCATGCCCTTTTTGTTGAAGGGGTTGGTTGATGGGTTGGATGCAGGCAGGAACCAGGCCTTGGTTGCCGTGCCATTGGGGTTGGTGCTGGCGTACGGTGGAGCCCGATTGCTGATGTCCATCACCGGGGAAATCCGCGACACCCTGTTTGGTCGTGTCACCGAGCGGGCTATCCGGCGATTGGGACTGGCGGTGTTTGATCATTTGCACCGCCTTGATCTGGACTTTCACCTCGAGCGGCGTACCGGCGGCCTGTCCAGAGACATTGAGAGGGGCACCAGTGGCGTCAGTTTTCTGATGCGTTTTATGGTGTTCAACATAGTGCCGACCCTGCTGGAAATCGCCTTGGTGGTGGGCATCTTTTTCGTTAAGTACGGCTGGCAGTTCGCCGGTATCACGCTGGTTTCTGTCATCCTCTATATTGGCTTCAGCGTGGTAGCCACCGAGTGGCGTACCGAATATGTGCGCCAGGCCGCCAAAGCCGATTCAATTTCCAATACCCGCGCCATCGACAGCCTGCTGAACTACGAAACTGTGAAGTATTTTAACAACGAACGCTTCGAGTCGGCTCACTACGATAAGGCGTTGGAGGCATGGGAAACGGCGAAGCGGAATAACCGCCTGTCACTGTTTGCCCTCAACGGGGGGCAGGCATTGATTATTGCCGTTGCCATGACCGCCATGATGGCTCTCGCGGCCAAGCATGTGACTGAAAGCCAGATGACACTGGGCGATTTCGTTTTGATCAATGCCTTTATGATGCAGCTGTTTATGCCGCTGAACTTCTTGGGTTTTGTTTACCGGGAGATCCGCGGCGCACTGGCTAATATCGAGCGGATGTTTGGGCTGCTGGACAAAACCCCGCGCATCGAAGACAAGGCTGATGCCGTGAATTTTGACTGCCAGCGGGGGGAAATCCGTTTTGAGCAGGTTAACTTCAGCTACGATGAGCGCACTATTTTATCGGATGTCAGCTTCACAGTGGCTCCCGGTGAAAAGGTGGCTGTTGTGGGTGACAGCGGTGCCGGCAAATCCACCCTGATAAAGCTGTTGTTTAGGTTTTATGACGTCGATTCAGGGCGGATCTGCATCGATGATACAGACCTTCGGGACATGACCCAGGACAGCCTGAGAAAAGCCATTGCGATAGTGCCCCAGGATACAGTGCTGTTTAACGATTCCTTGCTGGAAAATATCCGCTACGGCCGCCCGGATGCCAGTGATGAAGAAGTGCGCGCTGTCATCCGTCATGCGCATCTTGCAGATTTTGTGGCGGCGCTGCCATCCGGTTGGGACACCAAGGTGGGGGAGCGTGGGCTTAAACTTTCCGGTGGAGAAAAGCAGCGGGTCGCCATTGCCAGAGCCATGCTCAAAGGCTCTCCTATCCTGGTGTTTGATGAAGCAACCTCATCACTGGACAGCCGTGCCGAAAAGGCCATATTGGATGCCCTGAAAGAAGTGGCAACCGGACACACCAGTTTGGTCGTCGCCCATCGGCTTTCGACCATAGTGGATGCCGACCGCATTTTGGTGCTCAGTCATGGGCGCATTGCCGAGCAGGGCACCCACCAACAATTGCTTGCAATGGACGGCCTTTACGCCAGGCTTTGGCACATTCAGCATGAGCAAAAGATGAAGTGAAGTTCAGGTGTGATTCAGCAAAGCGCTCGCATAATCCTAAAAACGATAAAAATTGTCACGGAGTCGCTATGAAAAACATCGCTTTGCTGGTCAATTTGGAAGGTATGAACGAAAAAGTCACCACCGACTGGAACGCAGTTTCGGCGACCTTGAAAAAGCGTCAGGTGACTCATGAAGCGCTGGTGGATATCTATGCGCAGCTCTGTGCGGGGCTTAAGGTGTCGACACGGGGATTGACACTGGCCAAGCTGAACACGGATATGGTGTTGGACAATGTGATCCGCAGCGCCAACGCTGGTAACCAGCCTTCGGCAGGCTTTTACGGTTAGGGCTACTTACTTTGAGGATGGAGGTTTACGCCATCCCTCACACAGCAACGGCAAATGCTTTTCCCCGTCGGCAGGCGCCAATCGAATGATGCGTCCATCCCTGAAACAGAGTTGTTCTCCTTCAATCTCGGTCAATCTGTCGCAGTTCTGACAACTGGTACTGCGAGGTTTGGCCTCGGGTATGTTTGGCTTATTCACTATCCGGATCCTGAGCTTTAAATGGTTGATCCAGTCCCCACTTTACTCCTTAAGTGTTAACTGAATCAATATTTGGGCGGCCATTATACTCAAGGCTGGTTAAGTTTAAATTAAAACTTAAGTCGAGTGTGTACCCCGTTGCTTTCTCGCAACACCAGGGCGACTTTTTATTAAAGTTGTACAAAAATTATCCGATACAGAGGTTAAGTAGGCTTGTGCCAGTATCGAGGTAACCCATGGAAATTCGCCCATCCCAACCCAATCACGGCGCCACAGTGTCTCAAGTGGCAAAAGACAAGAGCCCTGGAACCGGCAAAAATCATGGTGAGAGTGTTGCCGTGGTTGCCAGCCAAAAGACAGCAGCACACTCCAGCCGTGCCTTGATGAACGCAGCGATACTCTCTGCGCAGCAGGAGGTTAACTTAAGTGCTGCCAACGAACCCATGGTGTTACTTTATCGCGCCGCGATTGAGGCTATCAATGAACAGCTGGCGCCTACACAGGGCGAGCAGGCCATTGAGCGCCTCGCCGAGGAAGGCGTTGATACTTCTCCGGAAGCCACAGCGGGCAGAATAGTCGATTTTGCGACCCAGTTCTTCAGCGTCTATCAATCACAAAATAGCAGTCAGTCTTTCGAGCAGCAGTTGGAAGGTTTTATGGGAGTGATAGGCGGTGCTATCGACCAGGGCTTTAAAGAGGCCAGAGATATACTGGATGGCCTGAAGGTTCTGGAAGGCGATATCGCCGCCGGAGTTGATAAGACCTACGACCTGGTACAGCAAGGGTTGAAGGATTTTGCCGAGAGAATGAATCCACAACATCATGAAGAGAGCACAGCAGGATAAACGTCTCCATTAAAAAGGGTTTTTATTTTCTCCTCCCTTGCTTATGCTGGAACTGCAGCCACAAAGTAGGGGAGGCGACATGTGGGTTGAAGGCCGGGTGTTGCAAAGAAGGGATTGGACCGACAAGCTGTTCAGTCTCAAGATTGATGCCAAAATAGCGCCCTTTATCGCGGGCCAGTTTATCAAACTCAGTTTACCCAGCGAGGACAAGCGCATAGCAAGGGCTTACTCGCTGGTTAACCCTCCCGGAACAGACTATATCGAGGTGCTGGCCGTTGCCGTTGAAGAAGGCGAGTTGTCCCCAAGGTTGCAGGACTTAAGCCCTGGTGATGTGCTTCAAGTTTCTGCCAGTGCGACCGGCTTTTTAACCCTGAGTGAATTACCCGACTCTCCCGTCGAAGGGCGTCAGCTGTGGATGCTGGCCACAGGTACCGCCGTCGGCCCCTTTATTTCCATGCTGGGCACAGCAGAGCCTTGGGAAAGGTTCGAACATCTGGTGCTCGTTTATGGAGTTCGCCGGGCTGAGGATTTGGCCTATCTCGATGAGTTGCAAGCCCTGGCAGCGAGCAGGCCAAGGCTTCAGCTTATCTTATCCGTTACCCGCGAAACAGTACCCGGTGCCTTGCACAAAAGGATCCCCGATGCGCTGGCGTCCGGTGAGCTGGAGGCCGTGAGCGGCCTTACATTGTCTGCAGAGCATTCTCAGGTAATGATTTGTGGTAATCCTGAGATGGTTGCAGGTACGCAGGCGTTATTACTCGAACGCGGTCTTTGTAAAAACCTTCGCCGGACGCCAGGGCAAATCACCGTTGAAAAATATTGGTAAATACACAAGGAATTCCCCATGAAGCTTTTATGTTCTGCACCTTCGCCTTATTCCCGCATGGTTCGAATCCTGGTGCGCTATCTGGAATTGGATGTCGAAGAGCTGAACACAAATCCATTGGAAAATGGCGATACCTTGCTTAGTGCCAATCCGTTGGGACAGATCCCCTGCCTGTTTCTGAACGATGGTTCTGCCTTGTACGACAGTGAAGTGATCTGTCGCTACCTTGATGCGACCTATGCCAGGAGCCAGCTGTTTGGTGAGTCCGGTTTGGATTGGCATGCCCAGTGCCAGTTTTCCCTGTTAAAAGGCCTTATCGACAGTGCCGTAAAGCTGCGGCAGGAACAGATGCGGGAAGAAGAGGGGGTGCGCTCTGCGTTTTGGACGTCCCGTTTCGAGCAGGCGTTGCTGAGGGGAATTCGTGAGCTGGAACGTCAGGGAGCCGGGAGTTCAGATCGTATCAATGCCCGGAGTATAGCGTTGGTGTGTTTACTGGATTATATGGATTACCGGCATCCGGCACTGGAGTGGCGCAATCTTGCTCCGGCGCTGGCACTTTGGTTTGAAGAGGTGCGTGAACTGCCAATATTCCGTGAAACCCGCCCGGATAAAGCCTGTTAAACATCGGTAATGCGCCGTCCCCTTGGGAGTTGGCGCTTATTTTTTTCGCCAAAATGACCATACAGTTCTTCAGTCAGTCCATATCTTGCCCGCCTGTCTGAGTGCGGCATCCGGCGATCTTCAAAGTGCTGGTAGTGGCAATGGCACGCCTCAGCGTTACAACCCTTCAGCGGAATTGCCGGGGCTTCACCTGAGAGAAATCTTTGTCCATCAATTGCCTGTCGGGCATCGCAGTCATTCTGGCCTGCAACCACACTGACACAGTGAAATGGATGCAGTCCCTGTGGTCTTGTACCATTAATTCTGGCTTGATGCTCAACCTCTTCGAGTGACTCATACACGCCAAATTCTTTGGGGATTTCCAGCTCATGGGGCACAACAGGATGCTTTTTGTGTCTGCAATGGCGGTGACGTTGATGCCAGTGATCCGATTGATACTTGCTGTAAAGAAACCAGCCAACTGAAACTATCAGAGCCAGCAACAGCAAAAACAAGTCCATAATGCTCGCTCCTTTGCCGGTAAACAATTAAGTTTCAGTTTAGTTTAGTTTGAGATAATCCGCGGTTTTGCTTCTGGCGCAAGTATCTAACATGCTGAACAGTATCGATAAATTTTATTGACTCAGCTAACAATTTGACGAGTTTAAGTTGTCAGCCGCGACCCCTTGGATTACCCTGTTTGAAGTGATAATAATTATCATTAGTTTGTTTTGGTTTAAGCAAATTCTGGGAGTTCGAGATGAAATTGTCCAAAGGGGTATTGTTCGCAGGCCTGGCCTGTTTGACCGGCTCTTCCATGGCGGCTGACAAGCTGACCGTCTATTCCTACCGGCAGGCGTTTTTGATCGAGCCCATACTGGCCGAATTCACCAAAGAAACCGGTATTCAAACCCAATTGGTGTTTGCCAAAGATGGTATTGCAGAGCGTCTGCAACGAGAGGGTCGTCTGTCTCCGGCGGATTTGGTATTGACCTCTGAGTTCTCCAAACTGATGGAACTGGTTGATAAAGATTTGGTGGACAAGGTGCAAAGCCCTGTACTCGAGAGCAACATTCCAGCGCAGTTGCGCTCCGCCGACGGTGACTGGTATGCCCTGACGGTGCGCACCCGCAGCCTTTATTCTTCCAAAGAGAGACTGGGTAAGCTGGATATCGACTACGAAGATCTGGCTGATCCCAAGTACAAGGGTAAAATCTGTACCCGCAGTGGTAAGCATCCGTACAACATTTCGCTGGTGGCCTCGATGATTGCCAATAAAGGCGAGGCCGAAACAAAAGTCTGGCTTGAAGGTTTGAAAGCCAACCTGGCACGTAAACCTCAGGGGAACGACAGGGCACAGGTCAAAGCCGTAAAGGAAGGCTTGTGTGACATTGCCATTGGCAACAGCTATTACTTTGGCGCCATGATGCAGGATCCGGAGCAGAAGAGCTGGGCCGATGCCGTGTACATCAATTTCCCCAATCAGTCTAACCGTGGCACCCATATCAACGTATCCGGCATGGCCATGCCCAAATATGCGCCAAATAAAGAAAAGGCTGTGAAGCTGATGGAGTTCTTGGCATCGGATAAGGCACAACATGCCTATGCGGAAGTCAACATGGAGTATCCGGTTAAAGTTGATGTGAAACCGTCGGACGTGGTGGCGTCATGGGGCGAGTTTAAGGCCGATACTCTGGCCATAGAAAAGCTTGCTGAATATCACGGTGCAGCCGTAAAACTGCTTGATGAAGTGAAATTCGACCTCTGACGATAGCATTCGCCTAAATCGCGCGGCGCCATCGGAGGGCGCCGCCACTGGAATACACTATGGTAGTTGGATTGCCCAGGCGCTGGTCGTTTTTGGGTTTTTTTATTGCATTCTTGTTTTTAACGCCGCTGCTGGCGCTGCTGGCCACCGCCGCCCTGCCCGATGGTGAGGTGTTTGCACATCTGGCCGAGACAGTGCTGCCCACCTATATCCTCAATACCCTGCTGCTGATGCTCGGCGTCAGCCTGTTATCGGCATTGCTGGCGATTCCCGCTGCCTGGTTGGTGGCTCGCTGTCATATGCCGGGTAAGCGCTTTTTTCAATGGGCCTTGTTGCTGCCACTGGCGATGCCTGCCTATGTCGTGGCCTATGTTTACACGGATTTGCTGGACTACCCCGGGCCAATTCAGCGGGCCCTGAGGGCACTGCTTGGCGTTAACAGCGTCAACGATTACTGGTTTCCCGATATCCGCAGCCTCGGCGGCGCCACGCTGATTCTGGCCTTGGTGCTCTTCCCCTATATCTTTTTGCTGGCCCGAACGGCCTTTATGGAACAGTCACTGAGTTTGCTGCAGGCATCCCGACTGATGGGGGCCAGTGAGCGGGAAAGCTTTTGGCGCTTGGCGCTGCCCATGGCAAGACCCGCCATTGCCGCCGGTGTGGCGCTGGTTGCCATGGAAACCGCCGCCGACTTCGCCACCGTCAGTTATTTTGCTGTGCCTACTCTGACCACGGCCGTATACGACACCTGGCTTGGCTATGGCAGTTTAGCCTCGGCTTCCAAGCTATCGATGATCATTCTGGTGGCCGTATTTTTACTTATCTGGCTTGAGCGATTTGCCAGGCGCCGACAGCAGCTGTTTCAGCGTCAGGCGCTCACGGGACAAATCCCCCGCCTGACACTGGGACGCTGGCGCTGGGTGGGCCTGGGTTATTGTACCTTGCTGCTGTTTGCCTCTTTTTTGCTGCCACTTGGCATCTTGCTGGGTTATGCGGTGCGCTACTTCGACCTGAGTTGGCAGGGCGAGTTTTGGCGTTACAGTTGGAACAGCTTTTCACTGTCGGCCATTGCGGCCGTGCTCTGTGTTGTGTTTGCGCTGGCGCTGCTCTTTATCGCCCGAATAAGCCCAAGAGCGCAGGATGCCATGCCCGCGCGGCTCGCTTCAACGGGCTATGCCTTACCGGGTACAGTGCTGGCAATCGGTGTACTTGGCCCCCTGACCTGGCTCGATTTCGGCCTTAATGATTTTTGTACCTGGCTGGGGATTGATGGCCCCGGGTTACTGTTCACCGGCAGCACCCTCGCACTGATTTTTGCCTTTTGCGTGCGTTTTATTGCCATTGCCATAGGTGGTATCGAAAACAGCTGGCGCAGGCTGTCTCCGTCGCTGGACATGGCGGCTTTGTCGATGGGCAAGGGGCCTGTGGCCTTGTTCTTCAGAGTGCATTTACCGCTGCTTCGCACCGGGATATTGGCCTCACTGCTGCTGGTCTTTATTGAGGCCATGAAAGAGTTGCCGGCTGCGCTGCTGTTAAGACCCATTGGGTTTGAAAACCTTGCGACCAAGGTGTTCGAGTATGTGTCGGATGAGCGGCTGGAGCAGGGCGCTCTGGGTGCCATCGTGATTGTGTTGGTGGGATTGGTACCGCTGGTGTTTTTAAACCGTTCCATCGAGAAGGAGAGCTGATATGTCGACCTTAAGCATTCAGGGACTTCACAGCGATTATCGAGGTGAGCAGGTGCTGCGTGGACTCAACCTGACCCTGACTCAGGGCGAAATCACCGCGCTGCTTGGCCCCAGTGGCTGTGGTAAAACCACCTTGCTCAGAACCATTGCCGGGCTTCAGGACATTTCTGCCGGCAGCATTGCCATTAACGGGAAAACCGTCAGCGCTGATGGCTGCTTCGTTGCACCGGAAAAACGCAGCATCGGCATGATATTTCAGGACTATGCCCTGTTTCCTCATCTCACCGTTGCCGACAATATCCTGTTTGGTGTTCGTCAGTTGGATAAGCAAAGCCGCAATGCCAGGCTTGAGGAAATGCTGAGTCTGGTCAAACTGGAAGGCCTGGGAAAACGCTATCCCCACGAGTTGTCGGGTGGCCAGCAGCAACGGGTGTCTATCGCCAGAGCCTTGGCCTATGAGCCGGATCTTCTGCTTCTGGATGAACCTTTTTCCAATATCGATGCCCAGGTGCGCCGGGCTTTGATGCTGGAAATTCGTGCCATTCTCAAGGCTCGCAATGTCAGCGCGGTGTTTGTGACCCACAGCAAGGACGAGGCCTTTGCCTTTGCCGATACCCTGGCGCTGTTTGAAGAGGGCCGCATAGTGCAGCACGGCATTCCGGAAACCTTGTATCAAAGTCCCAATACGCCCTATGTGGCCGACTTTCTCGGCGCCAGCAATTATCTGGATGTGAAGCTTGAAGGCGGGCAACTCATCAGCACCCTGGGGGCTTTCCCTTTGCCACACGACTTTAAGGCTGCGTCAGACGCTGGACGTTGGCTGCTGCGCCCAGAGCAGTTGTTGATTGAAGCCAGGGACGATGGTGCCGGGGAAATTCTTGAGCGCCGCTTTCTCGGAAACGGTTGCCATTATCTGGTACGCCTTGGAGAGCAGGTGCTGGATATTCACAGCCACCTGGGACACCTCGCCTGTGGCAGTCGTGTCAGCTTGTCAGCTACGGCCGATACACCGGTTATCTTTGCTTAAACAGGTGATTATTGAGGTAAACCTGTGTAGTTTGTGTTCTGGGAGGACTCAGCATGAACAGGTTTACAATCACCATTTTTGCCCTGGCCGTTATCGGACTGGGCCGCAGCGAAGGAGTGTTGGCCATGGACAGGATCACAGGTAAGGCGTTTGCCAGTCGTTCGGAGGTCTATGCCACCCAGGGGATGGCGGCGACCAGCCAGCCGCTGGCCACTCAAGTCGCCCTGGATGTATTGAAAGCCGGAGGCAGCGCAGTGGACGCGGCCATTGCCGCCAACGCCATGCTCGGGCTGGTAGAGCCCACAGGCTCTGGCGTGGGTGGTGATCTTTTTGCCATTGTCTGGAGCGCCAGGGACAAGCGCCTTTATGGCTTAAACGCCTCGGGCCGCAGCCCCAAGTCACTCACGCTGGAGATGCTTAAGGCACAGGGGCTTGAGTTTTTGCCACCCTTTGGCCCGCTGCCGGTATCTGTGCCGGGCGCCGTGGATGGCTGGTTCGAGCTGCATGACCGCTTCGGCAAACTGCCGATGTCGCAAATTCTAAATCCGTCCATCGAATACGCCCGTAAGGGCTTCCCCGTTTCCGAACTTATCGCGTTTTATCTGGAAGGCAGCGCCAGACGCCTCGCCAAGTACCCGGGTTTCAGCGAGACCTATATGCCCAATGGCAAAATGCCCGCCAGGGGCGAGATCATGAAAAATCCGGCTTTGGCCAATACCTACGAGCAAATTGCCAAAGGTGGCCGGGATGCCTTCTATAAGGGTGATATTGCCCGCAGTATCGACAGTTACATGAAGGCCAATGGCGGCTACTTAAGTTATGAGGATCTCGCGAGCCACACCAGCGAATGGATAGAGCCGGTGTCAGTCAACTACCGTGGCTATGATGTGTGGGAACTGCCGCCGAATGGTCAGGGTATCGCAGCGCTGCAAATTCTAAAAACCCTCGAACCTTTTGATTTAAAAGCCATGGGGCACGACAGTGTCGACTACGTGCACCATTTTGTTGAAGCGAAAAAGCTCGCCTTCGCTGACAGGGCGCGTTTTTACGCCGACATGGCCTTTGCCGACGTGCCAGTGAGTGAGCTTATCTCAGAGCGCTATAATCGCGAGCGCGCAAAGCTCATTGGTCCAAGAGCCGCCAAGTCGGTGGAGCCGGGTAACCCCAATCTGCAGCAGGGCGATACCGTGTATCTCACCACCGCAGACAGCGAAGGTAACATGGTGTCGCTGATCCAAAGCAATTTCCGCGGTATGGGGTCGGGAATGACACCGCCGGACTTGGGCTTTGTGCTGCAGGATAGGGGGCAGCTGTTTGATTTAACCCCCGGACGCCCCAATTCCTATGCGCCTGGCAAGCGGCCCTTCCACACCATTATCCCTGCGTTTGTGACCAAAGACGGTAAACCCTGGCTCAGTTTTGGGGTGATGGGCGGTGCCACCCAGCCGCAGATGCATGCGCAAATCATGATAAACCTGATTGATTTTGGGATGAATCTGCAAGAAGCGGGCGATGCGCCGCGTATTCTGCACTCTGGGTCGAGCGAGCCAACCGGCGAGGTGATGACGGATGGCGGTTATGTGAGCCTGGAGTCAGGATTCTCCATGGAAACCCGTCGTGAGCTGGTGAAAAAGGGCCATGTTCTGCGGGATGCCCTGGGGGAGTTTGGCGGATATCAGGCCATTGGCATCAATGTGGAAACAGGCGTATATCGCGGAGCCTCCGAGAGCCGAAAAGATGGCCAGGCTGCAGGCTATTAGCGCCAATAACAACCAATCTCGTGTAATGTGCGTCGGTCGGTGATAATTTTTCCTAAAGAACGGGATAATATGACCGACAATGACATACTCAGTAAGGTCTTAATTATATGGATAATCAGGTTATGCCACGTGAACAGTTGGGCGTATGCGCCGAAGGCAATCTTCACGCAGTCTATCTGATGTTTAACGCCAATGAAGGTGTTGAACAGTCGCTGCGTGCGAGCCTGGCCAGTGTTGCCCAGTACCTTTATGACCTCACGGACCAATACGCCGACAGCGCCTTTAATGGTTTTGTGGCTGTGGGTGCCAACTATTGGGACAGCCTGTTTGGTCAGGAGCGCCCTGCAAAGCTGAAGCCTTTTCCGGCGATGCACGAAGGCAACCGGGAGGCGCCGGCGCTGGAGTACGATTTATTTGTGCATCTGCGTTGTGATCGCCTGGACATTCTGCATCTGGTGGCCAATGAGGTAAATCAGATGCTCGACGAGCTGGTGGAGCTGGTGGATGAAGAACGTGGTTTCCGCTTTATGGATAACCGTGATCTGACCGGATTTGTGGACGGCACTGAAAATCCGCGTGGTCGACACCGTCAGGAGGTTGCGCTGGTGGGGGATGAAGATCCTGCGTTCCGGGGCGGGGCCTATGTGCACGTGCAAAAGTTTGCCCACAACCTATCGAAGTGGCACCGCTTGCCGGTGAAAAAGCAGGAAGACATCATCGGCCGTACCAAGGTGGACAATATCGAATATGAGTCTGCCGATAAGCCGCTGACCAGCCACATCAAACGGGTCAACCTGAAAGATGAGCAGGGCAACTCGATGGAGATTTTGCGCCAGAGTATGCCCTATGGTTCGGTGAAAGAGCAGGGGCTGATGTTTATCTCTGTCTGTCGCACCCCGTCGCATTTTGAAAAGATGCTCCACTCTATGGTTCACGGCGATGGCGAAGGGAATCACGACCACCTGATGCATTTCACCCGTGCGTTGACTGGCTCGTCGTTTTTTGCGCCGTCATTGGATTATCTAATCCAGGGGCAGGATTGAAAAAAGCGCCCCTCGGGGCGCTTTTTTAGTTTGAATTATGTGCTTGTCCCAATGTGTGTTAGGTTACTCGCTGTAATTAAACAGGGACTTAACCGTTTCCAGCGTGTCTTCGATGGTCTTGATGCTGGAAGGGCAGATAAAGATGGTATCGTCGCCGGCGATGGTGCCAAGGATCCCTTCGGGTTTACCGATGGAGTCCAGCAGGCGGGCTATTAACTGGGCGGCCCCCGGGCTGGTACGTACTACAATCATGGCCTGGTTATGGTCCACATCCAGCACCAGATTCTTCAGCGGGCTGCCAGCAGTGGGTACGCCGAGTTCGGCAGGCAGACAGTACACCATCTCCTGTTTGGCATTTCGGGTACGCACCGCGCCAAACTTGCTCAGCATGCGGGAGACTTTGGACTGGTTGATATTGCTGAAGCCTTCGGCCTGCAGCGCATTAACTATCTCGCTCTGGGAACCGAAACGCTCTTCCTTTAACAGCGCTTTGAAGGTTTTTACGAGGTCATCCTGATTTTTTTGCATAGTGGGCTGCTTTGTTGTTATTCAAAAATCTAGCGCATTTTGCATATTTTAAAGCCAAAAGTCAACAAATCCCCGCTTGTTGTGAATAAAAATGCATGTCACGGCGGCCGTCCGGACGGCTGGTCAAACACCTGTTTCAATTTGCTGACAATCACAGTGGAAAATGCCGTCAAACCTTGGCCGCAGCCGACTAAGGGATAATTGAAATTTGTGTGACGATGCTTTAATGTGGCGCCATCATTTGAGGATCCACCTCACAAATTCCGAGATATAACGGAGAATACCTATGAAAGTTGCTGTTCTTGGTGCCGCCGGTGGTATCGGCCAAGCCCTCGCCCTACTCCTGAAAACCCAACTGCCTGCTGGTTCTAAACTGTCTCTGTATGACATTGCCCCTGTAACACCAGGTGTTGCGGTGGATCTGAGCCACATCCCAACTGCCGTTGAGGTGAAAGGTTTCTCCGGTGAAGACCCAACGCCTGCGCTGGAAGGTGCCGATGTGGTGCTGATTTCCGCTGGCGTGGCCCGTAAGCCAGGTATGGATCGCTCTGATCTGTTCAACATCAACGCAGGTATCGTTCGTAACCTGATTGAAAAAGTGGCAGTGACCTGTCCAAAAGCTTTGGTTGGTATCATCACCAACCCGGTAAACACCACTGTGGCCATTGCCGCTGAAGTGCTGAAGAAAGCCGGTGTTTACGACAAGAACCGTCTGTTCGGTGTAACCACTCTGGACGTTATCCGCGCCGAGACCTTCGTTGCCGAAGCCAAGGGCGTTGACGTAAGCAGCGTGAAAGTAAATGTGATTGGTGGCCACAGCGGCGTGACCATTCTGCCTCTGCTGTCGCAAATCGAAGGCGTAAGCTTCTCTGATGAAGAAGTTGCTGCCCTGACCAAGCGTATCCAGAACGCCGGTACCGAAGTGGTTGAAGCCAAGGCCGGTGGCGGCAGTGCGACCCTGTCTATGGGGCAGGCAGCTTTCCGCTTTGGTATGTCTCTTATCCGTGGTCTGCAAGGCGAAGCCAACGTGGTTGAATGTGCCTATGTTGACGGCGGCAGCGAACATGCAGTGTTCTTCGCTCAGCCAGTGCTGCTGGGTAAAAACGGCGTAGAAAAAGTACTGCCTTACGGCGAAGTGAGCGCGTTCGAAGCCAACGCCCGCGATGCCATGCTGGATACCCTCAAGGGCGATATCCAGCTGGGTGTGGACTTTGTAAAGTAAGCATTCCGCAATCACAAAAAAACGGAGCCTGGTGCTCCGTTTTTTTATGCCTTAAATCTGTCCTTGATCTGTGACATGGATTTGCCATTAACCCTTGCATTTATGTGGAAAATTATTGATTTTGTTGTCAAACTGTTATCCTCTTAGTGGTTCTTTTTAATACTGTTGCACCTTTACAGGAGTTTCCCATGAGCAAGCTCAGGCCGTTTCCCGGGATAGGTATTGCCGCAGTGCTGGGAGCCCTTTGGTTCCCATCTGCCTCGCAGGCCATGACCGGCGAGGCCCCCCGACCGGTTAAGGTCAGTCAAATTACATTGGCAGACGGCATGAATCAGAGGTTGCTGCCGGCAGAAGTCAGGGCGTCGGAGCGCGCTGGCCTCTCATTTCGGGTTAGCGGTGAGATTCAGCAAATCAATGTCAGACCCGGTGAAGAGGTCAAGGCCGGTCAGGTTTTGGCGCTGCTGGATCCTGCGCTCTATGAGCAGCATCTGGAGGTCGCTAGGGCGCAATACGAGTTGGCCAAGGTGCTGTATGAACGCAACCTCAGCCTGGTGGAACAGGGGGTGGTGTCGCGCAATGACTTTGACAAGTCCAAGAGCAATTTTGATGTGGCCGAGGCTGCCTTTGATAAAGCGCAAGTGGAGTTGGCCTATACCCGCCTTTTGGCACCTTATGATGGCGTGATTTCCAAACGCAACAAACGGCAGTTCGAGTTTGTCAGAGCCCAGGAAACCGTATTGGGCATTCGTACGGAAAATCAGATCGATGTGAGTTTTCAGTTGCCTGAACAGTTTATTGGCGCTATTCAGCGTTATCAGGGAGATACGACAAAGATACTGCCGCCGGAAGTTCGCTTTGATAGCCGCGATGCCTGGTTTACCGCAAAGCTGAAAGAAATGAGCACAGTTGCTGACAGTGCAACCGGCAGTTATACCGTGATATTGACCCTGGCAATGCCGGTGGATTTGAATGTGTTGCCGGGTATGTCTGCATTGGTGAGGGTATCGCTGCCGGCAAAGGAGCTTGATGTTGGTTTTGACGTACCTGAAGGTGCTCTGGTGACAGAAGCCGGGCAGACGTTCGTGTTTCGCTGGTTGGCCGAGGCTGACAAAGTCGAGAAAGTCCCAGTGAGCATCAAAGACGGCAAGTTGGTGTCTGGCCTGAATGACGGTGACTTTTTGGTGATAGCCGGTGCTGATGAACTTAAGGATGGTCAGGCTGCGGTGCGTTGGGTCAAGGAGCGGGGGCTGTAATGAAAAGGTCATTGATCATTATTCTGGTATTGGTGCCTGCACTGTGGTTGTTGGGCTGCCGTCAGGCACCGGAAATTGCAGATAAGCCAGTCAGGGTGTCGGTATATACCATTCCCGCACTCGACCATCAGGTCAACCGTGTTTTTAATGGTGTGGCTCGGGCGCAGGATTTGACGGCGCTGGCCTTTCGAGTCGAGGGCCGCATCGCCCGGATCATGGTGACCAAGGGGCAAGCTGTAAAGGCCGGAGATGTGCTGGCAATTCTGGAGAAAAAGGACTTTCAAATTGTGCTCAATGATCGTAGAGCGCGGTTGGACGTTACCCGTAAACAAGCTGAGCGCTCGAAGGTTCTGGTGGATAAAAAGTTGATGGCGCAAGCCGAATACGACCAAATGAATGCCGAGTATCTGGTCGCGCGTGCTGAGGCACGCCAAGCCGAACTGATGCTGGACTATGCAGAGCTCAGGGCGCCCTTTAACGGGGTGATTGGCGATGTGTTCCTGGAGTCGTTTGAAAACGTACAACCCGGCACGGCTGTGATGAGTATTCATCGAACCGCACAAATCGAAGTGGATGTGCAAGTGCCTGATTTGTTAATTGCGGTTTCTCGAAAAGCCGATCCCAAGCAGCAAAAGCAATCTTTCGATGTTGCTTTTGAAGCCTTTCCGAACGAAACCTTTGTCGGTCGCTTGCTGGAAGTGAGCACTGAAAAAGACCCTGTCTCCCAAACCTACGTAGCAACCATTGCCGTGGACTTACCCCCTGGTGTCAAAGTGCTCGAAGGCATGCCTGCTAAGGTCACGGTGGACTTGGGTAAGGTCACTTATACCTACAGCCGAGAATACCTGATCCCGACGGGCGCGGTCGTGATGCGTGATGGCAGTGATATTGACAAGCAGGATGCAGGGGTGTGGCTATATGAGCCACAGACTGGAACCGTGACATTCAAAAACGTGACCTTGGGCGTGATTGTCGGTCAGCGAATAGAAGTCAGGGCAGGTCTTGCCGATGGCCAGCAAGTGGTAGTGCAGGGGCAGTCACGCTTGGTGGATGGCCAGAAAGTTGAACTAGTTCAGGGATAAGGACAGACCATGAGTGTTGCAGGCTATTTTGTCAAAAACTCTGTCATCAGCTGGATGTTTACCCTTATCCTGCTGGTTGGCGGTAGCTTCGCCTTCTTGGGGTTGGGGCAGCTCGAAGACCCGCCCTTCACCATCAAGGATGCGGTAATTGTAACCCTGTACCCGGGTGCGACCTCCACGGAAGTAGAGGAAGAAGTCACCTATCCGGTGGAAAAAGCCATTCAGGCACTGCCTTATATTGATAAAATCAAGTCTCTGAGTACCTCGGGACTGTCGCAAATCACAGTGACCATGAAGAACAATTATGGTCCTGATGAGTTGCCGCAGATCTGGGATGAGCTCAGACGCAAGGTTAATGATATGGCGGCAAGCCTGCCGCCTGGCGCCCAGCATCCCATGGTTAACGATGACTTTGGCGATGTATATGGCATTATGCTGATGATCTCCGGTAAGGATTATAGTTACCGAGATCTCAAAGACTATGTGGATTACGTCAAGCGTGAACTGGAATTGGTGCCTGGGGTTGGCAAGGTATCCTTGGCCGGTGAGCAAAAAGAGCAAATCTTCGTCGAGATGTCGCTTAATAAGGCAGCCAGTTCCAACCTGGATCCGAACCTTATCTCCGATCTGCTTAATTCGCAGAACATGGTGTCCGATGCCGGTAATATTCAGGTAGCCGGAGATAACCTGCGTATTCGGACCAGTGGTGGTACCCGATCGGTAGAGGAATTGCAGGAACTCATTATCCCCGGTACCGCGGGTGATAAGCTTATTTACCTTAAAGATGTGGCTACGGTGCGCCGTGGCTATCAGGAAATCCCCACCAATGTGCTCAGTTATAACCGAGAGCGTGCCATCAGTCTGGGGATCTCGTTTTCATCGGGCGTCAATGTGGTGGCAGTAGGTAAGGCCGTCGACGACAAATTGGCTCAAATCGACTCAGCCCGTCCTGCAGGCATCAAAATAGAGACCATGTATAACCAGCCGGTGGAGGTGGACAAATCCGTCGGCAGCTTTGTGTGGAATCTGATTGCTGCCGTAGTGATAGTGATAGGTGTGCTGCTGTTCTTTATGGGTGTGAAAAGCGGCATCCTGATTGGCCTTATCCTGTTTTTAACCTGTTTGGGCACCTTTGTGCTGATGTTGCAGGCTGAAATTGAACTGCAGCGTATTTCCCTGGGGGCACTTATCATTGCTTTGGGGATGCTGGTGGATAACGCCATTGTGGTGGTAGAAGGCATTCTGATTGGCCGCCAGCAGGGCAAGAGCACCCTCGAAGCCTCCGAAGCTATCGTGAAGCAAACCATGTGGCCACTGCTTGGCGCCACTGTGATTGCCATTACCGCCTTTGCCCCTATAGGCCTGTCGCCGGACGCTACCGGTGAGTTTGCTGGCTCGCTGTTTTGGGTGCTCTTGTTCTCCCTGTTCCTTTCCTGGATTACGGCTATTACCATCACACCGTTTTTTGCCAGTCTCTTCTTTGGCGAAAAAGGAGAAGCGCAGCTTGAAGGCCAAACCAAAGACCCTTATGCCGGCGCCTTTTTCACGTTTTATAGGGTCATGCTGGATATATGCATGCGCTATCGCTATGTGAGCGTGCTGGCTGTGGTATTGGCTTTCGTAGCGTCTGTGGTCGGGTTTGGCTATGTGAAGCAGTCGTTTTTCCCCCCCTCAACAACCCCCATCTTCCTGGTGGATGTGTGGCTGCCTGAAGGGACAGATATCCGCGAAACCCAGCGCATAGTCACAGCCATGGAAGACAAGGCTGCGCAGCTGGCCGATGTGGAGTTTGTAGCCTCCACCGTAGGCAAGGGTTTCCCCCGATTTATGCTGACCTATGCCCCTGAAAAGAATTATGCCTCTTACGGCCAGATAGCCATTCGCACCAGCGCGTTCGATACCCTCGAGGGGGTTATGACCTTGTTCCGCCGCGAAATGGAGATTGGGTTCCCGCAAACTCAGCTCAAGTTCAAACGGCTTGAGGTTGGTCCCTCGACCGATGCCAAGATTGAGGCCCGGATCTCCGGCCCGGATCCGGATGTGCTCAGAACCCTGGGGGCAAAGGTTCAGGCGGTATTTGCGGCTACGCCGGGCACGGTCAATGTGCGCCATGACTGGCGTGAGCGGGTGAAATACATAGCACCCAAGTTCAATGAAACCCAGGCCCGGCGATTGGGAGTTGTCAAAAGCCAGGTAGATAGGGCACTGAAGTTTTCTTTTGCCGGCACTCAAATTGGGGTGTATCGCGAAGGTACCAATCTGCTGCCGATAGTGGGTCGTTTGCCCGATGATGAGCGGGTCGATATCGAGTCACTGGAGAGTATTCGCATCTGGAGTCCGGTGCTGAAAACCTTGGTACCACTGCAGCAGGTCGTGGATGGCTTTGAGGTGAAATTTGAAGACCCCATTATTCAGCGACGTGACCGCAAGCGCACCCTGACGGTGTTTGCCGATGCCGACTTTGAATACGATATTTTGCCCGCAGAGCTGTTTGCCCAAATGCGTTCCAAAGTCGAGGCCATCGAAATGCCGCCCGGTTATGAACTCGTATGGGGCGGTGAGTTTGAATCGTCACAGGATGCGCAGGAATCGCTGTTTGCCACCTTGCCGATGGGCTTCCTGTTTATGTTTTTGGTGACGGTATTTTTGTTCAATTCTGTTCGTAAGCCCCTGGTGATTTGGGCCTGCGTTCCTCTGGCCATTATCGGTATAACTCTGGGTCTGTTGGTGCTCGATAAACCCTTCAGCTTTATGGCCTTGCTGGGGATGCTGAGCCTCTCTGGGATGCTGCTGAAAAATGGTATTGTGCTGCTGGACCAAATCAACCTGGAAATCAACGAGGGTAAGGAGCCTTTCCAAGCGGTGTTTGAGTCCACCGTTAGCCGCGTCAGACCCGTGTGTATGGCTGCCGTCACCACCATTCTGGGGATGCTGCCCCTGATCACAGACGCCTTCTTTGAGTCCATGGCGGCGGTGGTGATGTTTGGTCTTGGGGTCGCGACAGTGCTCACCTTGCTGATTGTGCCGGTGTTTTACATCATCTTCTTCAAGATACCCTATCGCTCTTTCAGCGAGTTCCAAAAGTCTGCCCAATAATAAAAGGCTTTTTCAACCCTCCTTAAAGCGGCCCATTCGGGTCGCTTTGCTATGTTTGTTCAGGCTTGCTGAGTGCTGTGGGGGTTGCGATTTATCAGCAGCGATGAGCTTGTAAGCTTTGGTTGAAAATTGAGCAGGATTTGGCCCCGTGATAGATTTGGCCACCTATACACCTCAGATGTTGTCGAAGGACGATGGCAAACAACAAACTTTCTCAGGAAGACATGGAAAGCTTCAGAGAGCCTTTTTCTCTGGCGCCGGGGGAGGACTTACCCCTCACGAGGGGATTGATGGCGACTTATACCAAACGCTGGAGTAAAGCTGACCATGGCTAACCTTCTAACTGAGCTTCCAGAAAACCTCTGTGAGGAAGTATTCGAAACCCTGATAAGGTCTCCGTTTTGCCGAATCGAGCGCATTGTCTCCTTTGGTCACAGCACGGCAGAGGGCCAATGGTACGATCAGGATGAAGATGAATGGGTAGTGCTGCTCAGTGGCAGCGCCGTGCTGGCCTATGATGATGGCAGTCGCCTTGCGCTGGCGCCCGGCGACTATGTGAACATTCCCGCCCGTGTGCGTCACAGAGTCGAGGCGACCGACCCTGCCATCCCCAGCGTGTGGTTGGCGGTGTTTTACGGTGCATCCGCCCAGGTTGATGGCTGATTATTTTTTGTTCGCCGCCTCATAAGTCTTTTCTGAAAGATTGGCTCTGCTATACTCTGCGTCCGATTTTTCTACCGGGCTATTCAGTCAGGCCAGCAGACGAGTTTGATTCATGAGTACAGAAGGCGTTGAGATTTTTATTCCCGGCAAACCTCAGGCCCAGGTGACCCCTGAGCCGGTGAAGCTTGCCGATAATAAGCTGGAGTTGTTGGCTCCCGCTAAAAACGCCGATTACGGAATTGAAGCCATTCGCCATGGCGCCGATGCGGTTTACATTGGTGCGCCCGCCTTTGGCGCCCGCCATACCGCCGGTAACAGCATTGCCGATATTGCCCGTCTGTGTGAATTTGCCCACCGCTACCATGCGCAGGTGTTTGTTACAGTAAACACGATTTTATTTGACTCTGAGCTGGAAGACGCCCGCAAACTGATTTGGGATGTGTACGAAGCCGGTGCCGACGCCATTATCGTGCAGGATCTGGGCCTGCTGGAGTTGGACTTGCCGCCGATTGCGCTGCATGCCAGTACCCAGATGGATAATCGGGTGCCGGAAAAGGTGGCCTTTTTGGAGCACGTCGGCTTTTCCCAGGCGGTGCTGGCCCGTGAACTGAGCCTGAGTCAAATCCGCGCCGTGGCCGCCGAAACCAACATGCGGCTCGAGTTTTTTATCCACGGTGCCCTGTGCGTGGCCTTCAGTGGCCAGTGCTACATCAGTGAAGCCTATACCGATAACCGCAGTGCTAACCGTGGTGAGTGCTCACAGCAGTGCCGTATGCCGGGGAATCTCAGCACCCGTAAGGGAGAGGTGATTGCCACCAATGAGCACATGTTATCGCTCAAGGACAATAACCAGACCGAAAACCTCGAAGCCCTGATTGATGCCGGCATTCGCTCATTCAAGATTGAAGGGCGCCTGAAAGACTTAAGTTACGTAAAAAACGTCACTGCCCACTATCGTCAGCAGCTCGATGCCATCATGGCCCGCCGCCCCGAGTTTGAGCCATCATCCCACGGCCGCTGCAGCTACAGCTTTGTGCCGGACCCTGACAAAAGCTTTAACCGCGGCAAGACAGATTATTTCGTGCACGACCGCAAGCCGGGCATTGCCGACTTCCGTACTCCCAAGTATCTCGGGATTGACGTGGGTAAGGTCAGCAAAATCGCCAAAGACCACATAGTGGTGGATTCCAATGCAGAGTTTAATAACGGTGATGGTTTGGGCTTTTTTGCCAAAAACTACGAAAAAGCCCGTTTGTCAGACGACAAACTCACCGGTTTCCGGGTAAACCGTGCCGAGGGCAATGTACTCTATCTCAAGACGGTGCCGGAAGACTTGCGGGTCGATGTCACCCTTTACCGTAACCACGATCAGGCCTTTGAGATGTTGCTGGCCAAAGAGTCGGCCGAGCGTCTGGTGACGATTAACTTTGCCCTGGCCGAGCGGGAACAGGGGCTGGCATTGACTGCCTTTGATAACCATGGCCATTCGGTGACAGTGACCGCTGACTTCGATAAGCAGCAGGCCAATGACATAGCGCGTAATTGCGAAGGGCTGAAAAAGAATCTGGGTAAATTGGGCAATACAGATTTCAGCCTCGGCGAGATTGATCTGGGTGATGCGGCAGGGGTTTTCGCGCCTGCGTCGGTCATTAATAATCTGCGCCGCGACGCGGTGGAGGCGCTGAGTCAGGCCCGTATCCAGGGTTATCAGAGGCCGACTCCCTGGGAGCGGGATGACAGCGTGCGTTACCCCCAGCGCAGCATGACTTACCTCAGTAACGTCTCTAATCAAAAGGCCAAAGACTTTTATACCCGCCATGGCGTGGTTTCTATCCGCGATGCCTACGAAGTGCGTCCGGTGAAGGGCGATGCCCCTTTGATGATCACCAAGCACTGTATCCGCTACAGCTACAACATGTGCCCCAAGGAAGTGCCGGGGATTAAGGCCGACCCGCTGCAGATGGAACTGGGTGGCAAGGAGTTCAAGCTGGTGTTTGACTGCCACAAGTGTGAAATGCTGGTGGTGGGCTAAGCCCCTGTACCATAAAAACGGCGACCCTGGGTCGCCGTTTTTCTTTCTGCGCTTTTTCTTTCGGCGCTTTGTATTTCAGGCGATGGGCCAATGCGTTAATCTTGCATGACCACAAACCGGTAACATAACAGGAGGTATTAATGGGATTTTTGGATGCCCTGATGGGCAACGCCAGTGAGGTGGACCTGGGCAAGTTAACCGCCGAACTCTCGCCTATCCTTGGCGACAATGAAGAGTTGCAACTGGCCTATAAAATGGTGCGTGACTTGTTTGTCTTTACCAGTAAGCGATTGATCTTGATAGATAAGCAAGGGGTAACGGGCAAAAAAGTGAGTTATCACTCCATTCCCTATAAGGCCATAGTGCATTTTCAGGTGGAAACCGCCGGTACCTTCGACATGGATGCCGAGCTGAAGCTGTGGATCTCGGGTCAGCACGAGCCGCTGGTAAAAGAACTCAAGCGTGGCACCGACGTGGTGGGTATTCAGAAGACCATCGCCCGTTACGCACTGGGTTAACTCTTATTCCTCCGCTTAAGGCCACCCTGAGTGGCTTTTTTTGTTGTTATGTGGCCCATCCATCAGCACCCAAATACGCCTCTATTTAATCTCTATCCCCTCAATCCCTCACCATGTGGCACAAGCTTAAATGTATTTAACTATATGAAAAATAGATAATAGATTTTAAATAGAGATAAAAGGGGGATAGAAACGACACCCGCTGAATTGCCCGGACTCCGCTGGCACCGTAAAACCTCAATTGCCGTTAGCGCTTTGTTAACAAGGTTAATAAAGATTGCGGAAGGGAGGGGGCTTTGGCAACTGACCAGAGTCTTTGCGCGTAATAAAAAAGTTCAGCAAAACACTGCAAGAATGCAGGGAAGGGTGAGAAGCATGAAAAAGACCATTCTGACATTGGCCATTCAGGCTGCGGTTTTGGGCGGCATGTCCATGACTGCACTGGCGGCCGACGAGGTTGAAGTTTCCCAGGTTAAGGGAAATCAGCCCCAGCAAAGCGCTGAAACCGAACAGCAAACCATTGAAAAAATTTCCGTCACTGGTTCACGCATCAAGCGTGACAGTTTTTCCGTTGCCACACCTCTGGCAACCCTGGACAAGGGCGCCATTGAAGATGCCGGTATTGGCTCTCTGGCGGCCATTCTGGTGGATGAGCTGCCACAGGTAGCAGAGGGCGTCAGCAACGCCAACTCCCAATCCAGCGTGCAAAACACGGGTCTGTCAACCATCGACCTGCGTAATCTGGGCACCAACCGTACCCTGACTCTCATCGATGGCCGCCGGGTGGTATCAAACAGCTATTCAGGCAACTACGTCAGCCTTTCCACCATTCCCAGCACCTTTGTCGATAAGGTTGAAATTATCACCGGTGGTGCCTCGGCGACCTATGGTTCTGACGCCGTGGCCGGTGTGGTAAACATTATTACCCAGCAAGATCAACAAGGTGCTAAGTTCAACGTCCGTGGCGGCACCACCGAAAAAGGTGGTGAAGAGATGAGCGTCGATGGTGACTTTGGCACCCTGTACGCGGATGGTAAGGGTTATCTGTTTATGGCCGCTTCTTACACCAAGGAGTTCGGTCTGGACTACTGGGACAGAAATCGTGCCCAACAGCAGGAATCCTGGTCTTATGATGACAAACGCATGTGCAACACCATGCTGACCGAGACCTACGATACTGCGCTGAAAACCAACGCCCAGTGTATGCGGGATATCACCCAGGCAGATTGGCGCGATTTGAACGACTCGATTCCCGGTGGCGTATTCAACGAAGCCAGCAGCCTGCGCCCAGATGCCGGCTTCTGGTATGACGGCCAGACCCTCCGTGATGACTGGCACGAAGAAAAGTACGGTATCCACTTTGCACAGTATGATTGGCTGAAAGTACCTGAAGACACGGTCGCAGCGGCAGTGAAAACCGAGTATGACTTCGATTCCGGTGTTCAGGCGTATTTCCAGCTGCAATATAGCCGCAACCACTCAGAAAACCCCAAGTCGCCAGAAAGCTCTGATGAGAATGAATTTGCGCTGGTCCGTAACCCTGCCACCGGTGAGTTTGTTGAAGAGTACGTGGGCCGTATTCCGAAAAATAACCCCTTTGTACCCGAGGCCATTTTTGAAGGCGCCAGCTCCCGTGGTATCACCTGGGACAGAAACTTCGCCGAAGTGGGTGCCATCGTTAACGAAAACACCCGTACCACCTATCGCAGCTGGGCCGGCCTCAGGGGCTTTGTGTGGGATAACTGGGAATGGGATCTGTCGGTGGGCTACGGCAAGTTCAAGCAGGAGCAGGAGCGCCAGAACGAAATCAATGTGCTGAAACTGCGTAATGCGTTGCAGGCCGAGAAACTCGCCGATGGCACCATTCAGTGTATCGATGCCGATGCCCGTGCCGACGGCTGTGTGCCCGTAAACCTGTTCGGTGAAGGCTCAATCAGTGCCGAGGCCGCAGACTATATCCGCGCCAACCCAACCATCACCACTGATATCAGCATGACCAACGTGCTGGGTTATGTCACTGGCGATCTGTTTGAACTGCCTGCGGGCCCGGTGGCATCTGCGTTTGGTTTTGAATATCGCCGCGACACCCAAAGTGTCGACACCAACGTGCCAAACGGTGGTGTAACCTTCAACTATGTCCCTACCTTTGAAGGTGATGTGGATGTCTATGAAGCCTTCGGGGAAGTGTCGCTGCCGCTGCTGCGTGACATGACCGCGGTACGCAATCTGTCGATGGATTTGTCCCTGAGGGTTGCAGATTACAGCTGGTCTACGACCGATCTGATGAAGAGCTACAAGGCCGGTATCGTGTACGAGCCCGCAGAGGGGTATATGGTTCGCGCCAACTGGGCAACAGCCCAGCGTGCCCCCACCATCACCGAACTGCTGTCGCCTCCACGGGGTGACTACGATGGCTTCGATGACATCTGTGATGGCGTAACTGCCACTTCTACCGGCCCGGGCCACGACAATTGCCGCCTTGAGCCTGGCATTGCTGCCGCCATTGCCGCCGATGGCTCCTTCAAGGATGAAAACAACGGTTATTCACCCAACGTTGGTAACCCTGATCTGCAGGAAGAGTCGGCTGAAACCTTCACCGTCGGTGTGTCCATGGCACCTTCTTTCATCGAAGGGCTGCGTGTTGCCATCGACTACTATGACATCTCGATTGAAGATGCCATGACCAGTCTGGGCAATGAAGACATCATCGGCTTCTGTTACGCCTCGTCCTTGCCCTATGGTGGTGACAACCCCTTCTGTAATGATGTGAAGCGCGACGGTGAAGGGCAGATCATTGAGGTGCAGCAGCGGGTTATCAACGCCGATGAAACCAATACCAGTGGCTACGATTTGGCGCTGGATTACCGCTACGATATGGATGGCTGGGGCTCGCTGAAGCTGAAACTCGACTGGAGCCATGTACTGGATTACAGCATCACGGCAACCGGCCCCGATGGCCAGTTTACCGACAGCTACGTGGGCCTGCTGTCTTCTGGCATCTTCGAAGACAAGGCCTCAGCATCCCTGAGCTGGTATCTGGAAGACCTGCGTATTCGCTGGAGCGTCAAGTACAAGAGCAGTGTGCGTCGCAGCCAGTCTGCCCATGAAGATTGGGAAAAAGACATCGCGGCCAATGCGGAGAACTGTGCTTCCGGCAGCGCCAGCTGTGTAGAGAACCCAGAGCCACTGTGGGGTAACGAACTGCCATCGGTAACCACCCATAACCTCTCGGCCTCTTACAGCTTTGACGTGGGGCAGGACACCGAGATCCGTCTGTCAGGTGGCGTCAACAACCTGTTTGACGAAAAAGGACCGTTCGTGATTGGTGGCAGCGGTAACTACGACAGCCTCTACGGCGGTGGCGTGGGCCGTTACTACTACCTGGGTGCCGAGCTGAAGTTTTAAGGTTGGCGATACCCTGGTGATTGCCTGAAGGCAAGGCCGCTTCCCACATCTCCCGGGAGGCGGCCTTTTTTATCTGCTGTCCAGGCGCCAGTTCCAGCCGGGAGTCGTAAGTAAATCCTGGCCGTACAGCGTTGTTTCCCCGAGCGTCTTTTCCAGCATCAAAATCTGGCAGTTTTCATCTTCTGAGAGCGCATTAATCAGCCGCTGGGCATGGGAAACCACCCACAGCTGACTTTTACCCGAGGCGTGGCGAATCAGCCGTGCCAGTGCGGGCAGCAGATCCGGGTGCAGGCTGGTCTCCGGCTCGTTCAGTACCATTAGGGCGGGTGGTCTGGGGGTCAGCAGTGCTGCAGTAAGCAGCAAATACCTTAAGGTGCCGTCGGAGAGCTCGGCGGCTCTCAGAGGCCTTAGCAGCCCCTGCTGATGAAAACGCAGTTCCAGCATGCCACCTTCCAGCGCTGCGATGCTCACCCGGGCGCCGGGAAAGGCGTCGTCCACCGCCCGGTGCAGGGTTTCACCCTGGCCAATCTCAAAAATGGTCTGGATGGCGCTGGCCAAATCGCTGCCATCGTGGGCCAGTACCGGAGTGCGGGTGCCCAGCTGCACTTGGCGGGCTGGCGCCGCAGCATCGGTGCGAAAGTGATCGTAAAAGCGCCAGGCGCGGATATCGTCCCTCAGGCACAACAGCTCAGGTGCCTTATGCGGATCGGCAAGTTCAGTAAAGATGCTGTCGCTCAGGGGCAGGTGCTGACTGAGCACTTCCCAGCGCCCTTGAGCATCGCGACTTTTTACAACATGACCACGACGTTCAATTAAGGCGCTGGAGGGACGGTACTTGGCGCCGTGCCAAATGGCTTCGCGCTTGATTTGTGGGTCGAGGCCAAATAGGGTGGTGCCGTCAGGCTTTGGTAACCCAAGCTCAATTAGATAGCTGTAATCTGTTCCTGCAAAGCCGAGGCGAACCCGTTTGCTGTTTTGCCGCACGGTCGCTTCTATGGGGTATTCCCCTTGCTTTACCGCGCGGCTGAAATGTTCAGGCCCTGCCCAAAAACAGGAGTCTATGCCGCCTTCACGCGCCAGTGCCGAGGTCACGCCGCCCTGTGCGGTCAGAGCAAGTAGTCGTAATGCCTTGTATAGATTGGATTTACCGCTACCGTTTGGACCTGTAACTAAGGTGAGTCTCCCAAGAGGCATTACCAGGTCCCGCAGGCTGCGGTAATGTTGAATGGCTAAGGTGGTCAGCATAAAGGTACCGGCACGGTGAAGAGGGCTCCAGTGTGCCAGAGGTGCCACGCAGGCACCAGTCTACCTGCCCTGACATTGGCCACCATAACAGCTGGGTTTGCGTGGGCACACATTCCCCCGGGAGCAGATCAATCTGGCACCCTTGTCGATACCACGCTCCACCCAATTGATGTTGAGAATCCGGGCAATGCTCATCAGCTGACGTTTGATGGCAGTGGGAATTTCCCCCTGACCGCCAGAGGCCACACAGTGGTCCTTCAGTGCCTCGGCGAGACTTAAGGCATCTGTGCCCTGGGCATCGATGGCAGGGTTCAAATCTATTCCCGCGCAGAGCACATGGTGGTTCCCGGCAAGGTCCACCACCTTGGTGGATTCACAGCAGTAAATGCGTGGGCTGCCACCCACATCCAGAATCGAAATTTGCGCCGAGCTGCCATCGGATGGCTCGCTTATCATGCGAAACACCGCCCAGTGCTGGCAGGGATCCGGCACCTGACGCATATTGCCCCAGGGCAGGGGAATGCCGTTACCCCGGTAAACCGCTTTGAGCTTGCCCGGGGCATAGGCATCGAAGTAATGCCAGTGGGGATAGGGCGATACCACAGTCATACGCCGCATGGCCACCGAGGCAGACACACCGATTTTTTTATGGGTATCAATTTCATAGCCACCCCGCTCCAGTAGCTGACGGAAAGGCACCTTGGGGCAAAGCAGCGCACCGGCAAAGAAGCTGGATTCAAAGTCGCGCCAGGCACTCAAGATATCCTGGGCATTCACGGTGGAGGATATATCTGCATCCTGCTCGCTGGTTCCTATGCCGCGTCCTACTGCCAGCACATTTTTCAGTCCGTCCTTGTTGTGGAGCACACAGTGGCCTATGTGCACCGCCAAATCGTATTTGAGGCGCTCGGGATTTTTCTTCAGGGCCTCATTGATAAAGATGGTGGAGGGCGGCTCGAAAAAAGACGTCACCAACTGATGGGTGGACACACCGTTATCATCAATCTGATCCTGCGGCGGCTCTTTGAAAAAGCGAATCTTCATGCCCATGTGTTTGCAGATGGCAGTCAGGTCGTCGCCACTGAGATTCAGGCGCTTGTCCCCCACTTCTTCTGCGGCACGTTCCAGGTCGGGGAAATGATTCTGGTGATGCTCCTGATGGGCACGGATCAGCAAATGGGCAAACTGACGACCGCTGATCCCGGTCTGCGACAGCATTTCGGGGATAGCAATCTGCAAAATATCCTTTGAAAACAAAAAACCAGGCTCCAGTGCCATGCCAAGGACCCCACCTCTGCGGCCCTTGTTCGGAGTGATGGCATCCTCTTCGGGTGCATCATCCAAAAACCAGTCGGGTGATTTTTCAAATACCTTGGCAATCACCGCCAGCATGGCGGCGCTGGGCACCCGTTTTCCCCGCTCTATCATCGACAAGTAAGACACAGATGGCGCCGACTCAGGATCCACACGTACACACCGTGACGAGAGGTCTTCCATGGTTAAGTGGTTGCGCTTCCTTAAGTTTCTGATCTTAGTGCCTAAGAAGTGGGACTGGCGTATCAGGCTTTTTTCACTGGTCATTTTGTAAAATTCACATTGTAAAATTTTTATTGTGAAATTGTAGTAAAAAATAACATAGACTAAAAATCAAGCGAAATTAACCGGCCGCCCAACACATTCAACCGGCACAGTTTTGCAGTAAAGCCCAGAAGACAGCTAAGTGACCGAGGATAAGGCAATGAACATGACCATGATGAATACTCAAAATCAGCAGCAACTGCATCACTTCATCGGGGAAGCCATTGCCGCTGTGGTGAATGGCGCCAAACGGGGCGTAAGCCTCGAGAGTGCAACCGAGTTTCTTGACCAGCGTTTTCCGCTGGCGCGGGGCAGTCACAAGATGGTGAAGAGCTATGTGGTTTACTACCAGCACCTGCTGGCCTTCTTTGAAGATGGCAGCCACAGTGGTCTGGAAACGCCTTCTCAGTTTGTCGCCCTGTGCGGTCATAAAGAAGAGCCCTGTGCCATCCTGCTCAAGTCAGGTGGTATCCATGTGGAGTTGACCCTGGATAAAAATGGTCGCATGGGCAGTGCCAATCCGGCCCATATCGAGGATATCCAGGTTGAGTCGCCCGGCTTTTGCCTGCGGGACAGTGAAGGCTGCGCCACCGAGGCCATCAGTCAGTGCCGCAATTGGCTGAGCCTGCTGCATTCTGCCCCCTGTGATGAGGATTGCCGTCAGCGCACCGAGCGTCGCTTTACTGCAAAAGATGGTGGAGAGTATCGGTTGGTGTCACTGGGACTCTTTTAACAAAGGTCATGGTGTCGACAAATCCAAAGGCCCGGATTAACCGGGCCTTTGTGTTTGAGTGGGCGGGAGTTGTAAGACCGCGCCTGGTACTGGCCTCGGAGAAGGGTCAGCCGTAACAGGTATCTATCATTGGTCCAGACGCAAATCAGACACTATTTCTCCTGCATCACGCACCTCCTGTTCATGGGCCTCATCACGCCAGGGCTCGGCCAGTGCCGCCTGATACCAGCTCTGCATGCCCGGCAGGGCCAGCAGGGTGGCAACATAAGCTTCAGAGGCCGTCGACAGCTTTGGCCCATAACTCTGCGCCCTGAAGGCAACCGGAGCAAAAAAAGCATCCACGGCACTGAAGTTCTTTCCGCCAAGGAAGGGGCCGCCGAAGCGGGTTAAGCCCTGTTGCCACAGCTCATCCATACGGGCCCATTCGCGCTCGAGTGCATCCGTCACCGCGTGCAGCTTAACCCTGATGCCACAGTTCATGGTGCAGACGGAGCGAATGGTGCCAAATCCTGAGTGCATCTCTGCCGCCGCACAGCGCGCATAGGCGCGAGCCTGTTTGTTCTCGGGCCAGACACCGGCGTGGCTTTCGGCCAGATATTCGAGAATCGCCAGCGAATCCCACACCGGCTCGCCATTGTCCAGCAGGCAGGGCACCTTGGCAGTGGGGGAGAAGTGTTTGAAGTCGCTGTCGCCAAAGGGCACCAGTTTTTCTTCGAAGGGAATGCCCAGCTCGGTCAGCAGCAGCCAGGGGCGCAGCGACCAGGATGAATAGTTTTTATTGGCGATATACAGCGTCAGCATGATGAACTCCTTGTCAAAAAGACTGTTAAGTCATTGGGATATACATAGGGGCTGGTTTAGCCTGCGCGGTAGCTGCGTTTCAGCTCCAGCACTTCCACCTGATAACTTTGATACCAGCGTTTGGCGCCAGTTTGCTGGGCTACCCGATGCAGGGCGTCCTGTTTCCAGGCGAGAATGTCGGCTTCGCTGTCCCAGTAAGAGATGGCGATTTCCTGCGCCCCTTCGGTCACGGCAATAAAGTCGCGGCAGCCATATTTCTCGAAGGCGAGCTGCCTGAGTTCGGCGGCCATGGCGCTGTATTGATTATCGCGCTTGCTGACGGTGGCTTTAAAGATGACGGCGTACATGTTGCTCCTGCTCTGTGTTGGTGACTCAACCCTGCTCGGGACGGATCAGAGGACAATAAAAAAGCGCCCGCAGGCGCTTTTTATCAGATAGCTTGGGTGGCCTTCGTCAGCCAGACCAGCTCGTCACCGGACATCAGGGGCGACAAGGTGCTGTATACCTTGCTGTGGTAACAATTGAGCCAATTCACCTCGGCCTCGGTCAGCAGCGCCTTGTCGATAAGACGGGTGTCGATGGGGATAAGGGTGAGGGCTTCAAACTCATAGGTTTCGCGCTCGGCGCCTTTGAGGGCCTCGCAGTGGCGCACCACAATCAGGTTTTCGATACGAATACCAAAGCCATCGGCGCGGTAATAGCCGGGCTCGTTGGACACCACCATACCGGGCAGCAGCGCCACGGCATTGCTGTTTTTGGCGATACGCTGTGGCCCCTCGTGCACACTCAGGAAGTGGCCAACACCATGGCCTGTACCATGGTCGTAATCAAAGCCGTGTTGCCACAGGTACTGGCGGGCAAAGGCATCCAGCTGTTGGCCCGTGGTGCCCTTGGGGAAACGGGCGCAGTCCAGCGCGATATGGCCCTTGAGTACCAGGGTGACCATTTTCTTTTGCTCGTCGGTGACCTCGCCTATGGCCAGGGTGCGGGTGACATCTGTGGTGCCATCCAGATACTGGGCGCCCGAGTCCACCAGATAGATGCTGTTCATGGTCAGTTTGGCCGGGGTGCCATTGTTGTGGTTGTAATGGCACATGGCGGCGTTGGCGCCGGCAGCGGAGATGGTGTCAAAGCTTGGCTCGCGGTAGCGTGGGTCTTCCAGGCGGAAGCTCTCGAGCTTTTCTGCCAGTTCGGCTTCATCGTACAGACGACCGGCTGCCACTTCAGCATCGAGCCAGGCGAGGAAGCGGCTCACGGCCACGCCGTCGCGCACATGGCATTCACGCATGCCCTTGAGCTCAGATGCATTTTTGGCGGCCTTGGGCAGGGCAACCACGTCCATGGCTGCAACGAGTTTGGCACCGCCTTCGCGGGCGGTGAGCTGGCTTGCTGCATTGGCACTGTTGGGGTCGGCCAGCAGCTTCTTGCCGGCAAGACTCTTAAGCGCCGTATTGAGCTCAGATTCAGCGTGCACTGTTACGCCATCGCCCACGTGGGCGGCGAAACTGTCAGGAACTTTGGCTGTATCCACAAAAAGCTGCATGCGGCCATCCTGCCACAGCAGTGCAGAGCCCAGTACCACAGGCAATCTGGGCACATCAAAACCGCGGATATTGAGCAGCCAGCAGAAGGAGTCCAGCGCCGTGATAAGTGCCACATCACCCCCGGCTTTTTTCACCAGGAGGCCGGTTTCGGCACGTTTTTGCGCACTGGTTTTACCGGCGTCGGCATCACTGAACAGGTGCAGGGGCTTTATCTCGGGCACAGGTCGGTCATGCCAGTGCTTATCAATGGGGTTTTCGCCCACGGCAACGAGCTCGATGCCGGCTTTATCCAGCACCGCCTTGGCTTGTTCAAACCAGGCCAGAGTATGCATACGGGCATCGAATCCCACCCGGGCGCCTTCGCTCAAATTGTCGGCGAGATACTGGGGCTGAGGGGTATCGGTGAGGCTTTCATAGGCATACAGGCGCTCGTCTACCTGATCGCGCACCTGCACCGTGTAGCGGCCATCAACAAAGATGGCGGCGGTCTCTTTCATCACAATCGCCATACCGGCGGAGCCGGTAAAGCCGGTGGCCCAGTGAAGGCGCTCATTATGCTCGGGCACATATTCCCCAAGATATTCGTCGGCGCGGGGGATGATGAAGGCATCGAGTTCATTGGCGGCCATTTCAACGCGAATGGCATCGAGGCGCTTGGAGATTTCACTGCTGGCGACTGCTGACATGGGTGACCTTTTCCTGACGTTTTGCTTGTGAGTGGGTACTTGTTCTGAGTACTTTTGATGCGCCCGGGTAGTGTCCCGTGGCTTATAAATATGCGCCGATTATCGCAACCCACACACGCAGCTGCAAGGCAAGGCAAGATGAAAATGCTTTGAGGCCCCGGAAAGCCCGGGCACAGGTTACTGCTGCGGTTACCCTGTCATCGTCTCTGGGGCATGCCTTGACGCCGGACGTCGGGCAGGGGATATTCGTAGCTTCTTTTTTTATCGGCTTCATTTTGGCAGAAATATCATGGCGTTTTCGGCTTGGTTTCGCACAACTCCCCTTATGCTGATGGGGAAACTACAAGGATGGCCGCGCAATGTGTGGTTATTGACGCTGGCCCAGGCCCTGTCCATGAGTGCAACCCCCATCATGGTGCTGCTCGGTGGTTTGGTGGGCGCAAAGATAGCGCCCTCGGCGCAGCTCGCCACCGCGCCCATCGCTGTGATGATCCTTGGCCTCGCTGCCGCCGTGGTGCCCGTTGGTCTGCTTGGCCGCAAGTATGGCAGGCGCAGGGTGTTTTTATTGGGCAGTATGCTCGGCACCCTGGCAGGATTAACGGCGGCCCTTGGGGTATATCAGAACGACTTTGTGATTTTCTGTGTGGGGGCGCTGCTGCTTGGGGCCGCAGGCGCTGTGGTGCAGCAATACCGCTTTGCAGCCATGGAAGCCGTTGACCCCATCAAGGCGCCAAGGGCCGCCTCCCGGGTGCTGCTGGGCGGTCTGGTGGCGGCCTTGCTCGGCCCTGAACTTGCGGTGCTGGGCAGTGCGCTGATTGATGGCAGCTATGCCGGTGCTTTTTTGCTGCTGTCGGCCATTGCCCTGTGCGGCGGTTTGGTACTCCTGGGATACCGCAATGAGTCCCAATGGCAGGGTGATGCCACCACCATAGAGCCTCAGACCGAGCGCCCCCTGGGTGAGCTTTTGTCCCAGAGCAAACTCTGGGTGGCCATTGGCGGTGCCGCCATCGGCTACGGCATGATGAGCCTGATTATGACGGCGACGCCGCTGCACATGCACCACATGGAACACCACTCACTTGCCGACACCAAGTGGGTTATTCAGAGCCATATCATCGCCATGTATTTGCCTTCATTTGTCAGCGGTGCTTTGGTGGCCCGTTTCGGCCATGGCGCCATGATGATGGCGGGCCTTGGCGCCTATGCTGCGACCATCATTATGGCGCTGTCCGGCAGCGAGCTGTTGAACTACTGGACGGCGCTGGTGCTGCTCGGCGTAGGCTGGAATTTCCTTTTTGTGGCAGGGACTTCGCTCTTGCCTTCCTGCTATCGCGGTGCCGAGAAGTTCCGGATACAGACCTTCAATGACTTTGCGGTATTTGGCTTTCAGGCCATGGCGTCGCTGGGGGCTGGCGCCCTGCTTACCAGCCTTGGCTGGCAGGTATTGCTGGTGGCCTGCTTACCCTTTATCGGAGTGCAGCTGATGCTGCTGGCATGGTGGAAGTTGAGCAAAAGCAGGGTGTTACAAGGTGGCAACAATTGATTTATTCAATTACCAGTTGATGACACTATGATAAACTTCACTATCCCTGCTCGGGGTCAGAGCAGGGCGTATCAGTGGAGTAAATGATGCAAACATTGACACTTGATGTGGGGGGAACCAACGGCCTGTTTGAACTCAGGCACGAAGGTCATACAGAACAATATAAATTCCCCACCGGTGATGGTTTCTCTATCCGGGATTTGAACGAACAGATCCAGGCCTTTGAACAGGACTTTGCGCTGGAGCATTACCGGCTGGCCATTGGCGTTCCGGGCCTGGTGCGGGATAACCGTTTGGTTACCTGCAAATCGCTGCCGGGACTGACGGGGTTGCACCCTTCTCAAATCCACTGCAGCGGCGAACTCGCCTTTATCGTAAACGACATGGATGCAGGCATTCAGGCCATTGCCGAGCCGCGCCATGATTGCGAGGTATTGGTGATGTGCGGTGCCGGCCTTGGTATGGCGATTGCCATGAATGGCCAGGTGTTCAGCGGCGCCAGCGGCTTTGCCGGTGAGTTGGGGCATTGCCGTATCATGACCGAGGGTGGTGAGTTCAGTCTGGAGCAATTGGCCTCAGCCGAAGCACTGCGTGGTCGTAAACAGGTGGTGGGTGACGATCTGAATCGGGCGGGAAGGCATCTGGGGATGGGACTGGCGTGGGTGGTTAACCTTTTCAATCCCAATCGTATTTATCTGGCAGGCAGCATGATGAACAGCGCCGATTTTTACAAGGGCTGTATTGGCGCTCTCAAAAACATGGCATTGGGTGCGCCCATGGCCAACTGTCAGGTGCACAGGGTCGATGACATGGAAACATTGGTGTGCCGCGGGCTGGCCACCATGTTGGATAAAAAGCGCTGATCCAATCTGAGAGTCACATCCTGAGATAAAAAAACGCCGCAACAGCGGCGTTTTTTTATTGGCTGGTTTTATGCTCTTAGCCGGGGCGGTGCCAGCGGGATATCCATGGCTTCATCATCCCAGCTCGCCATAAAGCGCATTTCATCTTCCGCCCGGCTGACATTGCCCTGGGGGGTGAGCAGCTGGGGCAGCGACTCCAGGCTATCCCGGCGCTGCTTAACACTGATAACCAACGCCAGTGCCCACCATGCCGCTATGCCAATGCCCAGCGCCGGTAACCAGTCCCTGGCAAAAGACCAAACCAGCCCCAGCGCCAATGCCGAGGGCAGCAGATACCACATGGTTACCCGGCCCAGTCCCAGGGTGAGCTTGTGCAGCCGATACCAAAAACCACCCGGTTTGAGGGCCGTGAGGTCCAGTCCGGGAGCCGGTATGCCAAGGGCGTGGAAATAGTCGAAGGCGCTCTTGCCTTTTTTATTCAGCACTTCGGCGCTGGCGCCCGCCTTAAGCAATATGGCTGCGCTCTTGTGACTGAGCATGAGAATGGCGCCCATCAGCGGCGTTTGCCCGTGCAGGTTTTGGCTGTCGAGCACACTGCCTGCGGCAATTAATTGCGAGCACAAATCTTCATCGTGCATGGCGCCCATACGCGCGGCCAAATGCAGTGGCGTATCGCCGTCGGCATCGTTGCCATCCTCAAGGGATAACCCAGCCTGCAGCAGGCTGGGGATGAGACGGCCGTGGCCTCGGTAACAGGCGATGTGCAGCAGCGACTCGCCCTTAAACCATTCCTGGGCATCGGCGCCCTGCGCCAGCAAATACTCTGTCAGTTGTCTGTGACCATTGGCGACGGCGAAATACAGCGCGCTACAGCCCTCACGGTCACTGGCTGGCAGGGTTGCGCCCCTTTCCAGCAGCAACTGCGCCATGGCCAGATCACCAAGATAGGCGGCATAGCACAGCAGCGGCGCACGCCCATGGGGAAGCAGGGGTTCACGCAGTGCTTCGGCCTCCTGACGCAGTCGGCTTAAGGTGCCCAAAAGCACTTCGAGGCTGCGATGGCTTGCCCGAGCAGAGCGGCTGGGGATTTTCAGGGTGTCATTGGCTTTGGCGCCAGCATCCAGCAAGCGGCGGGCGATATCCAAATGCCCCCTGGATACTGCAATGGCCAGCGCAGTATTGCCATCATGGTCTTTGTGGTCGAGGGGCTGCTCCCTGTCCAGCAAAAAGGCGACTATGTCGCGGGCACCATGGCGACAGGCGTGCAGCAGCAGGGTGTCGCCCTGATGGTTTTCCGGCTGTTTGTTTCGAAGCCGCAGCCAGGCCTGCTCAAATCCCTGGGTATCCCGGTAGGCAATCAACAACCAGATGTATTCGTTGACCGGCAAGTCGAACAGCGCCCTGTGGAATACCTGATGCAGCGCCACCTCATTGGGTCTTTGGTGCAATAGGGCTTCAAACACCGTTTCGCCATCAACGTTGGTTTCGGCGGGATTCTCACCCGCATCCAGCAGCATACGTGCGGATTCGGGGCTCAAATCCTCCAGATAATCGTGTAGCAGGGGGCTACGATAACGGGTTGGCTTATTAGCCTTTAAAAGTATTTCTAAATTTTTCAGTGCTTTGTGGTGGATTGCCGTGCCAATGGCGCGATTGTGGTCGAATAGCCGTATACGATTGGCCAGAATGGCAATGAGTCTTTGGGCCCGGTCGTCGGCCACCAGATATTCCACCAGATCGGCCACGCAATCATCTATGTCCAGCATCAGGGCTTCGGCCTTGAGCAGCAGATAGGCCACCAGGCGAAAGGCACCGCTGGAAGCGGCACCCTGCAGGAGTTCCACCATATCATCGCTGTTATCTTCAAGCTTCAGTCCCCGGCTTTCCAGTAACTTAAAGCCCAGCAGATTGTCGACCTGGGTACAAAGCCCCGCCAGCACCATCAATTGATCGTAATTGAGGTTTAAGCCCGAGAGCAGCCGTTGCAACACAGGTTGGTCCTGATGGCGGATGGCGACTTTTATGTGCTGCTCAGTGCTTCCCGAGTTGTAAATCCCATGGGGGCGAAGGAAGGGAAACCCCTGACGGTGAAGTCTGGCGGCCAGTTCATAGTCCAGCGCAAACGCATGCCACAAAATGGAGCCACCATCCGGCAACCTGTGGTGGGATGGCCAGCCCTGTTGCAGCAATACCTCAATAAAGGGAGCCAGGCGTTTGTCATTTTCGGCGAACAGGCGCGTCATCAGGTCTTGCCCGTTGCTGTCGATTTCCTCCGGGTTGGCGCCCTGTTCAAGGAGCAGGGTAAACATCGACAGGCTGCGATAATGTACGCTGGCATAGATAAGTGGCTCATCGCCAAGGGGCGCATTGGGGTCCAGGCCGGTACTGAGAAGCCTCGTGAGTTCGGCCACATCCTGGTTTCGCACAAGGGTATCCAGCGTATCTTCGGGCAGGAAACGCGCCAGCAGGCTGTCGAGCTCACCGGGAGTGGGTCTGACACCGCGATAAAAGCAGCTGTCAAAACTGGCATCCAAGGCGCCGCAGCGGGCATGCACCTTGATAAATTCAACGCCGAGGGCTTTGCTGGCACGCATCAGCCGATAATTGATACCGCTGTCGCTGTGGATGTCCAGTCGCAGGTGATTACTGAAGAGTTTGAGGGACGAGATGTGTTCACCAGGGGTTAAACACCCGGAAAGCCCGAGGGATTCAAGCGCCTGCTCCGGTGGCAGGGTCGCCATGGTCTGCCGGATGCGTTCGCTGTCGTTGCTCGACACGCACAGGCAGTACCTGAACCAATTTGCCGACATGGCGCCTTCTGACACTTTGTTCCCCCAGTGACGGTTGCCCTTGGCCCGGCAGAATCTGCGGCCTGTGCAACATTGGCGTCACAATACTCACAAGTGCCCTGAATGGCAACCGAATTTGCCTCTCAAATGCCATGAATACAGCCCTTTTGGGCCCTTGCCTGTGGTGTCTGACACACGCCTCTGACCTGGGCTTTTGCTTGGGAGTAAGGCAGAGTGACGGCGTGGTCCGGATTATCGCCGCTGGGTGTTATGGCAGGCAAACCCTCACTTTTTAAAGCATGACGGCACCGCATTCAACGTCACCGACACCAACAAGATCCGCCAGCCGATAGCCTAAAGCTGACCTCTGTATTCTCAGATTCTCCGCCCTTGAGCAGAATGAGGGTTCATTATTTGTATACTTTATGCTAAAAATGCGCATCTGAACGGGACCCTATTGGCCCGAGGCAACAAATGACGCAAAGGTGAAGTATGACCATAGGTGTAGGTGGGCTCTCGGCCGAAGAGGCCCTGGCCAAGCTCAGTGATATGACAGCCGGTACAGGCCCCATAGAAGTGAGTGAGTTTCAACGGCGTATCCATAAGGCGCAGACATTGATGAAGTCACTGGGTCTGGATGCGGTTTACCTCAACGCCGGCACCAATCTTTACTACTTCACCGGCACCCGCTGGTATGCCAGCGAACGCATGGTGGGGGCCATTCTGCCCGCCGAAGGACAGCTGGAGTATATAGCGCCGGCGTTTGAACTCGACACCCTCAAAGGCTATATGGCCATCGTGGGGGAGGTGAACACCTGGCATGAAGACGAGAGCCCCTATCAGCTGTTTGGCGCTGTGCTTACTCGCCTTGGCCTGGGGCAGGGTCGGGTAGGTATGGATGAATCGGCCGCCTTTTTTATCAGTGAAGGTATTCGTGATGCCAATCCCGAACTTAGGGTGGTGAGCGCCAGGGCCGTGACTGCCGGTTGCCGGATGCAAAAATCTGCCGCCGAACTTGCGTTGATGCAGCGCGCTAAAGATATGACCCTGGAAGTGCACAAGGCCGCTGCCGCCATGCTGCGCCCGGGCATTACCGTCTCTGAGGTGGAGGCTTTTATCGATTCTGCCCATCGCAGAGTGGGGGCGCCAGCCGGTTCCTATTTCTGTATCGTGCTCTTTGGTGAAGATACCGCGTACCCCCACGGCGTGAAAAATCCCAAGGCGCTGGAAGAGGGGGATACGGTGCTGATTGATACCGGTTGTCAGCTTTATGGTTACAACTCAGACATCACCCGTACCTATGTATACGGCACCCCAAGTGCGCGCCAGCGTGAGCTGTGGAACCTGGAAAAGCAGGCGCAGGCAGCGGCTTTTGAGGCAGCAAGATTGGGCGAGCCCTGTGGCAGCGTCGATAAAGCGGCGCGCAGTGTGCTGGAGGCCGCAGGCTTTGGCCCCGGCTATGCTGTGCCCGGTCTGCCGCACCGCACCGGCCATGGCATTGGACTGGATATTCACGAGTGGCCTTATCTGGTTGCGAATGACACCACGCCGCTGGCGCCGGGCATGTGTTTTTCCAACGAGCCCATGCTCTGTGTACCCGGTGAATTTGGGGTGCGCTTGGAAGATCACTTTTACATGACGGCGTCGGGGCCAAAGTGGTTTACCCAGCCTTCTTACTCCATTGATGACCCGTTCGGACTTGAGGTCTGATCAGATATTCAGTGCGGCGCCAATCGGCGCCGTTTGTTTTTAACTTAATGAATAAAATAGATATTGTTTAATTCTTTCACTCCAGCCTATATCCATTTCCCGCTGAATTTCATCAAAACAGATAGCGTTATGTAAATAAGTTGTTGCCGCCTTAAAAATAATTAGCCTATGCTGAATCATGAATGACAACGTTGTCATTTGGTTCTGCCAAATAGTCATTTGTGAAAAAGGCAAACCGGTCGAAAGGCCGGGGCGCAAAGCCACCGGTCTAAGGGCGCTCTGTAAAGACAGAGGCTACGACAGCGGGGATACCACAGGATGATGTCTTAAGCGGGTGTTTGGTCGCACCCCATGCTTGTTGTCGGCATCTGCCGTTCCTGAAGGCGCTTTGCCTTGCCTTATTGAAAAGAATAAAAACCAATAAGGACAAAGACATGTTTTTAACCAAACCCTCAGTAACCGCGCTCGTGGTGGCGTCGGCGCTGGCCGCGCCTGCCATGGCCGCCAAACCTGGAAAACCGGCTCTTGCATGGGGCGAAACCAAGTTTTCCATCATCGAAATCAATCAGGCGGCCACCGCCTACAATCAGCTGGTCACGGTCAAGGATGCCGCCAATGTGTCGGTAAGCTGGAACCTGTGGAGCGGCGATGTGGGGGATACCGCCAAGGTGCTGCTGGACGGCGTGGAATACTGGAGTGGCCCATCGGGCGCGTCCGGTACCGCAACCTTTCCTGTCAGCCAGGGTGGCCGCTATCAGCTCACCGTGGCCCTTTGTAATGCCGATGGCTGCACCGCCAGTGATGCCCGTGAAATTCTGGTTGCCGATACCGATGGCAGCCATCTGGCGCCACTGACTGCGCCGCTCAAAGAAAATAACAAACCCTACGCCAATAAGTCCGGCAAGGTGGTGGGCGCCTACTACGTGGAGTGGGGCGTCTATGGCCGCAAGTTCACCGTGGACGATATTCCGGCGCAAAACCTGACTCACCTGCTGTACGGCTTTACGCCAATCTGTGGCGGCAATGGCATCAACGACAGCCTCAAAGAAATCGAAGGCAGCTTTGAAGCGCTGCAGCGCGCCTGTTCCGGCCGTGAAGATTTCAAAGTGGCGATTCACGACCCCTGGGCGGCAGTGCAGATGCCACAGGGGGATTTGTCGGCCCATGACGAACCCTACAAGGGCAACTTTGGCAACCTGATGGCGCTGAAGCAGGCCTATCCAGACCTGAAAATTCTGCCATCTGTAGGTGGCTGGACCCTGTCCGATCCTTTCTATTTCCTCGGTGACAAGACCAAGCGCGACACCTTTGTCGCCTCGGTGAAGGAGTTCCTGCAAACCTTGAAATTCTTCGACGGCGTGGATATCGACTGGGAATTCCCCGGCGGTCTGGGGGCTAACCCCAACCTTGGCAGCCCCGAAGATGGCGCCACCTACGTGACCCTGATGAAAGAGTTGCGCGCCATGCTCGATGAGCTGGAAGCCGAAACCGGCCGCGAGTTCCAACTGACCTCGGCCATCAGCGCCGGTGACGATAAGATTGCCAAGGTCGATTATGTGCAGGCACAGCAGTACATGGACCACATCTTCGTGATGAGCTATGACTTCAACGGCGCCTGGAGCAACACCGAGCTTGGCCATCAGACCGCGCTTTACGATGCCTCCTGGGATCCCAACACCCGTTACACCACCGACAAGGGCGTGCAGGCGCTGCTGGCCCAGGGGGTGACTCCGGGCAAACTGGTGGTGGGCGCCGCCATGTATGGCCGTGGCTGGACCGGCGTGAGCAACTACAGCAACGACACCCCCTTCACCGGCACCGCCAGCGGACCGGTAAAAGGTACCTGGGAAAATGGCGTGGTGGATTACCGCGACTTAGTCAACAACCGCATGGGCAGTGGTTGGCAGCAAGGTTATGACGAAGCGGCCGAGGCGCCATGGCTGTTTAATCCATCCAGTGGCGACCTTATCACCTTCGATAACGAGCGCTCAGTCAAGGCCAAGGGCCAGTATGTGCTTGCCAATCAGCTGGGTGGTCTGTTTGCCTGGGAAATTGATGCCGATAATGGCGATATCCTCAATGCCATGCACGAAGGACTGGGTCACGGCGGAGGCACCAATCCGCCCGCCAACAAGGCGCCCATTGCCAATGCCGGCGCTGACGTCAGCGTCACCGGCCCTGCCGATGTCACGTTGAATGGTTCAGCATCCCGCGACCCTGAAGGCGGTGCGCTGAGCTACGCCTGGAGCCAAACCTCTGGCCCGGCCGTTGCCATCAGCGGCAGCGCCAGTGCCAATGCCAGTATTTCCCTAGGCTCAACCGAGGCGGACGTCAGCCATGTCTTCAGCCTGACCGTGACAGACCCACAGGGGCTTGCCAGCACTGACTCTGTGACTGTCACCAACAAGGCCGAAACGCCAAACCGTGCCCCTGAAGTGACTGTGGATGCAGCATTCAGCGCCGAGTCCGGCGCCGCCGTGAGCATAGTTGCCAGCGCTTCTGATGCCGATGGCGATGCGCTGACTTATCAGTGGACAGTGCCTGCGGGCCTCGGTGTGTCCGGCCAAAACAGTGCCACCCTGGTGGTGACTGCGCCTGAGGTGACTGCCGATACCCAGTACAACATCAGCGTGCTGGTGTCGGATGGGGCGCTCGATGCCAGTGCAGCCACCTTGCTGACCGTAAAACCCAAGTCCGGCGGTGGCGACAACGGCGGCTGCAATGCCACCGATCCCAATGCCGGTAACTATCCTGCCTGGTCAGCAAGTACCATCTACAACGGCGGTGACAAGGTGAGCCACAGCCAACTGGTATGGCGCGCCAAACACTGGGTACAGAGTGTCGAACCAAGCCGCAGTGCCGATGCCTGGGCACTGGAAAGTGACGTCATGCTCGGTTGGGATGCAGCTGTTGCCTATAGCGGCGGCGCTGTGACTTCCCACAATGGCCGCAACTGGAAGGCGTCCTGGTGGACCAAGGGTGAAGAGCCGGGGGTTGCCAGCGTTTGGGTCGATGTGGGCCCAGCCAGCTGCAACTGAGGCAATCACCTTGAGTGAATCCGCTTAGCTGAAGGCGTCATTTGACAGACGTTAAGCGGCGATAAAAAACGGAGGCCAGAGCCTCCGTTTTTTATGTGGTCATCACTCGATGGCTATCAGTTCCACATCAAAAACCAGCACCGAGCCGCCGGGGATTTTGCCTACGCTGCGGCTGCCATAGCCCAGACTCGCCGGGATAAAAAAGCGCATCTTGTCGCCTTCTTTCATCAGCTGTACCCCTTCGGTCCACCCCTTGATTACCCGGTTCAGTGGGAAGGCGATGGTTTCGCCGCGCTCAACGGATGAGTCGAATACAGTGCCATCGGTCAGGGTGCCGTGGTAATGCACGCGCACAGTGTCGTTGGCACTGGGGCGGCGCTCGCCGCTGCCGGCAATCAGGAGCTCATATTGCAGGCCCGATGCTGTGGTGGTTACGCCGTCGCGCTTGGCGTTTTCGGCGAGGAATACAGCGCCTTTCTCTTCATTGAGTTTGGCGGCCTTTTGGTTATTCATGGTGGTGAAAAAGTAAAAAATGACGCAGGCAATCACAATAACAGCGAGGGCAACTCTCATGGGATGGATTCCGTAATGGCTGACTTTTGACTATCGTATGGAACTCAATATCTTATGGTTAAGCCGCCGCTGGGTAAAGCCGCGTGTATTGGTGAGCTGCCAATCCTGATGCTTATCCCGGGACAGCTGTACCTGTGCTGAAGTAATACAAGGCCCCTCCGGCCAGCAGCAAATGCAGCACGGTAGCCGTGTAAAAAGGCCATAAAAATCCACGCTTACTGGTTTTATGGCGAAACAGTCCCATGGCCAACATGGCGCCGCCGAAACCGCCAATCAGTGCCAGCATCCACAGTTTGAGTTCGGCGGTTCTGGGGTTGTCTTTGACAGCGGCGCGCTTATCAAGGCCAAAGACCACAAAGGCAACCAGCCCAAGCACGCCATAGCCGATAAGCAGCCACAAGGGCAGCCAGTTCAGCGCCACCGCAATAGCCAACACCAAATAAAACACCAGGGCGAAAATAATCATGACTTTACCTCTTGGGCATTGCTTGCACTCTGGGTGCGGCCAAAAGCGAGATAGCGCCACAGTTTTTCCAGTGGCCCCTGTTTGAAATACCTCAAATACCCGCTGGCCAGCAGCAGCTGGCAGCCCGCCCAGGTTAGCGCCGCTATCAGATAATGGATGCGATCAAAACTTTGCAGCCAGTCGGGGAACAGGTAACGGAAGCAGGCAATCCCCAAGAGCGACTGCAAAATGTACAGGGACAATGCCAGCTTGCCCACGTTTTGCAGTGGTTTCAGCAAGGTCTCGCTACCCCGGCATAGCCGGATAATCAGGTCGGCATAGAGCACAGACACAGGAATAGCACTGAAGATTACCGTGATTTCGGCAAGATTAACCAGGACGCGGGAGGCACTGAAATACAGGGTTAAGTCTACTGTGCCCAGCAACAGCGCCAGCAGCAGTAACCTGATGCGGCCTGCTTTGCTGAGCCCCTCACTGAAAAAGTGACTGCGATAGAGGTAGATGCCGAGCAGCATCATGCCAAGGATGTACCACAGCAGCGCGATGGGCAGCATGACCAGTGTCATCATCAGCATCATCGCCAAATGTTGAAACAGCTGACCCAGATAACCGCCAATCCAGGGCGCAAGGGATGCCTGATACTCGGGACTTAACCGCGAAGGCAAGGGGGCTGTGGGCAGGGCAAGGGTCAGGAGCAGCATCACTATGGCCGAAAAGCCAAGAAACTGCAGGGCTCTTTTGTGGATGTGGGTGAGCGGTACATCCAGATAGCGTATGGCAACCATGGCAGAGAGGCCGTAGCTGAGCAGCACATCACCGGGCCAGATAAAGAGACCGTGCAGCACGCCAAACAGCATCAGCACCTTGAGGCGGCGTTTGATGGGGGCCTGTTGGCCAAACCTTTGGTATTGAATCACCAGCCCCACACCAAACAGCATGGTAAAGAGGCCGATAAAGCGTCCTTCCAGAAACAGCCTTGAGAAAACCTCCAGGGGGACATCAGATCCCGCCGCCGGGATTGTGGGGACATACCCTTCGAGGCTGTTGCCCATAAAGAGGATGTTGATAAAAAAGATCCCAAGCACCGCGAGGCCGCGGACGCTGTCGATATTGGGATTACGCATCTGTGAGCTGGCTGACATCCGTTGTCTTCCATCATCTTGTTATCAAAGGTGTTCAGCCTAACACGAAAACAAAAAAGCGGGCCATAGGCCCGCGTGATCCTGTGCGCATTTGTTATGTCATCAGGCCGGCAATCCAGTGCTTGTAGAGTGGCAAACCTATGAGCACGTTCATGGGGAAGGTGATCCCGAGGGATGCCAGCATCGCGAGACCGATATTGGCGTCAGGGATGGCGGCGCGGATAGCAGCCGGGGCCGCTATGTAGGATGCGCTGGCGGTGAGGCCAGCCAGCACCAGCACTGTGCCTGCGGGTAGCCCCAGTGCGATACCTGTGCCTATGCCGACCCAGGCCAGTACAAAGGGGGCGATGGCGGCGAATGCCAGCAAGCGCCATTGCTTCAGCGGCAGTGGAATACATACCTTGGCGGTGACCAGCCCCATTTCCAGCAGGAACAGCGCAAGCAGGGTTTTAAAACCACTGAGCAACATGGGGGCCAGGGGCTCAAGGCCTTGTGGCCCATAAAGCCAACCGATGATGACACCACCCAGCAACAGGACTACGCCCCGGCTGGTCAGGGCCTCATGGAGGATATTGCCGCCGCTGCTTTGGGGCTGGACACCTTGGCTCAAGCGGCGATGCAGCCACAGCATGATCACGATGGCGGGCAGTTCCAGCATGACCAGATACAGGGTGGTTTCAGGTCTCAGCTCCCAGCCGGCGGTTTCGGCCATGGCCATCACCACAGCAAAGGTTCCTGCACTCACCGAACCATAGTGAGCGGCGATGCTGGCCGCATCTGAGGTTGAGAGCCGCACCAGCAGTCGCAGCACCGGAAACAGCGCCAGTGGAATGATAAAACCAAGCCCGACTACGGTCAGCAGCTCCATGGGTTGCAGACTGTCAGTTTGCCCATGGAGGGACATGCCGCCTTTGAGGCCCAGTGTCAGCATCAGCAAAATCGACAGGGTCTCGTAGATGGACTCGGGCACCCTGAGATCCGATTTGATTACTCCGGCCAGCAGGCCCAGGGCAAAAAAGGTAATCACAATATCCGGCATAGTTGACTCCAGCAGCCCGGTTCTCACCGGGGATAAGGCAAGTTTGACGGCTGGAGATTGTGCCAATCATTGGTTATATTGAAAAATAAATTTTATCAGCAACAGATATAGATAATTATCTATGCTCTGGCTTGTTGTCGGAAAGTCGATTGATGGATAACCCCAGACTTAAACAACTTAGCATAAGGCTGCTGCAGGTATTTATTACCGTGGTGCGCCTTGGCAATGTATCGGCCGCCGCCCGGCAACTGCACCTCACCCAGCCCACGGTTTCTCTGCAATTGAAAAAGATTGCTGAGCTGGTGGGGGAGACACTGCTGGAGAGCCGTGATGGCGCCATGAGACCAACCGATGTGGGGGAGGAGGTGTACCGGGCGGCCTGCGACATACTCTCGCGCCTTGACGATTTGGACGACTTTCTCGGCGGTATAAGGGAAGGGGAGAGCGGTCATATTCGCATCGGTCTGGTAACCACGGCCAAGTACGTGATGCCCCGTATACTGGGGCCCTTCTATCGCCGTTTTCCCAGGGTACAGGTGACCCTCAGCATAGGTAACCGCGCCCATGTGCTCAATCGCTTTGCCCATCAGGAAGACGACCTCTATCTTTTCAGCCACCCTCCCGCAGGTGAGTCTGCGCTGGCTTCGCGGATTATCGCCAATCCGCTCAAGCTGATTGCACCGGCCGATCATTGGGCGGTGGGGCAAAAAGGGCTGGCTTTTGATGCGCTCAAGGGCGAGCGTTTTATTATGCGTGAACCCGGCTCGGCCACCCGGATGATGTTTGAGAGCTGGCTCAGTGCCCGTGGTATCGAGCTCAGTGACACCATGCAAATCGAGAGTAACGAAGCTATTCGCCTCAGCGTGGCTTCCGGGCTGGGGTTATCGGTGATTTCCGCCCATACCCTCAGTGAGGGGGATATGGGGCCGGAAAAACCGGCGGTGCTTGAGGTGGCAGACTTTCCCCTTCGCAGTAACTGGTATCTGGTGGCACGGCGAGATAAACGTCTCCCCCAAAGCGCACTGCAGCTTATTCGCTTTATGGCGGAGCACCTGGGGGATTGTATCGATGCCCGTTATGTGGCCGACAACATAGAGGCGCTGCACCGCGTTTTTACTGCGCCCCGTTAACCGCGTCCATCTTTGGTTTTACCCAGTCACGGCAACTATACTTAATGATGAAGTATCCGGGTATGCAGCCGGGCCGCCTTGTCTGTAAAACACAAGCCGACTAACCGATTTGCCTTCGACCTTCATGTCGCCGTTATTTCATGTAACAACACCGGAAAACAGTTACCGGAAGTAGGTATTCTGAGGCAGGGGTTGCCAGGGGCTCATATCCAAGGACGTTTCACTCATCAGAGGATAGTGTTATGACCAAAAAGAACCCCTTGCTGAGGGCCATGCCCTGTGCCCTGGGACTGGCGGTGGCCGGTGCAGTGGCACCGCTTTATGCCTCAGATACCCAGGCTTTGCTGGATGATGCGCTCAGTGCCGCCCCTCCCACATTAAGGGACAAGGTGACAGTCATGGACTGGCAACACAATGTGCTGCAACAGGGCAGCAGTAACTATACCTGTTTCCCCACACCTCCCAGTCTGCAAGGTAAGGCGCCCATGTGCATGGACGGGCCCTGGATGATGTGGGCTGATGCCTGGTCCAATAAAAAGCCGTTTCAGGTCAAGTCGATAGGTATTTCTTATATGTTGGCAGGCGATGGTGGCGCCAGTAATACCGACCCCTTCGCCGAAGGCAAGACAGACGATAATCAGTGGATAGTCGAGGGCCCTCACCTGATGATTATTACGCCCGATGCCGCCCTGTTGGATAGCCTGCCCACCGACCCCTATGAGGGCGGGCCCTATGTGATGTGGAAAGGCACGCCTTACGCCCACATCATGGTGCCGGTGGGCCCGCGAAAGTAATCAGCCAAACGCCCGTTCCGGGCGTTTTTTATGAACAAACCGCCTATTTGGGTGGTTCTTATTGGCCTCTCGTCCATGCCTTTTCACCAACAGAGAATCCAGCTTCATACTGTCAGGCTTGTCAGCTGGGGTCTCTATTTTTAACCCTGATGCAGGCTGTTTGGAAATGTGTGCGATTGATGCCAGGTCAATGATTTTAAAACCATTAACAAGAATGTGTCTAACTTGTTGAATTTGTGTATCTTGCTGTGGCTCACAGCCTGAGATTTATGCCATTGAGTTTTCGAGGTGGCTCCACTAGAATGCGCCGCCCTCACTGATGACCCGGGTGCTTATCCGGTCACGAAGGGCGCAGTATATCCCGGTCGTTGGCACTTGGGCGCCGACGGTTTTACCTTTCAGGAGTTTACTATGTCCACCCCTCTGGCCAACCCCGCCCCACTCGGGCTGATGGGTTTTGGCATGACCACCATTTTGCTCAACATCCATAACGCCGGTTTCTTTCCCATCGATGCCATGATCCTGGCCATGGGGATTTTTTACGGCGGTTTGGGGCAGGTGATAGTCGGTATCATGTGTTTTATGCGCGGCGATACTTTTGGCACCACGGCCTTTACCTCATATGGCCTGTTCTGGCTGACCCTGGTGGGGCTGATTTTGATGCCAAACGCCGGTGTGGCAGCAAGTCCGGCATCCTTTATGGGCTGGTATCTGGCGCTGTGGGGCGTGTTCACCGGCTTTATGTTTATTGGTTCGCTGCGCTACGCCCGCATCAAGCAGTTTATTTTCGGCTCCCTGACGCTGCTGTTTTTCCTGCTGGCGGCACGGGATTTCACCGGCAGTGAGCTCATTGGTACCATCGCTGCCTGGGAGGGCATTATCTGCGGTGCATCCGCCATTTACTTTGCCATGGCGCAGGTGATTAACAATGAATATGGCCGCACTGTGTTGCCCGTTGGTGAGCGCAAGCTCAAGGCGCCAGTAGTTGCCGTGACAGAAGCCAAGGCTGCCTGAAACCTCTAGGCTCATCCGTTGAGAACAACTAAAAATGCCCTGTGATACAGGGCATTTTTGTTTTCCTGGCGAGAGAATCATGTGGCTCAGCCGCCCACTCTTTTATAGGTAAACTCGAGTTCGCCGCCCTTGGTATTGCGCAGCAGCGTCATTTCATTGCCGGAGATGCTGATAAGCTGGCTTCTATTCAGCCGTACATCGGCCTCGGTTTTGGACTGGCCGTTGGGCAGCGACATCGACTTGGTCTTTATCTGTACCTGAAGCTGATTGCCGACCAGCTTCCAGCTGCCGTTGAGGGTTAATTTGGAGCCGAAAAGATTCGCGTCGCGGGTATAGCTGCCATCGGGGGCGTAGGTATCAAAGGCGTCGTTAAGCATGTCGTCCTGCCAGCGCCCCAGCAGCTGCTTGGCGCTGAAAGTGGCTGGGGACTTCTTTGCCCCGGAATCTGCTGTCAGCCTGGCGTCCGGGCCGTCTTCATCGATATCGGCATCTTCATCCTCGTCGTCATAGTGGCTGGACGGGCTTAGGGGAGCTGACTTGTCGGTAACCCTAAGCTCCTGGGCTTCATCCGACGGGGGGGGTCACCGAAATGAACCTTGCCGTCTTTATCCACCCACTTGTAGACGTTGTCTGCCAGCGCGGGCTGGACGAGGCTCAGGCCAACCAGCATCCCGAGCGGGGTAATGTGCAATTTCATGGCATATTTCCTTATATTTCCAGGCGCGCCATCTTCGCTGGTGATGGCGCGCGGGGCAATCACCTGCTGAATGTGGTTTCCCTTAGCTGCTACTTTTTATCTGACCTTAGCACCAACTCTACCCGGCGGTTTTGGCTCTGACCGGCCTCGTTTGCGTTGCTGGCAACAGGGCTGAATTCTCCCATACCGTGGGCTTCAAGCTGCGCCGGTTTGATGTGATAATCCGCTCCCAACGCCCTGACCACGGCTGCGGCGCGGCGCTCAGACAGGCTGAGGTTGTAGGCTTTGTCGCCCTGATCATCCGTATGGCCAACCACGTAAAAATGAAGTGCCGGGTTTTGCTTCAGGTAGCTTGCCAGTACCTCCAGTACCGGTTTCGACTCAGGCAACATGCGGTCGCTGTCGTAGTCGAACAGCAGGCCGTCCAGTGTGGCTTTGCCTGTTTGCGTGATGGCGTCTGTGAGGGTGGTGAGATCGATGCCAACCCGGTTATCGTTCAGGCCGGTTGCCTCTATTATCTTAAGCTCGTTCCACAGTGCGCCCGAGTAGCCCAGGGTGTAGCTCGATACTGTGATGTCGCCCTCGGGGCGGCTTAGTCGGTACAGGCTATAGAACTGGCTTTCATCGTTGCCGTTGGACACTGTGGGCGTGAGGGCATAATAGATGGCATCCTTGCTGATACAACCCTTGGCCTCGCAGCTGAAAACCTCCTGAAATCCCAGCTTTTTCAGGGCTGTTACATAGTTGGCGTTCACTTCATATTCGGAGTAGCTTCGCGGCAGGCTGTAGGCGATTTGTGTGAGTTTACCCTCTTCGATGGCAGTGACTGCTTTTTTACCTGATATGCCAGTCAACACAGGAGATTTTGCATACCCCTGCTGGCTGTACTTGGCAATGAATGCGCCGGGCAGGCGCTGCATCAGCGGATGGTCGGCGCTGCCTCGGGCATCTTTGGAGCTGTTGTCCGTCACCTTGATGTCGGTGGGTTGCGCGGTGAGCAGGGCTGCATTGATCTTGACCAGATCCAGAGGTTCGGGGGTGGCTTCAAGCAAATCCAGTTGCAGATTGGTGCCCCTGTGCCAATTGGCGCTGTACAGGCTGATGTAGATATCACCGCTGGCCCTTGAGAGTTTGGCGGTCAGCATCGATGGCTCACGCTTACTCACGCTGGATAAGGGCGAAACCTGATTGTAGAGCTTTTCTTCGTTACCACAGTCGCTGCCGTGGCATTCAAATAATATGCTTGCCCCTTGCTGCAGCAATTGTGCCTTGTGGTTATTGATGATGTGTTCAGGGGTATAGCTCACAGGCAGTTTGTAATTGACCCGACTGAGTACACCACCCACGTCAGTCATGGCATAGGCGTTAGCGTCCATTCCCGTGATTAAGGGGTAGGGAATATAGTGCCGCTGCTCTTGTTTCTCTTTTTTGGCTTCGGGAAAGACAGAAAAAAGCGTGGGGAAATCGGCCGCAATTGTTTGCGTTGGCAGCAATGAGGCCGGAAGATACATTGCCATGGCACAGGTGAAAATACGTCTTTTCATACTGCTGTAAATCCTTGTCCGTTTAAGTCTTTGATGCTGAGCAAAAAAGCCGGTTAGTCCTTGTCCGAACGCAGCACCAATTCCACTCTGCGGTTGAGTGCCTGTCCTGTCTCGTTTTCATTGCTTGTCACCGAACACTTCGGCATTCAATTTTTTAAATTGAGCCAGATAGTTATTCATCACCAGAGCCAGCGTATAGCTGTCCGGAAGCTCAAATGTGTTGCGGGTCAGTCGCCCTGAAACGATCTGAAGCGTGACGTCTTTGTCATTGGCGGCCGTGATGATGCTGAAAGGCGTGAAATGGATGCATTTTTCTTCGGGATACTTTGCATCAGGGAATGGACCGAACAGCGTATTGGCTTTGACCATAACGGCAGTCGCAGATAAGCATATCGCGAAAGGTAAAGTATAGCGTCCCATAAAATTCCTTTTCTGTGGGTCTTTAATATTTATCGAAATCGTTGTGCTTAAGTTTGAAGTCCGCTAAGGCAATATCAAAAAAATAATGCCAATAGATAGTGCTTATCAAGTGTGTATTTTAGATAGGTTAAACTTGTTGATGCAATAACTGCATATGGATAATTCAGGTTTGGTCTTTTTGAGGGTTGTCTTTCAATATTTAAATTCATATTGATTTCTGATGATATTCAATTGTTTTATTTATATTAAGTGTCAATTCAGAATTTGGCTGAAGTGTTCGGTTATCATTCTTCAGTATTAATTGTTTTGCCATCATTGACGTGCGTGTGGATTTGGTGTTGCTAATCGAGTGATTGCCAATGATTCCTTTGGTGTTATTTTTTCGATTGTTGAGAGGGGGCGTTTTTTATAATAGCCTAGGTGGTTGAACCTGGCCTTGTCATTAATAATACTTTTTTGTCGAGTATTCTGCCTACTTGAACTGGAACATGGAAGTTTGCTAAATGAAATTACGTTTCTCTGGGGGGATATCTTGCCTCCTGTTTATCTCATGGTTTTTTGCAATCCCTACCTCTCTGGCCAGCACCTTCGAATTTCCCGCGCTGCGGGAAAACTGCAAAAAGGCAGTCGACATAGTCACCAACAAAGATCTGGCGCTGATGAAAGAACTCTTTTTGCCCCTGGATATGCCCGACAGCATGTACATGGCGCACATCGAAAAGATCCACCACTGGGCCTTTGTGAAGCCCTATACCGGCATCAACAACTTCAGCATTGATGGGGTGCGTTGGTTTGAAAACTCCCGGCAATCTGAAAACGAGACAGTACAGGGCGAAGCCGTCGAACGGGGGCTTGAGGAGGTGGTGTGGGTCACCTACAGCTTTGACTCCACAGACAGTCGCAGCGGTAAGCCTACCGTCCGTACCAGCCATTGTCAGTTCGGTCTGAAAGAGGGCAAATGGTACATGTACAACCTGCTCAAATAATTCTTTTGACTCGTAAATGGCTGATTATTTGGAGATGAAATGGGCTTTGTCCCAAACAGGAAGTTGCTGAAAATGAAAGTGAAGTATCTTTTGGGTCTACGCATTAGTGGGGCTTGCTACCTGCTCTTCCACCGAACCGCCACGGGCAGCACAGGACAAAAAAGTCGCCGATGAAGGTGTTGAGCTCATCTTCAGTACCATTGCCGGTGTCATCAAACCCTTCAAAAACAGCACCGCACACAAGTGTGAATTGCTGGTGGATGGCAAGTTGGTTGAACAGCGGTATTTCTGATTTGTATAGATAACCACAGTTGAGCGGTTGTGCTGGCGTGGCCGACAGTTGACTCCGTAAGGATACCATCGGTTGCGGCTGGGCGGAGCGAGAAAGCGTTCAAAGCGATGAGATCGCTCTGGCGATGCAATGATAAGAGTGACTCGTGTTAATAAGAGTGCGCTTGAGTATGGCGCTCTGTCTTTTCTGGGAAGCCGTTTTATAGCGGCGTATCTTGACGTGATGACAGGGATTTTGACGATGTTTTTGAAATCATGCCAGAGAGATTGCTAACGCTACTCCTGAGCCTTGGGATGAGAAGGTCTTCTCGGCAACAACGCTTTAAATCCTTCAATTTGCAACGTATCCTGTAAGCTCATGGACGCACATCAGCAAATAACAGGGACGAGATTATGCTCAAGCGCGCTTTTTTTCACGCCCATATTTCCCAGACACATTATCCCCGGCAGGCGTCTTCGCTCCCGGCCGTTTCTTACGCCCTGATGGGACTTATCGCCCTGTCTGCACTCGCTGTTCATCCGGCACTGGCAGCGGACAGAGACAGCCTTATCGCCGAATTTGAAGCCCAAACCAAGCCGCTCCTGCGTAAGGGACGTACCAAAAGCCATGGCTGGGACGATGAGGCATTCCGAAATGGTCTGGAACGGCACAATGGGGATGCCCGGGCGCTGCTCGGCGAAGGCTGGCCCGCGCGATTTTTAGCCGATGCAAAAGGCCAGCGTCTCCTCGCTGGCCAGTACCGTGCAGCCCTGGCAAAACTTATCGGCGATATGCCGGCCAAGAGCCATTGCAAAGACCCGGCACCTCTGGCGCGGGTGGATGAGGCCCTTGAAGAGACTGATGCTTACATCGAGCGCCTAAAGGGCTATGGCGCCATTGCCGACCAGGGCGCGGCTTATCAGGCCGTGATGGACATGAGCATCAGCCACGGCCGGGTGTTATCTGTCATGGAGCTGGGGGAAACCTTCCGCACCTGTGTGCTGGCAGATGATGTGCCGGCAATGTCTCAGGGATTATCCGGTGACAATGGCAATGCCCTTGCCATGGCCCTGATGGCGGCACTGGCCGGTGAAGATGCCGATGCTGATCTGGATACGGATACGACGCTGAATGAAGATCTGAGTGGCATGCACGAAAGCCAGTCGGGCGAGGCTGCTTCAGCCGAAATGGACTCAATCCGGCACGACTCACAGCATGGAGACTCACAGCATGGAGACTCACAGCATGGAGACTCACAGCATGATTACTCACAGCAAGATGAGGCACAGCCACCGGCGAGTCGGCCCATCTCGACTTTGCAGTTTACCGACCCCGTGATAGGCGAGTGTATCAAGGCCGCCGCAAAGCGTTTTGGAGTCAGTCTTACAAACGAGCTTGAACTGCTTTCCTGCCCGCTCAAGGGGGCGAGCGTGAGCCTTGATGACCTCCACTTTTTCAGTCAGCTTGGCACGCTGTCGCTGGAAAATGGCAGCATCACCCACATCAGCACCGGCCTGCCACTGCAGCTCCATTCATTGTTGCTGAGTGAGGTGCAACTGCAGAGTTTTGCAGGCCTGTCGGCGGTGAAAATGCTCCAGCTGAGCCAGGTGTCGGTGGCAGATTGGTCGGCTATCGGTGCACTCAAAAACGCCACCTTGCAGCTGGAGCGCATCGACTGCACCGGGCTTCAATCCCAGGTGGATGCCGGGGCCGTGGTGGTGATATCCAGGGGGCTCTCTCCCACTTTGCAGGCAGAGAAATTTGCCCTGGCCGAACGCACAGGTACGCCCCTTGCCATCACAGATTGCCCGGCAGGCTGATAAATGATGAAACAAGCTCCATCCGATGTGATTGAACCACACACACCAGCCCATGGGCTGGACCCTCGCCAATTGGGGCGGGGCGCGCGCATGCACCTTCACAAAGATGCCCAGGGGCATTGGTATTTTCGCAGCGAGCGCCAAAGCCAGCGGGTGATATACGGCGCCATTGCACTGGTGCCCATGGGGGCGTCGCTGTTTATGTCTTTGGTGCTTAAAGGCAATGAGGCTGTGATTTATGGGGTGTTTGCCGCGCTGTTACTGCCCCTTGCCCTGGTACTGCTTGGATACCGGGAGCATCTGGTGTTTGTGCCCGGCAATCTGATAAGAAGACGCAGCTTTTGGGGGCGCGGCGAGCGAGACGTTGAGCGCTGGCCTGCAGGCTCTGTCTCGCTGGTGGCCGAGCCCCTGGTGCAGCTCGATAAGGGTTGCTGGCTGTCGCTGGAGGCTGGGATTCGTCTGTCCCGTTACAGCATAGGTGAGGAGGCCGAAACCCTGGCGTTGGCACAGCTTCTTGCTGCGCAAACCGGTGCCATGGCCTGTGAGCGGATAAGCGAGTATCCAAAGGTTCGGCCGATACAAGCTGCGGGTGCCTTTGATGGCGAAGTGGCGCCGGACAGACACCCAGGCTCGGCCTTGGGGGCCGATGGCAAAGCAGATTCAAAACCTGCAGTGCAGGCGGCCTTCGCTAGGGTGCGCGGCTCATTTTGGCGTGCCTTACTGCCACTGCCGGTGTTTATCGCACTGGGGACGCTGCTGTTATGGCTGGGCTACTGATGCGGGGGCGACTGAACCGATGAAATGGATCAAGGAGAGCGACGGCCGTGGCAGCCTGGTGCTGGGGAACCGGGTTGCGCTGGTGATTCTGGGGATAATTCCGCTTATCCCCACGCTGATATTTTCGGGCATTGGCTTTAACGGCAATGGCAGGCACATGTTGCTCTGGGCGCTCACGGCCAGTTTCAGCTGGCATTGCCTGTTTGCCAACCACAGGGTGACCATCGACAAGGGACGGGGGCTTCTCAGGCGCCGGATAAGCAGCCTCTATACCCTGCTGCAGGTGCAAATCAAACTTGAGGATATCCAGGCCTTTGTGGTCACCCGCCGTGGCGGCGACCGGAACAAGTACCAGCTGCTGGTCCTGGGTAAACAGGGGCAACGGGAGCGATTGTTGGTGGGCTTTAACAGCCAGATGATGGAGGCGGGTAAACATCTGGCCGATTTCAGTGGCAAGCCACTTGTGGAAGATTAGTTGGTTTCCACCTCCCAAAGTGGCGTTTTATTCTTTGCCCTGACAACAAATTCTGTTTAACATTTGCGCCACATTTTTACCTGGCAGGATAACGCCCCGTCGAGGCTGGAGACAGAACCCATGAGCAAGGAACAAGGGATCACATTTATTGGCGCCGGTACCCGGCTTGAAGGCGAGATGATGCTGGAAAGCGCAGCCCTGGTGTCAGGCCAGTTACACGGTCGGGTGAGCTCCAAAGGCCAAATCAAGATAGAGCAGGGTGGCCTTATCGAGGGGGAGCTGACCTGTCATGAGCTGAATGTCTGCGGCACCTTCAGGGGGAAACTCAGCTGCCAAAAATTAACCATCATCGATGGTGGCGTCGTGGAAGGAGAAGTCGCCAGTAATCAGATGGAAATCTTCGATGGCGGCCAGTTTATCGGCAGTCGAAAGCGTGGCCCCGAGCCTGTAGTGTTGCCGGCGGGCACACAGGCGAGCCTGCCGTCAGAAGGCCGTAAGGGGCATTTAACGCTGGTGCTCGGTATCGCTGCGGCGCTTGGGCTTGGGTATCTTGTTACCCAAACCGGCTTTATTCAGGGGATTAAAGATGGTTATCAGGCTGGCAGTGCAGCGAGCGCAGAGATTAAGACCGATCAGCCCTTGCCTGTGCACCAGAGTCAGGCACTGATGGCGTCAGCGCCTGACGACGGTGTATCAGCCGATCCGTCTGAGCATATCAATGGTCAGATTGGTGACTACTTTGCTGAAGACACAGAGGCCATGGATGCTGGCAATGCCATGCTGCTTGAGAATGGCTTTGGTGGTGAAGGCTCAGAATCCGGTGCAGATGCCGGTGTGGACGACGCTCAGACAGAGGCTGTGGAGCCGGGCGCGCCAAGCCAATCCCTGATCCCCGACAATGGCGCCAGTGCGCTCAGTACTCAGGGGGCGTCAGACCTGCCTGCAACGCCGGTCAATCGTATGTAATTCAATAAAAGACGCGGCTTGGCCGCGTTTTTTATTGCCGTTTGCCCCTTGGCCAAGGCAAGCCTTTGACCTGCAGCGGGCGCCTCGTCGGGCGCCTTTAAGCGTTGTGCATGTTGGTGAGATGATGGCGACGTGATTTGCTATGTCGCGTTAATCAGACATGGTTAATGGAGTTGTAAGTTTTGGGGCTTAAGTGCCAGCACATCGCATTTCAGCTGATTGAGCAGCTGCTCCGATGCCCGGCCTTTCAAGGCGCTCAGCATGCTGGTGTGCTCGCTGGCACCCATCACAACCAGGTTGCTGTGCCACTGGCGCGCGGCTTCCGGGACCATATCATCGGGTAATCCCGCTGCCAGATGCAGGCGTTTGTCTTCCAGTGCCAGGGGTTCGGCAGTTTGGCGCAGGCGCCGCCACTGTTCTGCCACCCAGGTGTGGTGATTCAAGTCTCTGTTATCAAAAGACACACTCATATCGTGAGCCTGATAGCAGGTCAGCAAATGCAGTTCCATTCTCAGCAAGCGTGCCAGCTCATCTGAGACGTCCAACAGTTGCCGGTTAAATTGACGATGGCTTTCGCCTTCATCATCTACTTCCAGCGCTGTCAGCAGTTTACCGTCGTTTTCCCAGGGCTCGTTACTGACAAAAAGCACCGGAATAGGCACCTGCTGCAACAGCTGCCAATCTTCGGTATGGCCAAACTCGCAGCGAAGGGCCGAATACTCATGATGCTCAAGGATCAGCAGATCGTAATCACGCTGGCTGAGCTCATCGAGCACGGCATTGGCGAGTGTTGGGGCATGACAATGTTTGAGCACCAGACGAATGTCTTTGTCTGGGTAGCTGGGGTGTCTTTGGCGTTGATGGCTGATGTTTGGGGCCGTCAGTAACTGCTGTAACCACTGACTAAGCCCTGCCTGCTTTGGGAGCTGAACCCTTAACATGGTGAGATCTGCATGGCTTTGATTCGCTAAGTGAACCGCCTTTCGCAATGCAGGCTTGGCATGTAGCCCATCGTCGGTAGCGACGAGGACCCGTGAAAAATGACCCATGGTACTTTCCTCTGTGGTGGCTGGTACTAAAACTCCCTTTCAAAAAATTTTAGTGTTCAGCTGTCTGGAGGACTAAATACCCTTTTGGACTTGAAACCCTTGCCAATAGCGGCTTTTAATCTGTTTGTCACGGGTGTTTTGGTGCATTTTTTGCCGTCGATGACTCTGTGTTTTAAACGCGGCGGCGTAAATGGATGGAATGTCAGGGTAGTTTATCCAGACGTTGTATCACCCAGTCGGGGAGTTTTTGCTGCAGGTCAGGTAAGAGTAATCTGGCGTCTCCCTTGATAACGACCCAGGGCGAGCTGCGTAAATACTGAGCCGGGAAGTCGCCCATGTCTGCCGCCCGTACCAAGGGGGAAGGCAGGTACTCCGGCAGGCCAGTGTCACCGCCACTTATACGGGCGTGTTCGAGCATAGTGAGCCATTCTCCCAGGGCAGCCCCCTCGGTGTCCGCTTTGACCTTGTGCTGACCGATAAGGTAACTGTCGAGTGCCTGCAATTCGGCCGCGTTTGGCGCTGCGCTGCCAAGTAAACTCAGATGATCCAGTATGCCGCGCACAAAGGCGCCGGTACTTTCGGTGGCGCTTGAACCGTAGAATTTCAGGGTGCGGCTCAGGGGATTATCGATGCAGCTGCCATACACGCCGTAGGTCAGGCCTCGTTGACTGCGCAGATCGTAAAAAAGGCGCCCTGCCTGAGTGCGACCAAGCAGTGCTGCCGTGGCTTTGCAGGGGGTGCTGCTGCCAACGGGGGGGAGTGAGTAGCCAACCCTGACCTGTGATTGCACTTGTCCGGGAGCATCCAGCAGATACAGTATTTTCCCGCTGTTTTGATGCCGCTCAGGCAATGCCTCAATGGCCCCAGAGTTAACCGCAGTGAAAGAAGGCTCGGCTGTGCTCATCAAAGACTCGGGCGCCCTGGCCGCGATTAGGTGCCAGCGCCCCTGGCTTGCCAATCTGCCCACTTCAGCTGAAATGGCCTGTTGCCCTGCTTCAGCGTCATTATAAAGTGATAAATAAGGGTGTGCTTTGCCCAGTACAACCTGAGCCCAGAGCCTGTCGATATCCCGGCCGCTGAACGCCTCTATGTGTTTTGCGAGCCGACTTTCCCGCATCACCCTGTCGCTGTTGTCCTTATTCAGGGTGCCAAAGCCCTCGAACAGGCTTCTTACCCGCATCAGCAGTGCCTCTGGCCCATCGCAGCGACTGGAAAACACCAGGCTGTGCGGCCTTGCGCTGACGCTCAGGGTCTCGGCGCAGCGCTCCCCCGCCAGGGCATCCAGGCGCAGCTGCGCCTGCATTTGCCTCGCTATCATGGGGCCTGAACTGAGAAGGCCTGCCGCAGTGATGACAAGGTGTGTGGCCTCAAGCCGTTCGTCAGGGTGAAAACTCAGTCTGCCATTTTCATCTGCCAGGGAAATACCCTGCGCCGGGCGTGGTGGATTGACGGCAGGCTGCAGCACAGGAAAGGGAATCCCCTGGTGTGGCTCAATGCCAGTCGCAGAGGCATTGTCGCTGGTGACACTATTATCGGAAGCATCACTGGCAAGGGGCACGGTGAGCAGCGCAGGCGTGCTGAAGTCGGCAAGGACCGGCGCCGCAATGGGCTCATATTCAAGCGCCTTATGCTGGCAGCCAGCCAGTATGCCTGCGACAGGCAAGGCCAGCAGCAGGCGTCTTGCGAGGCTCATAATGCAAGCTCCTCAAGGCCTTCGGCCCAGCTTTCGGGGAGCCATTCCAGCAGACCTTTGCCAAGCCGGGTGTGCCATGCCGGTTTCAGGTCGAGCCTGACGCTGTGGCCTGCAAAATAGCGCTGCGCCACCCGCATCAGGTCATGTTCGCTGACATCCCGTACCCTTAGCCAGGGGTTTAGCAGAGGCTGTGCATGGTCAGTGGCAGGGCTTGCGGCGAGCCATTGTGCCAGGGTTTCATCGCTGCTGAGCTGCTCTTGGTAGTCGGCGAGCCAGAGCTGCTTGAGTTGGCAAAGTTCGGTACCTTTCATGGGCTCACTGGCGGCCTGGTTTACCATAGTGTCGATGCCCGCTGCCAGGGTATCCAGGCTCACATTGGCCCGGGGCACCAGTACAAGATTGGTCATGCCGTGCAGCTCCATCTCCAGCGGCAGGGAATAGTGCAGCAGGCTCTGCTTGCCACTGATGCCGGCGCGCTCCAGGCCGCTGGCGATACGCTGAAACAGTGCCAGTTCCAAAAGCTTGATGGCGGCGGCATCCGGGTGATTGCGCCCCACAGTATGCCAGGCCATCAGCAGTCCGGGCCATGGCGCTCTTTCGTCTGTGACTTCCCCGTGCACCGGGGCGCGGGGCTTAACTTCTTGCCGGGTAACGTCAGCTTCATCGGGCTGCGCTGTTTCCCGTGACTGTGCCGGTGCGGGGGCTTGCCAGCCACCAAAATGCGCGTTGAGCCGGGTTTCAATATCTGCCGGCAGGGCGCCGGTGAGCGCCATGCTTAAACGCGTTGGCCGGTAAAAACGCTGATGGAAGGCCTTAAGGCTGCCCGCATCGGCCCCGAGAATGTCGGCGCGACTGCCGATAATGGCGTGACGGTAGGGGGTATCAGTCGCCTGACTCAGCAAAAAGGTCATCGCCGCACGAAAGTAGGGTTGGTTATCTATGGTTTGTGCCATTTCGGCCAGCACGGTTTTTTGCTGATTGGCAATGGCCTCAGCGGCAAACTGCGGATGCTCAAAGCGGTCCCGTTCCAGCGCCAAAGTAAAGTCCAGTCCTTCTGCGGGGATGCGGCTGTAGTAGCGGGTGTCATCGAACAGGGTGCTGGCATTAAAGCTGGCCCCCATGGCGTTCATCAGCTGGCTGTAGCCGTCGCCCGGGGCAAGGCGGCTGCCTTTGAACAGCAGATGCTCAAACAAATGGGCCCAGCCGGTTTGTCCCGGCGCCTCGTGGCGAGAGCCGACGGCAAACCGGCTCGCCAGTGTGATGCTTTGTTTGTTGGCCTTGGGGAGCCAAAACAGGCGGATACCGTTATCAAGCTGCCTTGTCTCAACGGCCTCGTCCAGATGCCTCAGGGGGTTGTCATCGAACTGGCATTCGGACAGGGGCGCGAGTGTCATCATCGACAGGCCAAGTACTGCCAGCAATCCCATGAATATCTTCCCCAAGCCTTTGGAATGGCATTCAGTTTTTCATCATTGCTGATATGATGGCAAGAGCTTTCCACCCTCTTGTTTTTAAGCCAAGGATGCCTGTTATGAGTCGTTCACCCTTCCAAACCTTTGTCTGGCGCAGTGAGATATTTGAATGTCAAAGCACCGACATCCAACGTTTTTACAGTCTGCTTGCCATTGAGACAGAGCGCCTTGGACTTGGCAGCAAAACCCTGGGACAGGCCGGGCACCACCCACTGTATTTGTTGCAATCACCCGGGCAGAAAGCCGGTTTGCCCAATTTGCTCATCAGCGCCGGGTTTCACGGTGAAGAGTCCGCCGGTCCCTGGGGGCTGCTGCACTTTTTATCGCAGCTGGATGGCGAGCTGTTCAAGCGGGTGAACCTGAGCGTGTTGCCGCTGGTTAACCCTACCGGGTTTGCCAAAGGGCACAGGTTCAATGAGTTGGGTGAAAACCCCAATCGCGGCTTTTTTATTGAAAATGGCAAAGCCAAGTCCGGCGACGATACCGCGGCAGAAGGGCGCATACTGCTGGAGCATGCTCACCTGCTGCAGGTGGCAAGTCGCGATGGCATCCTCACCTGCCATGAAGATGTGCTGATGACAGACACCTATGTGTATACCTTTGAGCCCAGTCAGGCTCCCGGCCGTTTCAGCCATGCCCTGAGGGATGCGCTGGGGCAGTACTTCCCCATTGCTGCCGATGGCGATGTTGATGACTGCCCGGTACGCAGTGGCGTGATTTTCAACCACTTCGATACCTCGTTCGAATCCTTTTTGGTACGCAGCGGTGCCCGCGTGGGTTGCTGCAGCGAAACCCCCGGCAAGCAGCCGCTGGATAAACGCATACTGGCCAATGCCGCCGCCATGAGCACCTTTGTGAACATGCTGGCCCCGGAATTGAGCTAAACGCCGAGGGTAAGTTCGCCAAGGGAATGAGAGTGAACGTGCCTGCTCACTGCTGTGATGCAGCATCTCAACGGGCAATCAGGCACTGGGAAGTTTCAGAGCAGAAATAAAAACAGCCACGCAATGTGGCTGTTTTTATTTATCAGGGTATCCCAACTCAGGGATTGATGCGTGTTGGCATGCCCGTGCGGCTTTCCAGCAAACGCTTCAGTACGAAGGAGTCGGTTTCGGCATGGGCCACAAAGCGGCTGATGGCCGTGGGCAGCGTCAGCGGTACCGGCTCGGCAGAGTCAAACTCGGCCTGTGTGCGTGACAGCGGCTGATGGACTTCGAGGTAGCGTGCGCCATCGGGCTCTTCGGTGGCCTTGATGGGCTGATTTACAAACTGCACCCGGGTGCCCACAGGCACACTGTTAAACAGGTGCTCGATGTCGTTGTCACGCAGGCGCACACAGCCCTGGCTGACCCGCAAACCAATACCAAAGGTGGCGTTGGTGCCGTGAATGGCGTAGAGGTTACCGATATAGAGGGCAAAGAGACCCATGGGGTTGTCGGGGCCGGCCGGCCACACGGGTGGCAGGGTTACACCCTTGGCGGCATATTCCTTACGGATACGGGGGGTCGGGGTCCAGGTTGGATTGGCGCGTTTACGCTGCACCGTGGTGACCCAGTTTTCAGGCGTGTCACGTCCTACCTGGCCGATACCTATGGGCAGTACTTCAACGATTTTTTTACCCTTGGGGTAATAATAGAGGCGCATCTCGGCGATGTTGATCACTATGCCTTCCCGCGGCGCATCGGGCAGGATCAGCTGGTGAGGAATGATAAGGGTACTGCCGGGCTTGGGCAGAAAGGGGTCGACCCCCGGATTGGCTTCCATCAGGTTTGACAGACCCAATTGAAACTGTGTGGCTATGTCTTCGAGTGTACGCTTATCGTCCGGCACAACATAATACTGGTTTTCCCCCACCAAACGGCTGTCTTTGGGCGGCAGGGGATAGATCACCGCCAGTGCCGATTGGCAAAAGCTGATGAGGCTGAAAAATAATATGGCGAGGCTAAAAACAGGTTTCATCTGACTCTATTGACTCTCACTGGTGCGGCACTTTCCTGAGCCTGTGGGATACCTTGATGTCTGGCTCCATGGCAGAGCAGGCATCCTCATCGAATTCGCGCAGAATTTCAACTGCTATTTGACAATAATTATTTCAACCCGAGGCGTTTGGCGAGCCGGTGCAGGTTACCGGGATCCAGTCCCAGGGCTCTGGCGGTGGAGGCCCAGTTGCCGCGATTGGCGCTGAGAACCTGGCTTATGTAGGCCGCCTGAAAAGCATCTGTGGCCTCCTTCAGGTTTTTGCCTTCCACCTGCGCAACCGCCGCCGGGCTTTGCACAGGTACAGATGCACTCTGGCCGCCGATGGCGAGCATCTGGGGTTCTATCATCACGGCGCCGTCGTCGCTGGCGGCTCTGGCCAGGGTGGCGGCTCTCTTTATCACATGTTCAAGCTCGCGCACGTTGCCCGGCCAGTCGTGGTTTTTCAGGCGGCTCAGGGCATCGGGCCTTATCCTGAGCACAGACAGTCCGAGGGACTTGCGGCTCTGCTCAAGAAAATGACCGCACAGGGGACCAAGATCCTCCGGCCGCTCCCTAAGTGTCGGCACGTGGAGCGGAAAAACGCTCAGGCGGTGGTACAGGTCGGCCCGGAAGCGGCCGGCCAGCACTTCCTGTTTCAGATCCTTGTTGGTGGCGGCAATGATGCGCACATCCACCTTGAGGCTGCGGTCATCGCCGATACGCTGCACATCGCCGTATTGCAATACCCGAAGCAGCTTCGCCTGCAGTCCCAGCGGCAGTTCGCCGATTTCATCCAAAAACAGGGTGCCCTTGTCGGCAGTCTCAAATTTGCCGCTGCGGTGGCTGATAGCGCCGGTAAAGGCCCCTTTTACGTGGCCAAAGAGTTCGCTCTCGGCCACAGACTCCGGCAGGGCGGCGCAGTTGAGGTACACCAGCGCTTTTCCTGCCCGTGGGCTGGCCTGGTGTACAGCGCGGGCGACCAGTTCTTTGCCTGTGCCGGTTTCCCCAAGGATGAGCACATTCAGGTCAGTGCCTGCGACCGCAAGGATCTCCTGGCGCAGGCTCTCCATCACAGGCGCATTGCCGACCATGGGGGGAGAATCGTTGTTTGCTTCGCGGCTGCCCTGGCCGAGCAGCGACACCCGCTCAAGCTTGTCCAGCAACAGGGCATTTTTCAGGGATGCTGCACTTAAGGCGCCAAGCGCTCTCAGTTCCATGGTGCCCAGATTGTCGAATCGCTGTGGGTCGAAGGCATCCAGGGTCAGTGCGCCAATCAGCTTTTCGTCGTCAAACAGTGGCAGACCAATGCAGGCATGCACGTGGAGCCTGTCTTCCTGATTGGGAATAAGGCCATCATAGGGGTCCGGCAGGGCGCTGTCGGCGGGAAAACGTACCAGATCGCCCGCTCTGGCGATGGCTTCAAGGCGTGGGTGGCTGTCGATGGCAAAGTGGCGTCCGGCCACGTCCTCGGCCAGCCCTGCGGTGGCAAGGGGCACAAAGTGGCGGTCACGGAACTCAAGCAGTGCGGCGGCGTCACAGCCCAGATTGGCTTTGACTGTGTCCACCAGCCTGGCAAAGCGGTCGCGGTGCGACAGGCCGGAGGTGATATCCAGTGCGATGCGGGTGAGCAGGGTTTGGCTGAGTGGCATTGGAGTAAGCTGCCCCGAAATTAATGGCGTCGGGGTCAGCATACTCTGGTTGGGTGAGATTGTCATTTTGACATGGGGGCGCACAGCGCCCCCGTTCAGGTTAGATAGTTGATGTTTGGATAGCGGCCACAGTGCGGCGTGACAGTGCCTTGCGAACCACATCCACCAGGAACATGGCCAGCAGCAGACCGCCGACGCTGAAGATAATGTCGCCGAATACCCGCATCCAAACCAGGGTTTCAACCGTGGACGAGTGGATAACCGCCGGTGAGCGGGCAAACCAGTAGCCGTTTTCAATCACGGCAAAGAACTGGGTGATGCCCATGGGCAGCAGCGACATGAATACCATGGCCGCCAGGCCCAGGTTGAGACTCCAGAACGCGCCCTTGAGCAGCTTCTCATTCCAGGGCATTTCCAGGGTCAGACCGCGCAGACAGGAGAGCATCAAACCTATGCCCAGCATGCCGTACACGCCCATGAAGGCCGCGTGACCATGGGTAGCTGTGGTGTTCAGACCCTGAACAAAGTAGAGCGAGATTGGGGGGTTAATCAGGAAGCCAAGAACCCCGGCGCCCACCAGGTTCCAGAAGGCGGTGGCGACGAAGAACATGATGGCCCAGTGGTAGCGCTGCATCCAGGGCGCGGCGTGGCGCAGACGGTAACTTTCAACGGCTTCAAAGCCAATCAGTGCCAGTGGAACCACTTCCAGTGCCGAGAAGATAGAGCCCCAGGCAATGATGGAGTTGGTGGTACCGGTAAAGTACAGGTGGTGCAGGGTGCCGATAAGGCCACCGGTGAGGAAGATAACGGTGGCAAAAAGCACGGCACCGTTGGCGTTGCGGGCGCGGATAAGGCCAAGGCGAACCAGCAGCAGTGCGATAACTGAGGTCGCGAAGGTTTCAAAGAAGCCTTCTACCCACAGGTGCACCACCCACCAGCGCCAGTATTCGGCCATCGCCAGGTTGGTGTGTTTGCCCATAAAGAGGCCGGCACCGTAGAACAGGCCAATGGCGACACAGGAGGCGTAGAGCACCCAAATGACCGGACGCATTTCACCCTGCTGCTTCAGGGCCGGGCGAATGGCGGCTGTGACCAGCGCCAGCCAGATCATGAGTCCCGCAAGCAGCAGAATTTGCCACACCCGCCCCAGATCCACATATTCATAGCCCTGATGGCCAAAGAGGAAGTTGTTGTCGAGGCTGAAATACTGCTGAACCCCCAGCCATTCACCGGCCATGGAACCCAGTACCACCACAACCAGGGCGGCCCAGAGCACATTCACGCCAAGGCGTTGATATTTGGGTTCATAGCCAGACAGCGCGGGCGCTATATAAAGCCCCGTGCCGAGCCAGGCGGTGGCAATCCAGAACACGGCCAGCTGGGTGTGCCAGGTTCGGGTGACTGAGTAGGGCAGGATCTCGGCCAGTGGCAGACCATAAAACTGCTGACCTTCCACCGCGTAGTGGGCTGTGATGCCCCCCAGCACTATCTGCAGCAGGAACAGGCCAATAGCGGTGATGAAATACTTACCCACGGCCTTTTGTGATGGCGTAGGCTTGAAGCGGAACAGGGGGTCTTCTTTTGCTGGTTCTGGCAGCGGATGGGCTTTACCGGCGGCGTGATACCACACCAGACCGCCAATCCCGGCTATCAGGGTGACGATACTCAAAATCGACCAGACGATATTATCTGAGGTGGGGGTATTGCCAAGCTGGGGATCGTAGGGCCAGTTGGCGGTGTAGGTGTAAGTTTCACCCGGACGCTCGGTAATGGCCGCCCAGGCACTCCAGAACACGAAGGCGTTGAGCTGCTGACGGTTTGCCAGGTCAGGAATGGTGCCCTCTTTCATGGCATACTGCTCACGCAGTGTTTGCATGGAGGCATCGTCACCGAAGAGCGCCACATAGTGCTCAACCACCTGGCCAATGGCCTCAATGCGCGTTGCGCTCAGTGGAACTTCCAGTTTATCGCCGTTATTGAACAGGGTGTTGCGGCGCATATCGTCACGCAGTGACTGTTCAAGTGCGGCCTGCTGCGACTTGTCCAGGTCGGCAAAGGCTTTGCCATACTGGTTGTGGGCGCTGATATTCAGCCAGGCTTCGGCCTCACGGTGTAACCAGTCGGCTGACCAGTCTGGCGCCACATAGGAACCATGGCCCCAGATGGAGCCCAGCTGATGCCCACCCATGGAGCGCCAAACCAGTTGGCCGCGAAGGATGTCGTTTTTGCTGAAAAGCGTTTGACCGCTTTCACTGGTGAAGGCGTCCGGAATGGGAGGCATCTCCCGATAGATTTCACTGCCAAGGCTCAGCAGTACGGTAAAGGAGGCAATCAGCACTATTAGCAGTGCAATTGCCGTTTTGCGAAGTGAACTCATTGTGGCCTCTCTAGCGCTTGTTCTAATGTTATCACTATAAGGCAGAATGCGTGCCACCTTTAAATGTTTAGTAATTACAATTATTTATAATAATTTTGTTTTATTGAATTGTTTATATGACAGTGCGTGAAGGTGTCATAAAGACATTGCAATTGTTTAAATGACATTATTTAGTGTTGATGAATATTGCCAGGATCCTGATTGAAGCTGTCTACCCGGAAGAGTGGGTGGGCTAAACGAATGTTAAGTTGTAAAAACCAATATAAAACAGTAGTTTTACTTTTGGGTTTTCGACATTAAATTTGCTTTAAAATGCCATTTTGTCATGTTTTATCTGTATAATTTTTGTGATTTTTTGATAGGGAGGCGCAATGATTGCAGAAAACATGAATTTGTTGTTTTTAGTCGGCGCCTTGCTGGTGGGGCTCAGTGTGGTGTTAAGCCCCCTGTCTTCACGTCTGGGTGTACCCATATTGTTGGTATTCCTGGGAGTGGGGATCCTCGCCGGTGAAGATGGCCCCGGCGGCATACAATTCAACGATTATTCGACGGCGTATCTGGTGAGTAACCTCGCCCTTGCCGTTATCCTGCTTGACGGCGGCCTCAGAACCAAGATGAGCAGTTTTCGGCTGGCGCTCTGGCCTTCGCTGTCGCTGGCAACGATGGGCGTGGCGGTGACCACCTTGCTCACCGGGCTGCTGGCTGCCTGGCTGTTTGATCTTAATCTTTTGGCGGGATTATTGATTGGCGCCATTGTTGGCAGTACCGATGCGGCCGCGGTGTTTTCGCTGCTCAAGGGCAGGGCGCTTAACGAGCGCGTGGGCTCGACCCTCGAGATTGAGTCAGGCAGTAACGATCCCATGGCCGTGTTTCTCACTGTCAGCCTCATAGCCATGATTGCCGCCGGTGGCGAGTTTGATGCCCCCGGACTGATGCGCGATCTGCTGCTTCAGGCCGGTGTGGGTCTGGCTGCTGGCTTTGGCGGTGGCTACCTGATGTGGCACCTAATCAATCGCAGCGTGCTGGCAGATGGGTTGTATCCCATTCTGGTGCTGGCGGGTGGCCTGCTGCTGTTTGCCCTGTCCAGTTTGCTCGGTGGCAGCGGCATCCTGTCTATCTATCTCTATGGCCTGTTCCTCGGCAATCGCGGCATGCGTGGTAAGCACAGTACGCTCGCAGTGATGGATGGCCTGACCTGGCTGGCACAGATTGGCATGTTCCTGGTGCTGGGACTGCTGCTGACGCCTTCGTCGCTGCTTGATGTCTTGGTACCCGGGTTGGTGCTGGCGCTGGGGATGATAGTTATTGCCCGGCCACTGGCGGTGTGGATAAGCCTGGCACCCTTTAAGCGTTTCGTGGCTCGTGAGCGCTGGTTTATCAGTTGGGTGGGACTCAGGGGCGCTGTGCCCATTATTCTGGCGGTCTTCCCCATGATGGCCGGCCTGCCCAATGCCGAGCTCTACTTCAATCTGGCCTTTTGTGTGGTGCTGGTGTCTTTGCTGTTACAGGGATCCACCTTGCCCTTGGCGATGAAGCTCGCCAGAGTCAGCTTGCCGCCCAAGCCTGAGCCCATCAGCCGCGCGGGCGTCGACATCTTTCCGGGCAGTGAATGGGAAATTTTTGTCTATCGTCTCAAGCCCAATAAGTGGTGTGTGGGCGAGCCGTTGAGGCGCTTGTCGATGCCGGAAGGGACCCGCATTGCCGCGCTGTTCCGGGGACACAATCTGCTGCACCCCTCCGGCAGCACTGAGCTTGCTGCAGATGACGTGCTGTGTGTGCTCGGGCAGGCCAAAGACTTACCCGCTCTCAGCCAGCTCTTCAGTGAAGCGCCGGAAAACCCCGCCATGGCAGGCTTTTTTGGTGACTTTATGCTGGCCACGTCGGTACGCCTTGCCGATTTGGCGCCGCTCTACGGTTTTAACCTGCGTGAAGACGAGGTTGGGCTGACCCTGGAAGACCTGATGCACCAACAGCTTGGCCGTAATCCCGTGGAGGGCGACAGCTTTGAGTGGCAGGGCTGTGATTGGGTGGTTCGCAACATGGAAGGGGATTGTCCAACCTGCCTTGGTTTGAAGCTCAAGGCAGGCTGAGGTGCTGGTACGAGGCGCGAATACGCCTCGCGGTTACTTGTAGAGCGAAGGCGCGTCCGGATCCGGGCGCGTTTTGAAGCGGCGGTGTAGCCACATGTACTGCGGCAGATTGCGGGAAATAAGCGATTCCACTACCTGATTGCCCCGGATGGCATCGGCGGTTTCATCTTCACCGGGAAAGTCCTCCAGAGGCGGCATAATCTCAATGCTGTAGCCCTTGTCGTCAGCATCCCGCTCAACAAAAAACGGCAGCACCCTGGCTTTGCCCAGCTTGGCCAGGGTAGTGGCACCTGTGATGGTGGCAGCATCCGGCACGGCAAAGAGGGGGATAAAGACCGCAGAAGAGCGGCCAAAATCCTGATCGGCCGTGTACCAAATCACATCCGCATTTCTCAGGCAACGCACCATCTGACGCAAGTCGCGCTTGGGGACCAGTCCCTTGTTGGAGCGCAGGCGTCCATTCACTTGCAGGTATTCCATCACCGCATTGTTATGGGGGCGATAAACGCCGACGCCCGGTTGAAACTGACCGAAAATACGCGCGCCCATTTCCAGCGGCAAACAATGCACCGCAAACAGGATGACCCCCTGACCACCTGCGATGGTTTGCTCAACATACTCTGTGCCCTTGATGTGCATATGTTGCTGTACACGCTCATCGCTCCACCACCAGGCACAAATGGTATCGAACACGGCTTTGCCGGTTTCTTCGAAGTTGCGTTTGAACAGGGTATCGCGCTCGGCATCACTCATGTCAGGAAAGCAGAGTTCCAGATTGCGTCTGGCGGTATTACTGCGACTGCCAGCCAATACCCTGACCAGCCGGCCAAGTCCCTTGCCGAGGGACATCTGCCAGTGCAGGGGCAGCAGCGACAAGGCGCGCATCAATCCCACGCCCAGCCAAAGAAGCCAGTACTTGGGGTGATACAGGTGATTGGAAAATTGGGCACTTTCTACCACTTGGGGCTCGCTCTGTTGCAAAAATTCGTGCTTATTCTAACGCAAAACACGCGCAACAGAGGGAGAAAATTGGGTACAATCCGCTTTTAGTTTCGGCAAATTCAATGTGAGTACTATGAAGGTTACGCTGCCAGCTTTTGAGAAGGCCCGGGTTCTGGTTGTAGGGGATGTGATGTTGGACCGCTATTGGGTGGGACCGACGGGACGTATCTCCCCCGAAGCCCCTGTGCCCGTGGTGCGCATCAATCAGATTGAAGACAGACCCGGCGGTGCCGCCAACGTGGCGCTGAACATTGCTGCCCTGGGGGGGCGGGTACAACTGTCCGGCCTGGTGGGGCAGGATGATACCGCAGATGCCCTGACCCGCGGCGTGCAGGCCCTGGGGGTAGAACCCCATTGGCTGGTGGTGGCGGATAAACCCACCATTACCAAACTCAGGGTGCTGTCCCGTAATCAGCAGCTTATCCGACTCGACTTTGAAGAAGCCTTTGACAAGCACAGCAGTGACGAGCTGCTGGCTCGGGCAGAGGCACGCCTCGATGATGTGGATGTGGTTATCCTGTCGGACTATGCCAAGGGCGCCGTGGGTGAGCCGGCCGACTTTATTGCCAGGGCCCGCGCCAAGGGGGTGAAGGTGTTGGTGGACCCCAAGGGCAGCGACTTTGCCCGTTACCGCGGTGCTACCCTGCTGACGCCCAACATGAGCGAATTTGAGGCTGTGGTGGGGACTGTGACCAGCGAAGCGGATTTGGTTGAAAAGGCCCAGAAGCTGCTTCAGGACCTGGCATTGGATGCGCTTTTGGTGACCCGCTCCGAAAAGGGCATGACCCTGATTACGCCCAACGCCCCTGAGCTGCATATTCCCACCGTGGCCCGTGAGGTATACGACGTGACCGGTGCTGGCGATACCGTGATTTCGGCGCTGGCCACGGCCCTTGCTGCCGGTGCTGAGCTGCCGCAGGCCTGTGCCATCGCCAATACCGCTGCCGGCGTGGTGGTGGGCAAGCTGGGCACATCCACGGTAAGCCGTATCGAACTGATTGAAGCCTTGAAATCCCATCAGGGCGAGTCTGGCATTGGCGTCGTGAGTGAAGATCAGCTGGTGTATGCCCTCGAGCAGGCCAAGCTTCGCGGCGAGCGGGTGGTAATGACCAACGGCTGCTTTGACATTTTGCACGCAGGCCATGTGAGTTATCTCGCCCAGGCCAAGGCGCTGGGCGATCGCCTGATTGTGGCGGTGAACGACGATGACTCGGTGCGCCGTTTGAAAGGTGATGGCCGCCCGGTTAACTCCGTCGATAGACGCATGGCCGTGCTCGCCGGGCTGGCCTCGGTGGACTGGGTGGTGCCCTTCAGTGAAGACACCCCACAGCGGGTTATTGCCAGGCTGCTGCCGGACCTTCTGGTGAAGGGCGGCGACTATAAGGTGGAAGACATTGCCGGTGGCGCCGAAGTGATTGCCAACGGCGGTCAGGTCAAGGTGCTGGGGTTTGAAGATGGGGTGTCTACCACGGCTATCATTCAGAACATCATGAGCCGCCACTGATGACGTGGCGACTGGCACTGAATCTGCTGCTGTTGATGGCCTGTTGTGGCCTTAATGCGGCGCAGTTCAGTGGCAGTTTGCATGACCATCCCCCTGTGGTGGTGGCGGGTAAAGAGGTCATCCTCTGTGAGCTTGCCGGGTTAACCCCTTGCCTGACCAGGGTGCCTGAAGGCGTAAAGGCGCAATTGCCTGCGGATATTCCCACGCTGCTGGGGTATCGCGCCGCGCTGGTAACCCCAGTGTCCCATCCCGAGATTGCCGGGGTGATAGTGATGGCCCCGGAGCGAACACAAAGTCGCGAGAGCGCCATCATTGCAGGTTCTCTGCTGGAACTGCCTTTGGCCGAGCAGTTCACCTTAACCCTGTGGCACGAAATTGGGCATCTGGAGGTCAGGGCTTTACAAGGCTCAGTGCTGCCGGATATCCTCAGTGTGCGCGAGCAGGAATGGCTGGCCGATGCATATCTTTACTGGCGAATTGCCAAAGAGAAGGGCAGTCTCACGTTGGCCTGGCAACAGTTCCATCGCCGGAATTTACAGGCTATCAATGACGTCAACCAGCTGTCCCATTGGAGTTCCCTGTATTTACTCCCTTTGCTTAACAGGTATGACGCCAAAGAACTGGCGTTATTCGCTGAATTTGGTGCCTTTTGCCAGGATTTCTACCCAAACATTCCCCAATGGTCTGACGAAGAACTGCGGGAGTTTGCCAGTCTTTTGCATAATCTTTTTCAATCCGGTAACACCCGGATCATGCCCGATTTTATGTACTGGCGAAAACCGCAATTACGTCCTGTTTTGGCGCCCACCCTTGATTTGCTGATGGGGTCAGACAACGCTCAACAGTGGCTCAGCAGACAGCACATGTTAATCAAAGGTTAGCGCTTTGGCATGGCGTTCTGTTTTTAGCTGAACACTGGCTGAACAAAAGTCAGATACTCTTATGAATGCCATTTTTCTGGCAGTAATCCCTCTAATGCTTTGGTAAGCTCTGCGCAACAAATATAACAACGGGGGATACATTTCATGGCGAAACGTTCCAAGGTGCAGACTGAGCAGACCATTAACCAGATCATGGATGAGGCGCTCAAGCAAATCCTCAGTATTGGTTTCGACGCTATGTCATACACGACGCTGTCAGAAGCAACCGGGATAAGCCGGACTGGTATCAGCCACCACTTCCCTAAGAAAACGGATTTTCTGGTACGCCTGGATGCGCGTATTGGCCGCCTGTTTATGGCAGCCCTGGATTTTTCCAGCGTTGAAGCGCTGGAGCGTAGCTGGATGCAAGCGATGCGCGAGTCCCATTATCGGGCAGTGCTGAAGCTCTTCTTCAGTCTTTGCGGTTCTGCAGAGCGTGATGTGACACTGTTCCGCGCCATCAGTGGCGCCCGCGAAAGCGCGATGCTGGAGCTGGGCACTCAGGGCGAGCGGACCATCAATCAACTGCTGGGGCGTGCGGCGGTAATGCTGATTGCTGAATCTGATGCCGGTGTGGCAAGCCAGGCGGCTTGAAAGGTCAATGACCGATAGCAGTATAAGAAAAGGAGCCTCAGGGCTCCTTTTTCGCTATTGACGCAGTCGTATGTCGGGGGCGAAGTCGATATCGCCCCAACTGTTAATGGTTGCAAGTCTCCCATCCTGGCGTGTGATGGCCAAAGGCTGGCTCTGTTGTCCGCGGACAAAGAGTAACTGGTAGCCAAGTTTCGCCAGGGTATAAAATGCAAACCTCTGTGCGGTAGTGAGTTTGTTCCAGTGGTCGAGGTTAGTGGAACTTATCTGCCGCCGGTCCGTTTTCTCCCTGTGGCCTCTATGGTGGGTGCTTTCACGGGTCATTTCACGCCTCCAACGTGTGCCTTTACTGCCTGAGCAGTACTTTAGTTATACGCCAACGCCGGATAATCACAATAGTAGGATTTTCGCATTTATGCATTTTGTGCGTCGTTAATGAGTATGGCATGGCAGCGAAGACGCGGGGGCAAAACAACCGGGGCAGGCGGAATTGTTTGTATTCGACACCGATTTCAGCGCGCCTTGGTGAGTACCCTTGTACTTTTGTGAGTTGGGGTTGAATAGCTTAAGACATTGAAGGATTGGGAGCGCCTTGATATGGATTTTAAAAATCAGCACCCGGCTCGTCGCAATGTTTAGGGTAGGCCAGCCCGACCTTTATGTTGGTGGTGTTTCAAAAGAAACCCTCTTTCCGGATGATTTAGCCACGGGGCTGAGATTCGATATTCTCGGCCGTTATATGGCGGGAGAGGGCCTGTTTTTGAGCCCACATCAGCAGCGTAAATGATAAGGCTTTCTGGTTGCTGGTTGATGTATACCCGGTTGATGGCAGAAAACCCCATGCCGGTACTGAGGAATTCTTCCTGGTTCAGGTAGCGTTAAATCATAAAAAGGCGCCTGCTTTGCGACTCTTTGTGGTTGCCCAATATCAGAAGCGTCTTGGATTGAGCTCCCAATATTCCCAGCTTTCCAAGCCTTGGGCGTCGGCCAGTGCCATGGCACGGCTGTGCAGGGCCTGCGCTTCTGCTATGGCGCCCATGGCCTTTTTGGCTTCACTCATTTGCGCCAGCCAGTCGGCGCTTTGCTCGCCTTCTTTTTCCGCCCGCATCAGCACTTTTAGCGCTTCCTGTGGCTGCTGCTTATTCAAATAGGCTTTGGCCATGGCAACGCACAGTTCTGTGTTGGATTCGGGGAAGCGTTTTTGGGCTTCATCAAGGAAAGTGCTTACTTTATCTTGCTGTTTGGTAATGAAAAAATACTTGGCGAGGTAGTAGGACTGTAACCACTCGAAGCGAAATCCGGCCCATTGGCTGCGCTTGGCCTCGAAGTGGTTTAACACATCTTTGTAGTTATCCATGGGCACCAGCACGTCAAGGTCGGTGTAGTAGGCCGGTGCCAGATACTCCAGGGCATCCAGCAGAGCAGGCATGGCGGTAGTATAGTGGGTTTCATCCGGGTAGCGTTTGAACACTACCCCGGAGTTTGGCAGCGCTTTTTCAATCAGTTCATACAGCGGTTGCACCCCCATACCTTCTTCGTTGGCGACCGATAAAAACAGCGGTGGCAGTACCTTATTCTTTTTGATGTAAGCCGCCACGCGGCCGTTGATGCCGTAATCGTCGTACCAGGTGCTGGGGCTCATGGCCAAAAAGGCAGAAAAGGGCGTGCCATCGACCATCATCGACTCGAGGGTAAAGAGACCTCCGAGAGAATAGCCCGCTATTGCGTTCTTACCACTGGTCCGAAATCTGGCATCAATCAGGGGCACCAGCTCATCTTTCAGGTACGCCATCAGGGTGTCTGCGCCGCCAAACTCATCACCTTCCCGCTCGGAAGCCCAGGTAGTGGATTTGATATAGTCAGCCTGCCCCTGAGTGGCAACCCCCACCACTATCATGGGGGGGATCTTACCCATGCGGGTGAGGTTGTTCACTGCCGCCGATACATGGCGAAACTGAAAGTCGCCATCAATGACATAGATTACTGGATAGTGGCGTTCGTTGGCTTGATAGCGCTCAGGCAGCGCTACCATGTAGCGTCTGTCCTCACCAAAATGGTGGGAAGGAGCCTGATAAGCGGCACCGTAGGTCAGCGCAATGGCGGTGGAAACAGTGTGTGAGGGGGTATCTCCAGTGGCAGTCTGCGAGTGTGCTGACTCTAATGGGGCGGCCATCGCAATTAGCAGGCCAAGGAGCAAGCTGCGAGGCCGACTCTGCTGAAAGCGTGTTTGAATTCCTGATTTCATCTGAAGTCCTTGTTAATTTTGATATCGCTTTTCCGGTGTTTTACCCTGACAGAATTGACAACAAAAGTGAAGAATGCTGGTTTTTTCGCCTTGTAATGGGTGTGCCGTGTCCCCATGTTTGTTTCGTCCAGCCTTTACTTTGGAGCCATTGTTATGATCCTTGCCTGCCCCCAATGCCACGGCCTGAGCCGGGTGCCCGACGACAGACTCAGCGACGCCCCCAGTTGCGGTCGCTGTAAATCGCCCTTGTTTACCGGTGAGCCGATTGAACTGACCGCTGCCAACTTCGAGGCCCATGCTGCCAAGGCGGATTTGCCGCTGGTGGTGGATTTTTGGGCCGGCTGGTGTGGCCCCTGCCAAAGCTTTGCCCCTGTGTTCAGCGCGGCGGCAGCGGAGCTTGAGCCCGGATTCCGCTTCGGCAAGTTGGATACCGAAAACCAGCAGGCCCTGGCGGCGCGGTTTGCTATTCGCTCCATCCCCACTGTGATGGTGATTAAGGGGGGTAAGATACTGGGGCAACAGGCCGGTGCCATGCCCAAACAGGCCTTCGCCCAGTGGCTGAAACAGTTTTCCCCATAAATCAGTCGCTTTGGCTTGCCATTATGCTCCGATAGCCGGAGGATAAACCCGGGTAGGCAAAGGAGTTGAACTATGCTGGATGTGCGCTGCGAAGAGCCGGGCCAAACGCCCCGGGTCTTTTCTGTTTACGGTTTTGCCAAACTGGATGAGGTTACTCAGGAGCAGCTCAGACAATCGCTCTTTTGCCTGGGTTGCGGCGCGCGGGCCTATTTTCGCCGTGCGTCCAGCGATGGCAAGGCTGCCTGCTTTGGCTCCCTCTATCACAGTGATGATTGCCCCGAATATCGCCCGTCCAGTTCCAGCAAGGAGCATGAAGCCGACATCGCAGCTGTGCGCGAGGCCATTGCACATGAAGACGGCCTTAGCATTGATTTTGACGCGCCGGTCAAACTCGGCCGCAGCCTGGCCAGACCCGCTGCAGACTCCTCTATTGGTGAACCACAAACCGCCTATCGCGCCAGCTCACGCCCCAAGCCACAATCTGACTCCGATGCGGCTGAGGAGAAAGAGACAGCGCTGCAGGCCCCAAAACTGGGGCTTAAAAAGCTGCTGCTGAGTTTATTGCGGGGCAGTGAGCTTGCTGGCTCGGACCTTTGGGTCTACACCGATGAGGTACACCGCTGGCGCGCGAAAAACCTGTTTGTGAATTTTGCCGATGCTATTCCTACGGAAAAAGGGGCACCGCGCATGTATTGGGGCACCTTGTCCCATGCTGACAAAGACATGAATTGGCTTAACCCCACCGACAGTCGCGAAGTGGGCATCGCCATCTCCGACATTCGCGATGCCCTGCTGAAGCGATTTGGCATTAAAGAGCGCGGTGACTTTGAGGGGGCGGGCATTATTCTCTTTGGCAAATGCTTCTATACCAAGGATAAACAGCGCAAAATCATTAAACCCTGGAGCCGGGACCCCAAGTGGGTTTATCTGCTGCCCGGGGAGGAGTAGCCTCACAACCCCTGGGTAAAAATCAAGGATAAAGGCGATATACGGAAATGAGTCAGAGTGTTGAAATGAGTCCCCACCAGGTTACCTCAGTATCTCATCTTGCCCACAGGAGTCCTGGCCATGTCTGAATCGGCGCTGGCCGGCGGGAAAAAGCCGGGATTGCTTGCCCGTTGCTGGCGTGCCCTCTGGCGCTGGAGTTTTCGCCTGCTGCTGACATTTCTGATTCTGTCGCTGACGTTGGTGGCGACGGTGAGCTTTATCAATCCCCCCACCTGGGCTTGGCGAATCGACAGGGCACTGTTTCCACCCAAAGACAATATTCAGGTGCGCCACCAGTGGGTGCCATTGGAAAAGATTGCGGCCAATATGCAATTGGCGGTCATTGCCTCTGAAGATCAACGCTTCACCCAGCACTATGGCGTCGATTTTGCGGCCATTAAAACGGCCATCGAAGACAGAGATCCGGGAGAGCCCCTTCGCGGCGCCAGTACCTTAACCCAGCAAACCGCCAAAAACCTGTTTCTCTGGTCATCCCGCAGTTTGGTGCGTAAAGGGCTCGAGGCCTGGTTCGCCCTGCTGCTGGATACTCTCAGCGGTAAGCGCCGTACTCTGGAGCTTTACCTCAATATCGTTGAATTCGGTCCGGGCATTTATGGGGTGGAAGCGGCGTCCCGCTATTACTTCAACAAGGGGGCGGGTCACCTCAGTTCAAGAGAAGCCGCCCTGCTGGCCGCTTTGCTTCCCAACCCCTGGGCATATCGCATCAATCCCCCCACCGCCTACATGAATCAGCGTGCCGATTGGATTGGCCGTCAAATGCGCCAATTGGGGATGGCGACTCTGAAAGCACTCGACTAGCCCAGCGATTTTTGTCGGTGATGGAGGAGGCGACAGGACCAGAGGGCACATCCGTGGATGGACCCACTGTCAGAACTCAGTGGCACTTGTGGCTGCTTGAGCTGATACGGGTTAGCTCGGGGGCGCCGGGTTTGCCATCCGGGCCGGGGCGACGATACTCTATGGTGGCTTCATCGAAGTGCAGACTCACGCTTTCCGACATCCGTTGATCGCCACTGCCGCCTGTTTGATAACTGGACACACTGACATTGCGCATGCGCAGTGTAAAGTAGTCCTCAGCCTGTTCGGTGCCGCTGAGCGTCATGGAAATTTCGGCATCAGGGTACTGGGTGCCCATCATTTGCCCCATTAAAATATCCACGGTGGCGCTGTCGGTATATTTGGCCAGAGACACATCCATAACACAAAGGCTGCCTGAGCCATTCATGCTGTTGCTCGTGCCCCAACTCCATGCGAGCAGCTCGATTTCCTCCAAGTGACCTTCGTCCTGGCTTTCGCCTTTGATATCACCCAGTTTTAAATAGGCTGCCCCTTGAGCTGATCCCATCGTCATTCCCAGGGCCAGGGCCGATACCACACCTAGTCGCTTCCAGTGACTGACTCTCATCAGATTCTCTCCTTAAGATGGTTACTGACTGTGCCGCCCATGCAGGCACAGGACTAAAGTGTAGGTCTCGGCGCTTATTCCTGCTTAGAGGGATAAATCTCATTCCAAGGATTGATGTGCGGCCAATGACGTTTCTTTAAGGTGTGCACAGGCCCATTGGCATAGTGCGGCCATGACAGCAAGGCCAACTCCGGCACTGATATTTACCCGAGTAAAAGGAACTTACCCATGAGACATCCACTGATAATGACGTTGCTGCTTGGCACCTTGCTCCCCCATGTTGTTCATGCCTCGCAAGAGCCTGAGCTATCCGCCGACATGTTTGAACAGGGGGTACAACTGACGCTCCAAACCATGCGCGGCAACGGCGTGTTCGAAGCTGTGTCGGCGTGTGTCGGCATGAGTCAAACTGCCCTGGAGCAGGCGGTGGTCAGCCGACTAAGGCACTGCCACAGCGAATACACCCGAAATCATGATTACGAGGCGCTCGATGTGTGTCTTTCCGCCACCATGGAAAAGGCATCAGGCAAATCAGAAGCCGAGCTGGAAGCCTGTATGATGAGCCAGTAAGACCCAGCATCCTGGGCGCGGGATTAAAGTCCCGGGTTGGCACTGGACAGCCAGCCTGTGGTTGCCAACAATGGAGACATCCTTTTTTGTGCCAGCCCGGGTGAATACGCCATGGATACGCTCCAACACGCCTGCGGCGCTTGCCTGTGCGGCGCCATTCATGTGGAAATTGACTTGCCGCCCAAGTGGGTGGCCCATTGCCACTGCAGCCAGTGTCAGCGTGCCCATGGGGCGGCTTTTGTGACCTGGCTTGGTGTGAATGAACTGGCCGCGCGCATCAGCGACCCGGAGCAACAACTGCAATGGTTTGCCTCATCACAGGCGGCCCGGCGGGGCTTTTGTCGCCGCTGTGGCAGCAGTTTGTTTTTTACCTCCAGCCGCTGGCCTGGAGAGCTGCACATAGTTCGCGCCTGTTTTGGCGATCCCATAGCGCAGTTGCCCATGGCCCATGTGTTCTTCGACACCCACGTGGATTGGTTTGAGGTGCGCGATAGTCTGCCCAAAAAAGCCGCCCCGGAAGTCGATTGACGCCCAGTTTATGCGCCATGGCGCAGCCATGAGGCTTCGTCACAAACGCCCTTAACAATAAAAAGACCGATGGCGTGGCCATCGGTCTTTGGTGTTCACTTCGTTTGGGGAGGGAATGGCGGCCAGACAGCGTCAGGCCGCCGGAGGGGATTAATGGCGACGGCGCAGCGCACCGGCTGCCATCAGCAGCAAGGCCATCCAACCCAGGCTACCGCCCGAGCTGTTGTTGGCAGGAGGAGTGGTTTCTGTCACCGGGGCCGCGGCCACCTTGACTACGACCTCTGCCTCGGCTTCATCCATGCCATCAGACACTGTCACCGTGAAGCTGTGCTCGCCCACTGACAGGCCGGTCACAGTGGTCACGGCTGCACTGTCATCACTGATGGTGCCCGGGCCATCCCAGCTGAATGTCAGGTTGTCACCGTCCATGTCCACTGAGCTGCTGGCATCCAGGGTAATGGTTTGCCCCTCGGTGATGGCAATCTCAGCCTGGGCGGTTTTGGCAACAGGTGCATCCTGCTCTGGCGTAACTGTCAGCATAAAGCTGACGCTTGCCTGATCGCTGGCGTGCTCGTTGTCCTGTACCGTCACTGTCACCAGGGTTTCACCAAAGAAGTCGGCATCGGGCTTCAGGCTGAAGCTGCTGCCATTGATCTCGGCCTGCACGTGCTCACCGGTCACAATCAAATGGTTGCCCACTTTATTGGCGTCCAGATAGAAGACTTCGATGCCACTCAGTTCACCGTCTTCGGCTACCTGCATATCGGGCAGGGCGGCCACTTTCAGATCGCTGTTGACCACCAGAGTGCGGCTGGTGGTTTTTTCCATCTGCCCCTCTACGCTCTGGGTCAGTTGGATCTCCAGCGTCTTGCCAACGGCTTCTGGCTGAACAACGGCCTTCACCTTCATGTCGATGGCACCCTGCTCAGGGCCCTGATAGTCGAAACACATCACCATGTTGTCTTCGAGCACCTCATCCAGGTTGTCAAAGCCAACCATGGTATAGAGATAGCCGTCTTTCGGACCGACATTGGATGAGTAGGGGCTGTCAAAACCTTCCACGTAGATGGTGCCTTTTGCCAGGTTTGCACCCAGATTATCGTAGGCAAAGATCATCTCGAAGCGGTTGTCACGGAAGTCCAGGTTGGGGCGCAATATCACTTCATAGTCGTATTGGTCACCGGTTTGGGTATCAGTAACGTTATCGAACTCCATAAACAGCAGGTCACCCAGATCAGGACGGTCAGCATCGTACTGAGCCGCGATGGTCAAACCCCATGGGTCATCGGGATGACGGCGGTTTTTGGCTTCGAAACTGCCACGCCAGAAGGGATTGACTGACTCATACAGGAAGCCGGGACCACGCACATAGTTCATCATCCAGTAGGCGGTGTTGAACTGCATGGCACCCACGGCGTGCATACGTATAAAACCACCGTTGTCCTGGTTGTAGAGCTTGAACTGCTCCTGGTTCATGCCCCAGAAGAGCCAGTTCATTGGCACATCGTTATAGGCGCGATAGTCACCCACATGCCAGCTCTGGTCGGGCTGTATACCAAACTCACGCAGATCGATGTAGCCACCATCCGAGTACTCATCAATCATCGGAGTACGGCACTGGGCCGACGTCAGGCTGTTGGTCACCACATATTCGCGCTGAATGTTACGGGTGCTTGGCTGGTTGCCGCTCAGACTGAAGCCCTTCTCATCCATTTCCAGGTTGGTCAGCGCCTTATCATTAAGGGTCTTCAGGGTTTCCGGCGCCAGACGCATGCCCTCAGGCAGGGTCAGCTTAAAGCTGAAGTCCCTGTCACGGGATTCCATGTTGGGCAGCATGGCCAGGTCAATCTCAACCACGTCCATATTGCGCGCCTTATCCTGGCTGAGGTTAAAGGACACATTGTCCTTGCCGCGTCTCAGGGTGAGGGAGGTAAAGCCCAGGGCGCCTTCTTCGCCCGGCATGTTACCCATGTCGAAACCACCGTAGAACACGTCCCCTTCCACAGCCTCCGGCAGATCCCAGTTCAGGGTCAGCTCATAGTTGCCGTTACCGTCATGGGATGCCGGTCCTTCAAGGTGGAAGTTGCCAACTGCGCTGTCATTACCCACCAAAGCAACGGCGGTGGTCACATTGTACTTTTGCTCGCCGCGGCCGACATTGGTCAGGGCTATCCAGTAAGTCCCGGGGACCGGGTCCACCAGATCGCAATAGTTCATGGCAGCGCTGGAGGATGACTGACACTCAAGCTCAGCATGGAACTCGCTGGTCAGTGCGCTTGTGTTTTCCGCCATTTCCTCTTCGCTGGGGATGAAGCTGTCGTTGCCGTTGGCATCGCGGCCGATACTCAGGATTGGGATTTGTTTGAAGTAGCGTGGGTTGTCGTTGTTGTCATGGCCGATAAACTCGGAAGACAATACTTCCACCATCAGACGCTTGGTGCCCTCAGGCACCACCACCTTGCTGAGACCCCATTTTTCGACGTTGGCCAGGCTGATAAGAGGGCTCACCAGTCCCAGCTCATGCTGTTCCAGTTGGGGTTTTACCCAGGGCAGGATCCCACTTTGAGTTGAACTTTTACACAGCCTTATGATCAGATCAGCATTAGTCATAACCAGCTGACAGACATGAATCTTTTGGAACACCTTGAAACACTGCCCGATCCTCGTAAGGAAATCAATCTTAAACACAACTTGGTTGACGTAGTCTTCCTGACACTCTCTGCCGTACTCAGCGGTGCAACCGGCTGGAAGTCGATCCAGGAGTTCGGTGAAGAACAACTCGACTGGTTACGGCAGTACCGCCAGTTTGAGTATGGTATCCCCAGACGACACTGTATCGCCAACATTATCAAAGCCTTGGATAGTGAGCTTCTGCTGCAAACGGTGTTCAGCTGGATCAACGAGAAACGGCAGAGCGAAGGTAAGTCGGTCATCGCTCTTGACGGTAAAACGATGCGCGGTGCGTGGAGTGACGACGTTAAAAATGCACTTCATGTCGTCAGTGCGTTCGATGTCAGCAACGGTGTCACGCTTTATCAGGACAGTTCGAATACCAAAGGCAAAGAAGCCGAGATTGCCCGAAACGTGATTGATGCCTTGGCACTGGATAACGCAATTGTCACGCTCGACGCGTTGCACTGCCAGGTCGCCACCATGAGCACAATTACACAGCGCAAAGGCGATTTCGTGATCCAGGTGAAGTCCAATCAAAAAGCGCTGCTTGAGGAAGTGCAGGCGTCATTCCGTAACCTTTATGACTCAAAGGAACTGGAAACGTATGAACAGTCCAACACCGGTCATGGCCGCAAGGAGTGCAGGACCGTGATGCAAACTGAAGCCGAGTTGTCACCAGACCTGAAAAAGAAATGGCCCCATATAAAGTCACTGATAGAGGTCGCCAGCGAGCGGACTGTTAATGGTAGCACATCATGTTCGTCACGTTGGTACGTCAGCTCCCTGCCAGTGGACGCTGAGGAAGCAGCTCGCACAATCCGCGACCACTGGGCCGTTGAGAACCAACTGCACTGGGTGCTGGACGTTGTTTTTCGCGAGGATGCTTTGAAAGTGTCAGATCCAGAGGGTGCTAAACATTTGGCCCTATTCAACCGTGCGGCACTAAGTGCAATAAAACAGCACAATGGCAAGAAAGACAGCCTTGCAGGTAAGCGCCGGCGTGCAGCTTGGAGCCCTGTATTTCGTTCAGAGCTGCTCTTTGGCTAAATTATGCACAAAGTGGAATCCCGCCCTGGGTTTTACCAGACCATAGTATCTGGGGGTGAACTGGCTGTAGTTGTCGGTATTCACGACAAAGGTTTCAGCACCCTGCTCGCGGTTGAACTCGATTTGCTTGGCGAAGGGCAGTTGGTCGTAGTTGGACAGGGCCACCACAGGCATATGCAGCTCAGGTGAGCTGCCCGTGCTCTCAGTCAGCATCAACTGACCATTAAAGAGCGCATAGTTGTTATTGCCGTCCCAGGGTGAGTCGCCGTCGTCAGGGTCAACCGCATAGCTGGTGACGCTGGGCACTGTCATCTTCACCATGATGGTCTGGGTTTCCCCGGCCTTCAGGCTGAACTGGCTGGGGGTGGCAACCAGGGTGGCACCGTCTTCCTTCACCTCAGTGCTGACTGTCCAGCTTCCATCTTTGGTCGCCTTCACAGTGCGCATCCAGCTGCACTCTTTCTCACAGTTCATATCAACCATGGAAGGCAGGTTCAGCCAGTTAACGATACCGCCGTTATTGGGATTGGCCGCCATATAGCCATCGATGGTTTCATCCATGATAAGCCCGGTGGCGTCGGCTTTGGCAACATCAATGGCACCGGCACCGGCCATGAAGTTGTAAGGCAGCGTTGTTGGTGCTGAGCCGGCATAAGGCTGGAACTTCACTTCGTTGGCAGTCAGCATCAGGGCCGATTGGATCTCTGCCGGTGTCCAGTCTGGGTGCAGCTGGGTTAGCAGTGTCATGGCGCCGGCCACATGGGGCGATGCCATGGAGGTACCGCTCATCATGGTCCAGTCGCTGGCCGATGGATTGTTGGTAAAGGGTTGATCGTCGGAATTGGCGGCATAGATGTTGACGCCGGGAGCCGTGACATCGGGCACCAGATTGTCGATATAGCGACTTGGTCCCATGGAGCTGAAATAGGCCAGCAGGTTGCCTTTTTCTTCATCCAGCAGATAGTCGTTCACATGGGCTGTGATGGTGCCACGGGCCGTGCCGTTACTGCGGTTGATCCAGTTTTTCAGGCTAAAACCCACACTGGAGGATACGTTGATGCCGGGAATGACAAAACGGTCAGCCACTAATGGGTCGTTAAAGTTGACGTTTTGCAGTACCAAACCGCCGGCGCCACCGGCCTGTACGTTGATTGCCTTGTCTACACGGGGAATATCGCCTCGCTCACAAACCACGATTTGGTCTGCGGTGAAGGTGCCGACAGGGAAGGGCGCGTTACAGGTTTTGGCTGCATAGCCATCATTGGGGTTAGGATCGGGATAGTGTTCAGCCAGCACAAACTGACCGGAAATTTCATCGGTAAAGCCTTTACCCACGATGTCATTTTTCGGGATGGTGAAGGCAGGCCCGGTCGACTCGAAGGCGGTGATACGGGTTTTGCCCGCATCCAGGGTTCTGTCGTGGGTGGAGGCGCCTACGGTAGTGACCCAGGGCGAGGTGTGGTCAGCACTGTAAAAATAGGGGCCAGAGTTTCCGGCCGCCGCAGCCACTGAGATACCGGCTTCACGGGCAGACAGGAATGCCAGTTCCATGGGGTCTTCCCAGGGGAAGTTTTCACCGCCACCGATGGAGAAGTTAATCACGTCCACGCCATCGCGAATGGCATCTTCAAAGGCGGCGAGAATGGCTTCTTCGGGACAACCGGCATAAGGGTCGCCACCGTTGCCTGGCCAGCACACCTGATACGAGATGATGTGAGCACGGGGAGCAACACCTGAGGTATGGTCAAAATTAAATGGCAGGTCTACGCCGTCGCTGACCTTGTCGCCGTTGGCGGCCTGGAGGGGCGTATTTTCAATGCGGTTACCGGCGGCTGTGCTGGCGGTGTGCTAGCCGTGGCCGTTGTAGTCTTCACCATTGCGGGGACGGATAAGCTTGGTCTGCCAGGCATAATCCTGAAACTCAGGGGCATTGTAGACCTCGGTAATCACATCGTAAGAATAAACGCCAATCAGCTTATCGTTACAAAGGCTGGCATCTGCCTGACAGTCACCCAGATACTGGCCGCCCATTTTTTCATGGCTGGCGGTAAAGGCGGCATCCGAGGCAAATGCCGGATGATCGGTATTTATCCCGGTGTCGATGATACCCACTACCATGCCTTCACCCTGCGCCTTCAGGCCAGAGCTGGTATTGCCGTTCCAGGCGGCATCGGCATGGATAAATTCCGGACCGCGATCGGTACGTAATTTGAATACCCGGGTTGGGGTAATCTTTTTCACGCCGGGCACCTGCGCCATACGCGCGGCGTCTTCCTGGGTCATGCGAACCGTGGCGGCGTTATTGGCCAGGGTAAACTGGTTTTTCAGCTCGAAGCGGGCGCCATGGGCACTGGCCTTGCTCAGCACACTCTGCTGCTTGCTCTTGAGCATGGACTGGTAGTTTACTACCTCAGACGCCTGAGCCTGGCCTGGGTTCATCCCTCCGGACTTCTGCATCATCAACGGCTTGGTAGGGGCGTAACCAGATACCCCCCCTTCATAGGTGGCCACCGGCTTGTCGTCGAACTGTACGATAAAGGTGTGTTCACCCTTGATGGAATCGTCGAATTCGAACACTTTTTGCTGGCGTCGGTTCAGTACGTGATTCACTTTCCCGGGGGCGAGGAGGAGGTCTCCGGCTTGGTTTTCTTTACGCGAAGTATTGAACTCCTTGATATCTTCGCTGGTAAAGGTGGGTACATAGAAGCCGCCCTTGTCGGCTTTCGTCATGCCAATCTCTGCTGCGGCATAGCCCGACATCCCCAGATACAGGACACCGAACACAGCAACTGCGCTGGCTTTCATTGGATGTTTCACTGTCATTAATGACTCCGTTCTTGTCGTTATTATGTTTCCATCCACAATTGTCGGTACCGCTATGCCCTGCCGGTTATCAGGAAGTACCGCATCCCCGCTGCAATACTTTCAATAGGTTATGTATGCCAAACCGGGTGGGCAAAACCCACAATTTGCGGACCTGATCGCAAATAAAGCGCTCTTTTATATCACTGTGAAGTAACGGAAACTGTACGAGTTTGTAGCAAGCTTGTTGCTGCATGGTTTGCTTTTTGAGCGTGATTTTGAGGAGCAAACAGCCGGTTTATTGGTCAGGCCAACCCGGCAGAAGGTGCAGAAAAATTGCGGTCACGGCGCGAAAAAAGCCGTGCACACTCCCCGATTGCGCAGGGCGGTGTGCGCTGCCTTGATGGATACCTGCCAGTGTATAGCCCAGACAATGGCGCCTGATTTAATCGGCAAAGTAGATGCTGCTATTCAGTTTTTCCTAAGGCAGCTATTTCCAAATCGGTACAACTTGAGATTACCGGGCAGGGGCGGCTTGAACACTGACTGGTTCCCCTTCGATACCAGTAATCTGCGTTGCAGCAATACTGATGGTTTGTGCCAAACTGAACCATGGCCGACCGGGCTTGAGAAAGTATGTAATAGATTGTTTTTTATTAAATATGAACTGAGCTGTCCGCGGCGTGAAAACAAGATGGAAATAGGATGACCAATACCCCAAAAACCATGTCTCAGCATTCGAACGTGCGGTTGTGGTGTTTGACCGCGCTGACCATGTCAGCCTTTGCCGCCAACTCTCTGCTCTGCCGTGAGGCGCTGGCCTCAGGCAGCATAGATGCCGCCAGTTTTACCCTGGTGCGTATGGTCAGTGGGGCCGTGGTGTTGGCGACCCTGGTCTTATGGCAGTCCGGGAATAAGCCTTTGCCGGGCAATTGGCGTTCAGCTCTGGCCTTGCTGGGCTATGCGGCGGCTTTTTCGTTTGCCTATCAGAGCCTGAGTGCTGCCACCGGGGCCTTGCTGCTGTTTGGGGCTGTGCAGGGTTCCATGATTGCTTATGGATTTTGGGCCGGAGAGAGATTACGCCCGCTTCAGGTATTTGGTGTCGTGCTTGCCATGGTGGGGCTGGGATGGTTTTTACTCCCGGGTGTCGCTGCGCCGGATCCGCTTGGTGCGGTCTTGATGTTGCTCGCAGGGTGTTGTTGGGGAGTCTATTCACTTTTGGGAAGAGGTGTGGCATCGCCTTTGGCGGCAACGGCGGGAAACTTTGTTCGTGCAGTGCCTCTGGCGCTGCTGCTGTATGTGTTGTTGGTGTTGAGTGGTATGGCAGGCGGCGTAGAGCCGGGATTCACCCTCTCCGGTATTGGCGTGCTGTATGGCATGACCTCGGGCGCCTTGGCGTCGGGGCTTGGCTATGCACTCTGGTACTGGGTATTGCCAAAACTTGAAGCCACCACAGCCGCCACAGTGCAGCTCAGTGTGCCCATCATTGCTGCTTTCGGTGGCTGGCTGCTCCTTGGTGAGGCCATGAGTTTGCGACTGGTTATCAGTGCCTGTGCTGTCCTCGGAGGCATCGCCATGGTGGTCATGCTCAGGCGCTAAGTCACCGAGTACAAAGGGAAAAAAGAGTATGCGGCCGTTAGCATAGTGGTCTATTATTTAAGCCACACCTTTTTTCAGCGCGTTATACACGACCTCATTGAACAGAGGGACTCATGCCGGGGACTCATTTGCTGAAGCCGTCTTTATCACGTCAGTCGTTATTTTCACTCTGGGTGCCAGCGCTGATTTTAGTCCTGGGTTACGTGGTTGGTGCCCAGCTGGCCGAGCGGCAACGCCTTGAAAATGATCAGCGTATTAAAGAGGTCATGGGGCAAAGGTTGGAGCAAATAAGTACCGGTGTGACGGAAAAGGTATCCCTCTACCAATATGGACTCAGGGGATTTCGGGGAGCCATGCTCACCTATGGTGTGGATAGTTTTGACTATAGCCGCATGCAGGTATACACCCAAAGCCGTGATTACGGCCACGAGTTCCCCGGCGCCAGGGGCTTTGGTTTCATTCAGTATGTGCCGGTTCAGGCTTTGGACACGTTTCTGGAAGCCAGTGCCAGAGAGCGGCCGGATGGACGTTTTGCACTTCGACAGCTCAATCCCCATACAGACGATCTCTTTATTATCCGTTTTGTTGAGCCAGAAGCCCATAATAAACAGGCGATTGGCCTGGACATAGGCTCAGAGAACAACCGTCGTCAGGCGGCCCTGAGATCGGCAAGGGAAAACAGCGTTACCCTGACGGGCCCTATTACTCTGGTGCAGGCCAGTCAGAAAAGTTTGCAGGGTTTTTTGATTCTGATGCCGGTGTATCGCACCGCTGACACTGAAGCCATCTCCGGGTCTGGCATGGCTAACCTGGTTGGCTGGAGCTACGCGCCAATCCTCATTGACGAGGTGCTGAGCACCATTTCTGGTCTTGAAGAACATTTGGCACTGTCTATTTATGATGTGACCGATGGCACGGCGCAGCTGTTTTTTCAGCGGGGCGCCCATGAGGTTGCTCAAACCGACTATCAGGTAGACGCCCATATCGGCCTTTACGGCCGGGACTGGCGCTTGAGCCTGTCACCGGACCCCACGTTCATCCAGCGGATGGCCTTGCCGGAACCCACGTCAGTGCTGCTCGATGCCTGGCTCACCAGCCTGTTGATCGCCGTGCTGGTGTACAGTGGCCAACTTGTTTGGATGCGCCGTGCAGTGGTATTGCAACATCGCCGCGAGCTGGCCAGTGCCGAAGAAAAAGCCTTGCTCAGTGCCAAGGCCAAACTTGAGCAACTGGTGCAGGAGCGAACCTCACAGCTTGAAAAAATGGGCACCTTGCAGCGGACCATTCTGAATGCGGCCTCCTACGCCATTATTGCCACCGATCCCAACGGCATTATCACTGTGTTTAATCCGTCGGCCGAACGGCTGCTGGGCTACAGCGCCAGGGAGATGATAGGACTCCAGACGCCTGCCGTTTTTCATCTGGAAGACGAAGTGGTGCGCCGGGCTGCGCAGCTGACTGATGAACTGGGTACGCCAGTTGAGCCCGGGTTCGACGTCTTTGTTGCCAAGGCGAGACTCAGCGAAACAGACACCAATAATTGGACCTATATCAGTAAAACAGGGGCCCGCGTTACGGTAAAACTCAGTGTGACCACCCTCTATGGTGAAGATAAAGACATCATGGGGTATTTGGGGATTGCCTATGACCTGACCGAGCAGTTAAAGCGTGAGCAAGAGCTGGCCGATGCCCGCGAACAAGCGCTGCAGGCAAGCCGAACCAAGTCTGACTTTCTGGCCAATATGAGTCACGAAATCCGCACCCCCATGAATGCGGTTCTCGGGCTTTTGCAAATGACATTACAGACCGAACTGCCACCCCGCCCAAGAGACTATTTGCAAAAGACCCAGCAAGCGGCCAAATCTCTGCTGGCGCTGTTGAATGACATTCTGGACTTTTCCAAAATTGAAGCGGGCCGGATTGAGCTTGAGCAGCAAGACTTTTCGCTGCAACAACTTCTGGGGGAAATGGGCAGTATTCTTTCTTCACAGGTGCAGCAAAAAAACATCGAGCTGGTATACCAGGTTGCGCCTTCTGTGCCGGATCAGCTGATTGGCGACAGTCTCAGGCTGAGGCAAATTCTGCTGAACGTGTTAAGCAACGCCATCAAGTTTACCGAGGCAGGTAATATCATCACCCGTATCGATGCCGACCTGGGAGACAAAGGTGTCTGTCAGTTGCATATTGAAATCCAGGACTCAGGTATCGGCATGACGGATGCCCAGCAAGCAATTATATTCAAAGGTTTTTCACAGGCAGATTCCTCAATTTCACGCCGCTATGGCGGCACGGGGCTTGGCCTTGCCATTACCCGTGAGCTGGTGCACCTGATGCAGGGTGACATCCGCGTTACCAGCAGCCCCGGGGTGGGTAGTACGTTCATCATCGATGTTCAGCTGGGATTTGATGCCGCTAAAAATAGCTTGGGTACCCGCTTCAGTGGCGTGAAGGTATTGCTGGTGGAAGATAACCAGACCTCCCGCCTGGTGTTCAGCGAACTGCTGCGGGATCTGGGGTGTGAGGTCACATCGCTCGATAATGGCCTGACAGCCCTGAAGACGATAGAAACCATGGCGCCTGATTCCTTCGATGTGCTGCTGGCGGATTGGCAGCTACCGGGGCTGGACGGGCTTGAGCTGGCTTCGCGGGTGCGCCATCTTGAGTCCCTCACCAGGCAGCCCGGTATCGTTATTGTCACCGCCTTCAGTCAGGCGATGCTCGAGGCGCAGCTTAAGCACAGGGAAGAGGAATTTGACGCCACTCTGATTAAGCCTGTGACCCGTGACATGTTGAGGCGCTGCCTGCAAAGGGTGTTGGACCGCCACAGCGACGATAGCCTGAACAAGTTGTTTCATCTGCCATCGGCCCCCATTCTGGTCGGCAGGCGACTCCTGCTGGTGGAAGACAATGCCATCAATCGCCTGATTGCCACCAGTCTGTTGGGCCAGCTTGGTGCAGAGGTTACCGAGGCCGTGGATGGATTTCAGGCATTGGAGATTCTCACCCGTCAGCAGTTTGATTTGGTGTTAATGGATATCCAGATGCCGGGGATGGACGGTTACCAAACCACCCGTAAAATTCGCAACGAGCTTATGCTCGCCGATTTGCCCATTATTGCCATGACCGCCAACGCCATGCCGGAAGATAAGCTGGCTTGTCGGGATGCGGGCATGAACGACCACATAGCAAAGCCATTTGAGATAGATGAAGTCGCGGAAAAGTTGCTTCAGCACCTGAGTATGCCTGAGTACGAGAGCATGCCCGGCGTTGCCGCCGCTGATGAAGTTCCCTTCGGTGCGGACTCCTTTACAGGCGCGCCTGTTGAGGCCATATCCGATACGTTATCGCTGCCCATGGATGCCCTGCCAGAGTCGGTCAGACAGTTTTCTCAGGCCAATGGTCTTGATCTGGAGCAAGCCTGCAAACGTTTGGGGGACCGTGAGCTCTATACCAGTGTTATCGATCAGTTTTTGCTGGATGTACGCCAGGCACAAACGGGTCTGTCTGTGCCTGAACTTGCGATGAAAGAAGCGAGAATTCAGTACCATAGCCTTAAAAGTGGCGCAGCCAGTTGCGGCTTTGGTGAGCTGGCACAGCTTCTGAAACAAGCAGAAGCCAGCTGCCGAGAGGAAAGTGAAGCGAATGTCGTCCCCGATGAGAATGTGGTCAGGTTGCTGCCTGAGGCCATTTCGCAGCTTGAGCAGTTACAAACGCTGCTATCGCCACAAGTGCAAAAGTCCGCTGCCACTTCACAAACAGCCCTGTCGCACGCAGAGCTGGCGGCACAACTAACGACACTGCAGCAGCTCCTTGGCAAGTCAGATATGGCGGCGTTGGATTTGCTTACAAGCCTGCGCGAGCCTTTGGCGGAGCAGGATGCCGTGCTCACCGGAAAGTTACTGGAAGCCGCAAATAACTTGGATTTTAATCAATCACTTGTTCTACTATCGGCTTTTCAGGGATTCGAGAAGATAGGATGATAAATCAGGAACCACCATTCACGGGCAGCGAAGATGCCCCGCCCAAGGTGCTGATAGTTGACGATAACCCAGCCAATATTCAGATGGTTTATCACATCATAAAAGGCCAGTATCAGGTGCTGATGGCCACCTCGGGCCGCAGTGCCATTGAAATATGCCTGGAGATGTTGCCGGATCTGGTGTTGATGGATGTGATGATGCCTGACCTCAGTGGCCTGGATACCTGCAAACTGATGAAGCAGCATCCTGAGCTTGCCAATATCCCAGTGATTTTTGTGACAGGCCTGCACAGTCAGGACGATGAAAACGCCTGCTGGGATGCCGGTGGCGTGGATTTTATCCCCAAACCCTTCAACGCCACCACCCTGAAGAATCGCATCAAGGTCCATTTGATGCTTAAGCGCCAGAGTGATTTATTGCGGCGGCTCGCGTTTCTGGATGGCCTGACCGGGGTGAAAAATCGTCATTTCTTCGATCAATATCTTGAGACTCAACTGATGTTGGCCAGGCGCCAGTCCCAGGCGATTTGTGTGCTGATGGTGGATATCGACTATTTCAAGCAGTACAACGACAGCTTTGGGCATCAGATGGGGGACGAGGCGCTGCGCTCTGTGGCAAAGGCGCTGGGGGGAAGTTGCCGCAGACCGGCGGATTTGGTGGCGCGCTATGGCGGCGAAGAGTTTGTAATAGTGCTGCCCAACACACCTCAGACCGGGGTAGAACGGGTTGTCGAACGCATTCAGGCGGCCATAGCCGGGCTTGTTATCGCCCATCCGGCATCGGCAACTGGCTTTCTGACCGTGAGCATTGGAGGCATGATTTGGCTCGCAGGCTACCAAAGCACAGAGGCCCTGCTCGGTGAGGCCGATAAAAGGCTCTACCGTGCCAAAAGCCTGGGGCGGAACCAGGCCTGTCTTGACGTGAATATGGTCTGAGCGCCAATAAAAACGGCAGAACTGGATTCTGCCGTTTGTTCAAGCACGCAAGGCCAGTCTGATTGACCGGCAAATTAAGCGCCTATTGGGCTTTACTCTCATCAAACCGGGCCTTGGCAGCCTCGACTTTGGCAAAATCCAGCCCCAGCTCATCCACCGCCTCTTTGATAAGCCCTGGATTTTGCATCACCAGCATCATCATGCCCTGGAGTTTTTCAGGTGCAATACCAAGCTGGCCCAGCACGCCCATGGCCATCAGCGGGTTTTCGGTCAGGGTTTGGAACAGGCTTTTTACCTGCTCATCACTCACATTGTGCTCTTTGAGCAGCGCAATAATGGGGTTCATCGCGTTTCCTTTAACCTCAGTCAAACATCAGGATGGGCGGATTCTAGCAGACTTGAATGCGGAAGTTGATGCCGTCTCAATACCTGTAGTGTTCAGGGCAAGCGCGTGAGCGGTAATCTGCCCGGCCGGCATGGGAGCCGGGCATTTATCGGGCGCATGCTTATCTGCGACGAATAAAGGACTCAATGTAGGCCGGTGTGCGGGCATTGAGTATCGGGTCGGCAGAAGGGGTAATGCCCTTTGGCAGCAGCACGGGATTGAAGATACCTTCACCGCATTGGGTAACGTCGGGGGCGTTGTCTCTTTGTCCGTCGATGACCAGCTTGCCCGCCAATAACCGGGTACGTGAGTCCGGCCAGGTGACGGTGGGATCGTTGATGATATCGCCTTCTTCTGCCAGCTGAATGTAGAGCTCCCATTGGGCCGGTTGTGTCTGAATACGCGCCAGCAACTCTGGTTTCAGGAAGTTGTCATCCATTGTGGCAAGCTCGTCTTTACTGAGGGCCGCGGTGCCTGCCAGTGGCTCAAAAATCCATTTACCGGCAATGGGCTCTGCTGTTTTGCCCGATTGAGACTGACGGAAATAAAAGCTGTTTACACCAAAGTAGCGGCTGCTCGCGAAGCTGGGGCTCGGTGGCAGCTGCGCCACATAATCGAGAAAGCGTTTGGCATCGGGCTTATTGTCCACAAGCCATTGCTTGCCTTCGGGCCCCTCTTTGATTTTGGTTTGGAAGCTGTAAAAGTCGTCCAGATTACTGGCAAAGAAGATGGGCACATTGGTGGTAACAAAGTTAAGGCTTTCTTTGTCGCCATCGATCTTCAGCGACATAAAGCGTCCCGGGGTTTTATCGGACAGTTTCGCATTGGTGCCACCTAACGAAAAGCGTGCCGTGACCTTGATAGGGCCCTGATTGAAGAAAGGAATGTCCAGATGTTGCTGCAATTCAGGCGCAGGGATAAAGCTGCCCGAGGTACAAAAGCCTTTGGCATGATTTCTGAGTTTAACTTTTTTGCCCGCCTCACGGCTGGCGTCGTCCAGGGTGCCATTAACGGCATCCACCAATTCGGCAATACTTTTGTCGCTCGCCATGGCTGCAGATGAAATAAGACTCAGGCTGGTGATAAGGCAGACTTTGGCGAGGGTTCTGTGTTTTTCCATGTTCACGGCAACTCCATTTGGTAGTTGAAGAATATGTTGTGATGTATCAATAGACACGGCAGCCGGTAAAAATCTTTCAGCCACCGGCAAAAATCAGGGTGTGGCGTTCAAGGCGCGCTATTGCAATAGGGGCCTTTCACCGGAGCAGGCATTACTTTTGCCCCGTCTATGGGCAGCAAAAAATCTGCTATTTCAGTGGCCAAAGTCCGGCAAAAAAATATTTTATCAGGGTGGGCTCCTGAGCTGGATTGTTGCGCCTATCTCTCGTATAAAGGCGGCATCACAGCCTGAGTATTGTGCTGTGAAGCCCCCGTGCCTGAATTCAGGTCTGCCGCTGCTGTGAGCCTCTATGCCAGATATCCAAGAACAAATCGCCCCCCGAGCCCTGCTCATTTCCATCCACACCCCCAACATAGGTGCCCGAGAGGTAGAAAGTTCTCTTGCGGAGCTGGCCCGTTTGGTGAGCACCCTGGGGTTTGCCGTGCATGGGACACAGACCCAAAGGCAACAGTCCACCAAGCGCCTGTCGGTACTGGGCAGCGGCAAGCTGGAGCAGCTCGCCCGGATGACCGGCGCCTTGGATGAGGCCGATGACTCCCTGGCCAACATTGATGAAGCCGGTTTGGAGGCTTTTTTGGCGGGCAGTCAGCGCCAGCATGCCAATGTGGTGGTGTTCGACTGCGACTTAAGCCCGATGCAGCTTAGAAACCTTGAAGATGCGCTCGGCGTCGAGGTGTTTGACCGCACCGGTATCATCATCGAGATTTTCAGCCGCCATGCCAGCAGTAAAACGGCGCGCTTGCAGGTGGAACTGGCGCGGCTCAACTATTTAACTCCCAGAGTACGCCGTGAACACAGCGGTGATAGACAGCGCATCGGGGGCCGCAGTGTGGGGGAGAGTGCTCTGGAGCTTGAACGCCGTGCTATCCGTGACAAGCAGGCCGAGTTGAGGCGCGACCTCAAAAAGGTGCAGGAGGTGATGCAGGAGCAAAAAAGCAGTCGTGCAGATATCCCGGTGGCGGCGCTGGTGGGCTATACCAACGCGGGTAAGTCCTCTCTGATGCGCGCGCTTACCGGCTCAGATGTGCTGGTGGAAAACAAGCTGTTTGCGACCCTGGATACGACGGTAAGAGCACTCTCGCCTCAGACCCAGCCGCGGATTCTGGTTTCTGATACGGTGGGCTTTATCAATAAGTTGCCCCACGATCTTGTGCCTGCGTTCCACTCCACCCTGGAAGAAGCCAGGGACGCCAGCCTGCTTTTGTATGTGGTGGATGCGAGTGACCGGGATTTTCGCACCCAGCTTGAGGTGGTGCGCTCGGTACTGTCGCAAATCAGCTTGGGTGGAAAAGACAAGTTGCTGTTTTTGAACAAGGTTGACTGCTTAAGCTCCGATGAGCGGGCCGCGCTGGCACAGGAGTTCCCCGATGCATTGCAAATCAGTGCCTTGGATCCTGAGGATGTGGCCCGGGTACATCAGGCCATAGTCGATGCCATTGCCAATCAGATGCACAGTGCTTGCTTTAATATCCCCTACGCCGCCAGCGCACTGATGGGGGACATTCACGGCAAGATGCAGGTCATCGACGAGGAATATCACGAGTCGGGTATGCGCATCACGGTGCGTGGCCGCAGCATGGATCTGGACAGGCTCAACAAGCGCCTGCTGACCGGCTACTGACAATGAACCGCATTACAGCCAGCTGAACCTTGCTCTGACTATGCCGCTGAATAACAATCAGGGCCGCATCCAGCGCAATAAAAAAGGGCCGCTACTGCAGCCCTTTTTTACCTTGGATACCCGGTTTACTTCATCAGCCAGGCGCGGTAAGACTTGCCTTTAATGCGGCCAGAGGTGATTTTACCGAGGGCCTTTTTAGCCACCTTACGGTTAACCGCCACATAGGCGCGGTAGTCGGTCACCAGAATCTTGCCCACCTGGGCACCTTCGATGCCGTTGTCGCCGGTGAGGGCTCCCAGGATATCGCCGGGACGCAGCTTATCCTTTTTACCGCCATCAATTTGCAAGGTGATCATGGCAGGCGCCTGGGGCGTGTTGCCAAGCAGGCTTGCTGAAGGCAGCGGCTCGCTTTGAATCTCGCGCGCCAGGTACTCTTCCAGCAGGGCTATCTTGTAGCCATCTTTGTCGTTATAGAAGGTAAAGGCGGCGCCCTTACTGCCCGCGCGGCCGGTGCGGCCAATGCGGTGAATATGCACTTCGGTATCGTGGGCCACATGGTAGTTGAATACCGCATCGAGGGCATCGATATCCAAACCCCGGGCGGCCACGTCGGTGGCCACCAGAACGCAGGCGCTCTTGTTGGCAAACTGCAGCAGGGTCTCGTCCCGGTCGCGCTGCTCCAAATCGCCGTGCAGCGCCAGCACGCTGAACCCCGCATTGGTGAGCTCATCAGCCACCTTTTGGGTTTCTCGCTTGGTGTTACAGAACACCACAGCACTTTCTGGCTTATGTTCAAGCAGCAACAATTGCAGCGCCTGCATGCGGGCTGCATCGTCGTCCAAATGGAAGAAGTGCTGGGCAATGGTGCTTTTTTCGTGGGTTGTGGCCACTTTCACCATCACGGGGTTATACATCACCTGCTGGGCAATGGATTGAATTTCTTCGGGGAAGGTGGCGCTGAACAGCAGGGTCTGACGCTCACGGGGGGCTCTTGCGATAATCGCATCCAGCTGTGGCTGAAAGCCCATTTCAAGCATGCGGTCGGCTTCATCGAGCACCAACATGTTGAGGTTACTTAAATCGAGGCGGTCGCGCTCAAGATGGTCCACAATTCGCCCCGGCGTGCCTACGATAATGTGGGCGCCATGCTCCAGCGAGCCTACCTGTGGCCCCATGGGCACGCCACCACAGAGGGTGAGTACCTTTACGTTGTGGATACCCCGGGCGAGGGTGCGGATTTCCTGGGCCACCTGATCGGCCAGCTCCCGGGTGGGGCACAGCACCAGGGTCTGAATACGAAAACGCTTCACATCCAGCTTGTTCAGTAACCCCAAACCAAAGGCCGCGGTTTTACCCGAGCCTGTCTTGCCCTGACCAATCACATCCTCACCCGCCAGAATAGCTGGCAAACTCTGGGCCTGAATGGGCGTCATCTCGTGGTAGCCCATGGAGGACAGGTTCTCAAGCAGTTCTGTTTTAAGCTTAAGGGTTGAGAATGCCAGTGAAGGCTGGGTATCTGAATTGCTCAAGGAAGGTATCCTGTGGTGGGTAACCAGGCTTAGGCCGGGTCACTGAAATGGCGTTATCACTGTGGTTTTACGAGTTGTCTGACGAGTGGCTCAAAAGCGTTGCGAATCGTCTGTCTGGTACTTCAGGGAGGGACAGATGCCGACTCCGCCCAAAAGCGAGCCTATTGTAGCAATAAAGCGCCGTCTTTGCCTCAAGACCTGAATAAAGGGGCAAACCCAGGGCAGGATCCCACTTTGAGTTGAACTTTTACACAGCCTTATGATCAGATCAGCATTAGTCATAACCAGCTGACAGACATGAATCTTTTGGAACACCTTGAAACACTGCCCGATCCTCGTAAGGAAATCAATCTTAAACACAACTTGGTTGACGTAGTCTTCCTGACACTCTCTGCCGTACTCAGCGGTGCAACCGGCTGGAAGTCGATCCAGGAGTTCGGTGAAGAACAACTCGACTGGTTACGGCAGTACCGCCAGTTTGAGTATGGTATCCCCAGACGACACTGTATCGCCAACATTATCAAAGCCTTGGATAGTGAGCTTCTGCTGCAAACGGTGTTCAGCTGGATCAACGAGAAACGGCAGAGCGAAGGTAAGTCGGTCATCGCTCTTGACGGTAAAACGATGCGCGGTGCGTGGAGTGACGACGTTAAAAATGCACTTCATGTCGTCAGTGCGTTCGATGTCAGCAACGGTGTCACGCTTTATCAGGACAGTTCGAATACCAAAGGCAAAGAAGCCGAGATTGCCCGAAACGTGATTGATGCCTTGGCACTGGATAACGCAATTGTCACGCTCGACGCGTTGCACTGCCAGGTCGCCACCATGAGCACAATTACACAGCGCAAAGGCGATTTCGTGATCCAGGTGAAGTCCAATCAAAAAGCGCTGCTTGAGGAAGTGCAGGCGTCATTCCGTAACCTTTATGACTCAAAGGAACTGGAAACGTATGAACAGTCCAACACCGGTCATGGCCGCAAGGAGTGCAGGACCGTGATGCAAACTGAAGCCGAGTTGTCACCAGACCTGAAAAAGAAATGGCCCCATATAAAGTCACTGATAGAGGTCGCCAGCGAGCGGACTGTTAATGGTAGCACATCATGTTCGTCACGTTGGTACGTCAGCTCCCTGCCAGTGGACGCTGAGGAAGCAGCTCGCACAATCCGCGACCACTGGGCCGTTGAGAACCAACTGCACTGGGTGCTGGACGTTGTTTTTCGCGAGGATGCTTTGAAAGTGTCAGATCCAGAGGGTGCTAAACATTTGGCCCTATTCAACCGTGCGGCACTAAGTGCAATAAAACAGCACAATGGCAAGAAAGACAGCCTTGCAGGTAAGCGCCGGCGTGCAGCTTGGAGCCCTGTATTTCGTTCAGAGCTGCTCTTTGGCTAAATTATGCACAAAGTGGAATCCCGCCCTGGGGGCAAACCAGACGTGGATGAATACAAAAAGCATGGTGTTTTTGCTTCGCGCTGCAAGTCTGCGTGAACAGGTTGAAGCCGAAGTCATGCCATCGCATACTAAACACGCGTCCACCGCAGTGATTCACCAATTGGCAGAAATGTATGGGCGATTAACAAGGAGTGGGTATCTATCCATTGTCTGCGAACCGAGGTCTGAAAGATCTCGAATGGTTTCGCACTGCTGATTTGAAGGCTGGTTCAGGGGCTTAATCAAAAAATTTGGCTGTTCTGACTTTGTCCCTTTGCCTGGCGCAGCTGGGATTTGCAGCTTACTTTTGCCGACTGTGGAAGAAGCGCTCGGCGTTGGCAAAAAGCATATCGCATTGCTTTTTCTGTTGGCCATATTCAACACTATCTTCTTCCAATGTATCAAGAACCGCTTTGGCAGTTTGATACTCACCGACCAGATGCTCGAACTTTTCGTCAAAATTATCTTTACGCACTTTTTTAGCGATTTTACGGTTAGATGGTTTACGCATAGTGTGCTCCTGTTACAATTCCAGCTTCTTTTTATCTTCACGAGCGATAAGAATATCTTCTATTCGCTTTCTGACGTGATGGCTGTTATTCGGCGTTTTGGGTTTTGAATTGTCACTCAGAGGTTTTTTGCCAGGCTTTTTAGTGCTCAAGGTGTGTTTCCTTTTCTGGTTGAATGTCAAAAGCTCCCAGGATTAAATCATGAGAGTTGCCAATTGCGCCTGTGCCTATAGACTCACCAATAGTTTTATTGATTTGTCATGTAATAGCAGGAATCAGTGATGAGTAAATAACGTGTTCTGTTGATATTATCGGTATTGATAACATGTGATGGTGATATTTGCTCTGCGGGGTTGTTGATTCAGCTTTGCAAATATTCAAGTTGTGTAGGTGCCTGCGTTGCCGTGGCAGCAGGCACCTCAGAAGTGCAAGCAGTTACGCCAGGGTGACGTTAGCGGCCTGTGGGCCTTTGCTGCCTTGCTCTACGTTGAACTGAACTTGCTGGCCTTCGGCTAATGTCTTAAAGCCATCTACGGCAATTGCTCTGAAGTGAACAAATACATCAGCACCACCGTTATCAGGGGTGATAAATCCAAAGCCTTTTGTTTCGTTGAACCATTTTACTAAACCAGTTGTTTTAATAGACATAAATATCTCGATATAAATTAAATTGAAGCTACAAATTGGAAATAAAGAAAAAGGAATCGCAGGATAAATATGACAAACTGATTCGTTTGAAACTGAGAAATACTTGAACTAAATATATCAATAGTAACTGTGCTCGTTGAGCTGCGATAACTATACACTTTGTCAGCAGAATAGATAGTTATTTCTCATTTTATTTTCTTGTTGAGCGATTTTTTTCTTGGCATTTTTAAAAGGGAGCGGGCGATAAAACCTTTTAAATCATACTGCTGGGTAGAAAATTTTAACCGTTCAATCTGTCTTTAAACGGTTCAGGCAAGTTGCAGAAAATTGGCGTCTCGAGTGCTCTTTTATGATGAACAGCTAAAATAAGTCGCCGTTAAACAGGGTTCCAACTCAGTCTGGCTCGGTGAAAAACAGGTTGGATTTAATGCAGGGTGAAAGCAGGCAGAAAAATGTGGCTGTTTTTATCTGCACCACGCCAACCTGAGCCTTGAACATCGCATGATGAAGCCACAAGACGGCTCTTTGGGGGCTGAGCCGTTTGGCGCAGTCGGCTGCAGGGGCGGTCAGGGATATTGCGCGCTAGGCTTTGCCACGACACCTTCTGTCTTTCACAGACACCCTCTGTCTGCCTCCATAGGTTCAGTCTCTATACGATTTGTCAGCAGATGGTGGCTTTATGGCGCGCATCGCATCCCAGCAGCAACAGATACCGCTGTATTGACGGGAAAATCCCTAGCGGGGCCAATCCTGGCGTCGTCAATCATGCCGGGCTTCGTGGGTGAGGGTGGGCATCAATCCACTGGCGCAGCCAGCCTCAAAGGAGGATATCCAGCGCCTCAGACTGAGGCACTGCCCGATGTCGTCTTGCCCGCTGACCCACTGCCTGACTTGGAGCTTGCGGCCTTGGCGTTAAGCTCGTCCACTTCAATCCCCAGGGACGCCGCAAGGTTTGAGAGCGCGTCGGCGCGGCTGTGGAAGATGGGCAGGTCGCTGTGGTGGTCAACGAAGTTGGCTTCCCACTTGTATTTGCGCGGCACCACCAGATACACATTACAGCCACAGTCTTTGGCATCCAGCAGCACGTTTTCGATGGCAAGGCCCGTGGTGGAGTCCATGTAGGGCACGCGGCACAAATCCAGCACCAGGGTTTCGGCAGACTTCACCGCAATGGATTCGCGCTGCAAGGTCTTGGCGACGCCGAAAATCATAGGTCCGCTCAGGCTCAAAAGCAGGGTGTTGGATTTCTCGTTGATGGCATCCAGCAGACGCTTTTCGTTGGGGCGCATGTCGGACGCTTCCCCCGAGTCGTTGATGGCGTTGATGTTGCGCTCCTGCAGCTGCGACAGGCGGTCGATGGTGATGAGGTTGGCGATAAACATGCCCACACCCACGGCCACAATCAAATCCACAAACACGGTCAGCACCATCACCACGTACATGGTCATGGCCGCCGAGTGCGACAATTGATGGGCGCGCTTTACAAAGGCCCAGTCGAGGATGTTAAGACCAACCTTGAAGGCAATGGCCGCCAGCACCGCCATCGGGATGTATTCCACTATGCCTGCGGCGAGGGAAAACACGATAAGCAAAGTCAGCACCCGCACCACACCCGCAAAGGCACTGCTGGCACCGGCCTGAATATTGACCACAGTACCCATGGTGGAGCCGGCGCCGGGCAGGCCACCGCACAGGCCCGATGCGATATTGCCAAGGCCCTGACCAATCAGTTCTTTGTTGGAGTCGTGCTCGACCCGGGTGAGGCGATCGGCAATCACCGCTGTGATCAGCGAATCGATACAGCCAAGGGCGCCCAGCATCACGGCGCTGACGAGCATGTGGGTCAGCTCGCCGTAGGTGAAGGTGGGAATGACCAGCGATGGCAGACCGATGTTGATTTCACCGATGCGGCGCACATCCTCTATGTCCAGCAGCAATACCGAGGCGAGGGTACAAAACACCAGCGCCAGCAGCTGGGGTGGCAAGCGCATCTTGATGAGTTTTGGCACAATTTGCATCAGCGCCAGTGCCGAGAGTGCCAGTGCCAGCTCCTGCCATTTGATATTGCTGATCAGTGTGGGCAGGGCTTCTATCACCCCCACGGCGCCGCCGCTGATGCCGGCAACCCCCACCAGATTGGGCAGCTGCAATATGATGAGCAGCACGCCGATGCCCGACATAAAACCCGAGATCACGCTGTAAGGCATCAGGGTGATGTAGCGACCAAATTTGAGCGCGCCGAGGATAATCTGCACCAGCCCCGCCAGCATCACCACGGTAAAGGCCATGGCGAGCCCCTTGTCGGGGTGGGTGGCGGTAAAGCTGGCAATCACGGCCGTGGTGACCACAGTCATGGGGCCTGTGGGTTCGGAAATCAGGGTGCGGGTGCCGCCAAAGAGGGCGGCAAACAGGCCCACCAGCAGGGCACCGTAAATACCGGCCTGGGCGCCGGCGCCGGAGGCCACACCGAAGGCCAGTGCCAGGGGCAGCGACACTATGGCGGCGGTCACTCCGCCCATGATATCGCTGGTGCGGGATTTGCTGTCAAAGGCGTTGAATATCGGCACGCTGGCTGTCCTTCAAAATGCGGCTGTGATCTTGGTCACGGAGTTTATAGGGATAGTCGGGCTTAGCCAAGGCGCAATCTTGCTGGTCGTACTAGGTTGAAAGAACAATCAAATCGCTCAGTCGAACACTCGAAGACCAGCTAAAAAACTGCCCCGCGATGCGGGGCAGTTGGCGGGGATGATCAGCGTGCGCCTGGCTCGGCGAAGCGGGTCATCCAGTCTTTGACCTCGTTGTACCAATAAATGGAATTATTGGGCTTGAGGATCCAGTGGTTCTCGTCGGGGAAGTAAATCATCCGCGATTCGATACCCTTGGTTTGCAGGGTGCGGAACAGCTCAAAGCCCTGGCCCACAGGTACGCGGTAGTCCAGCTGACCGTGAATAACCAGGGTCGGGGTCTTGAACTTGTCGGCGTGATAGTGGGGCGAGATAGTTTTGTAGATCTCGGGGTTTTCCCAAAAGCCGCCGAAGCGGGTGCTGTGCACGGCAAAGTCGGCTGCCATTTGCGAATACATGTTATACACGGCGGCGTGAATGAGCAGCGCCTTGAACGGATGCTCGGTGCCCAACAGTACCGAGGTCAGGTAGCCGCCGTAGCTCGCGCCACCGGCCACCATGCGTTCGGTATCAATCCAGGGCTGGGCTTCAAAGTATTTGGTGGCGGCCTGAATATCCGCCAGCGGCTTGGTGCGCCAGTCCGGGTTGATGGCATCGGCAAATTCCTGGCCAAAACCGCTGGAGCCGTGGAAGTTTGGCCAGGCGGTGACATAACCCCATGAGGAGAAGGTCTGGGCGTTCCAGCGGTAGCTGAACGAGTCGCCAATGGCATTGTGCGGCCCGCCGTGAATAAGCAGAAACAGCGGGTATTTCTTGCTCTTGTCAAAGCCCGGTGGATAGTGCACCCACATCTGGATGTCTTTGCCGTCTGCGCCCTTATAGGTCACGGACTCATAGTGGCCAAGGTCGGTTTGCCTCAGGAGCTCATCGTTGAACGTGTCCAGACGGGTGGTTTTGCCGTTCTTTACATCCACAGTCACCAGGCGAGGGGGATAGAGGAAGCTCTCGTTGGTGGCAACCAGGGTGTTTTTGTCGGCAACGGCCGGGGCGCCAAAGCTGGTGGCCTTGGTGATAGCCCTTGGTTTACCGGTTTTGGCATCGATTTGATACAGGCGCTGGGTGGCGGCGTCATCGATGTTGCTGAACAGGCTCTTGCCATCCTGGCTCCACACGAAACTGCCCAGGGAGCGATCCCAGCCATCGGTAAGGGATTTAAGCTTCTTGCTGTCCATGTCGTACAGCATCAGCCGCGCCGTATCGGCATAAAAGCCCTGAATATGCTGGCGACTGAAGGCGAGGGTATCGCCATCGGGGCTGAAGCTTGGGCTGTCATCCGGCGCCTTGTTGTCCGGCGTCAGGTTCTCGGCCTTGTTGCCGCCGATGCGGGCGAGGAAGAGGTCAATATTGGGGTCAACCTGGTTGTCCCAGCCGTTGGAGGTGAAGGCGATGTACTGCTCGTTGGCATCGATATCGTAGTCACCTGAACTTTGGCTTGAGCGTGGCAGCTCGCGGCCAAGGGGCTGGGTGATGGCTTCGACAGCGCCGCCACTTGCGGCAATGCGGAACACATGGGCCTGACGGTCTTCATCTATCCAGTGGTCGAATTGGGAATAGGGCAGGGCATTCCACTGACGGGCAGACAGCTTCTTGTCTTTGTCGGCCTTGATTTGCTCGGCCATCTCATCCCAGTTCTTTTGCGGCCACACATTGGCAATAAAGTAGAGGTGCTTGCCGACCCACTTGATGCCATACACACCTGTGGGTACCTCGGTCAGACGCTGGGCTTCGCCCGGGCCTGTCATCGGCAGCAGGTAAATCTGACCGGCGTCGTCTTTATCGCGCTTGCTGACAAAGGCGAGGGTGCTGCTGTCGGGGGAGAATACGGGCTCACTGGCACCCAGGCCTTCGGCGGTGATGGGGCGCTGCTTGTTGCCGTCGCGGTCAAACAGCCACAGACGGGTGTACCCCTTGTCTTCTTTGACATCGAAGCGGGTGACCGGCGCTATGATGTACTTGCCGTTGGGTGACACCACAGGCGAGCCGACTCGCTCGAGCTGCCACAGACGCTCGACGCTGAGCAGCCGATCGGATGGGCTAGGCTCACTGTTAGTTGCCTGTACGTTACTTGCCGTGGCGTTGGTTGCTGCTTTGCTTGGGTCGTCAGCCGCGTTTGACAGCAGCGGAAACAGACAAAGCGCTGTTATTAAATGGATCTTGTTCATGCAATGGGCTCCAGGATTGCGCTATCCACAGTCGTTGGGAATTCACCTCCTGCGGAGGTTTTCCTCTCAATGCCCTGCTGTGGCGATATTCCTTGGTGCCACAGAAAGGCATACCTCTTTTATTCGCTACCGGTGTAAGCCGGATAAGAATCAAGGCGATATCAGCTTACGACATCAACCTTTAACTTTCATTAATCCGGCATATGTGCAGCTATTCACAGAAAGCGGCCGGTGGCTCAATGTCTGAGGCGTTTTGGCGGTATTGTGTTTTCCAGTGGGGCAGAACATAAGTGAACAGCAGCTGTTACTCACGTTCTGCCTGATGTTGAGTGGCCCGCGCTATGGCTTAGGGGGTTTTGTTCCATTCTGCGCGGCGCCCACTTGGGGTATTGAGCAGCTGGATTATCTGCTGCTGATTGCTTATCACTGTTTCCAGCATGCCTTTTTGTTCATCAAGCTTTGCGTGGATACGATCTATCTCATTGTTAAGCAATTCAAGCTCATACTTAATGTCACTGTCGTGGTCTGAAAGCTGTGAGAGATGGCCTGCAAGCACGGCATTGACATGGTTTAACCCATCCCAGGTACCCTCTATTTCGGCAGAGTCCACGCCGCTGTCACAGAACTCAAAGTGCTCTACTACCCCTTCGGCTGCACCCACTACCAGTTCGGCTGCAAAAAGCACCACGTCAGCAGGAATGCATGCAAGGGAGGTGTTACCACCGGCTCCGGCAACGACTGCGGTTTGATCGCACGCTCTGGAGAGTCCGGACCAGATGACCTTCGCTGATTCCAGTGCAATTCTGCCCGCCTGAATCGCATCGACTGCAATTTGCAGCGCCAGATCATCGGAACGCTCCGGGCTATAGGGACAGTAGTCAGCGTTGGGATAATCGAGGTCGTCCGGGAAGGCGCCGGCTACCATGGGTTGCACCTGTGCATCCATCTGGGGCACAGCTTGAAAGGCAGCCCGGTTGTCCATGTACTTCTGGACCGACAGATTGCTGTTCAGACTATCAACCACCTCCACCGCCTGCTGAATATCTTTGAGCGTCGATATCATGTTATCGAGTGTTTGCTGTTGATAGATACGCTCCAGATCCTGATCGGACAGGGCGCGGATGGATGCGCGGATTTGCTCTGCTTCAGTTTGTCTGCCCTGAGCAGCGATGAGTTCGGCGATGGTTTGCCAACTCTGTCTCAGCTCATAAGCATTTTGTGCCACTGCATTGGATAGGGGTGCTAATGCCAACAGCATAACCAACATCAACATACGGGTGAGAATCACAGCTCCGTGTTTCAACATAAAAACCTCCTGTTTACTACAACCACTGCCCATGGCTTGTCCATTCAGCCGAGAAAAGCCAAAGGCTTACATAGATGGGCGTTGGCCATTCATCTCTATTCACGGGGTGGGTCTCTGACTACGCGGGTAGGTAACAGCGGTAAATGGCCGTGGTTAAGTGTAGTCTCGCAGTGCATTAGTCATATTTTTTGTATGGTTAATTGGTACTGCCCTTGGTGTCCCGGCGTCTTGACAGCATGGTGAGTTTCTTCTCGTATTAATGTCCGGGTTTTGATGGGGTTAGCCAGTATTTAGCGTCTGAATTTGTTGATTATTATTGCCTGATGGTACGCATCGGTCAGACATTGACCGGCATCAGCCCAACACAAAGCCCCCTCCAGCCACTAGGGTGAATGACACGGGCAAGGGAATAACTGACTTAACAATGAGGGCATCGACCAACTGGTGAAGTGCTGTGATTATGGAAGAGCAAGGCGGCAGGTGACGTAAAGGCTGGCCACATTACCTGCGGCCAGCCTGTCTCCAGAGCGGAATTAAAGTAGCTGACAGGCCTCGTCGAAACTCAGCCTCGGGGCCCTGGGATGCAGCTTGTTGCTGTCGCCATAGCCAAGGTTGCAAAGGAAGTTGCTGCGAGTGCAGCCAGCGGTGAAAAACTCCTGCTCATCGGGGTAGGCCTGCTGACCGGCCGCGAAGAATTCCTGATCCACCTTGGCATTGTCGAAGCCGGACATGGGACCGCAGTCCAGCCCCAGGGCGCGGGCTGCGAGGATGAAATACGCCCCCTGCAGCGAGCTGTTGCGCCGGGCGGTAACCTCGGCAAGCTCAGGCGCCTTGATAAACATCTCTTTCATCGCCGGATTGTGGGGCGCAAGCTTGGGTAAGCGTTCGTAGAAGCGCAGGTCGTAGCCTATGATGGCAGTCACCGGCGCCGCCATGGTCTTTTCTACATTGCCCGAGGCCAGCGCCGGCAGCAGCCGCTGTTTGGCGGCCTCGCTGCGCAGAAAGAGTATCCGCGCCGGGCTGCCATTGACACTGGTGGGCGCCCATTTCATCAGCTAATAAATTTGCTTCAATGTGTTATCGGAAACGGGCTTATCCAGCCAGTGGCCGTGGGTGCGGGCCGTGCGGAACAGGGTGTCCAGGGCTTCATCGGTTAACGGCGTGTTCATCGGGTCCTCCTGCGTGCCGCCTGTGTATGCCCTTAAGGTATAAACCGCGACACAGCCCCTTGCCACGAACGCCAGGCGAATGAAGCACCTGTTTACTGAAACCCACATGATTGCGCTGTGGCGACCCAATCAGTTCCACCTAGAGTTCTTTGGCGGACCACGTGGCTTCGGATTCCCCCCGGTACCCCCCGTCTTCGGCGGTATCGCACTGGTCGTACTCAACTGTTCGGGGAAATAGCCCTTCTGCACAAGCTCAAGTTGGGGGAAAAGCAAGGCTATGCCTGTCTTTTGTTCTGGGGCGCCAGCTTTTACACAAAGTGCACGGTCAAGCCCGACCTTTCTGTTTAAACATCAGGTCAGAGCAACGCCACTTAAGTCAGTCATCAGCAAAAGCACAGACAGGGTCACAGGCAAGGCGTACAGCGGATGACTATCCGAGGGATAAAAGCACCTTGCGTTCAGCGGAGCGTCCATATATGTCCGTTTTCTTCTGCTGGAACTGGCGTACCCGCTTCGGCTTGCTTGACGATCGCCATAATTTGGCTATCGGTTAATTTACGGGGTGATTACAATTTGACAAATATTTAACTTTAACGTTCAATTAAGGAAGGTGCGAATAAGTTCGAGACGTGAGATCTTGGTGTCGTGACCTGAACCATGGATGAGTAACCGGATGAGCCAGCAGCTGACTTTTGCCGACAGTGAGTTTTCCAGTAAACGCCGCCAGACCCGCAAAGAAGTCTTCCTTGGCAGAATGGATGACTTGCTTCCCTGGGACAAATTACTTGGCGTTATTGAGCCTGTGTATCCCAAGGCCGGTAATGGTCGCAGGCCCTATCCACTGGAAACCATGCTGCGCATTCACTGTATGCAGCAATGGTACAACCTGAGCGATGAGGCCATGGAAGATGCGCTCTATGAAATCGCCTCCATGCGCCAATTTGCCCGCCTGTCACTGGATAAAGCCATTCCAGACCGCACCACTATCATGAATTTCAGGCATTTGCTGGAGCAGCATAAACTGGCCCGCAAAATCTTCAGTACCGTTAATCAATGGCTGGCAGAGTGTGGCGTTCTGATGACCCAGGGAACCCTGGTGGATGCCACGATAATTCAAGCCCCCAGTTCCACCAAAAACAAAGACAGCAGCCGCGACGAAGACATGCACCAAGCCAAGAAAGGTAACCAGTGGTACTTCGGCATGAAAGCGCACATCGGGGTGGACGCCAAAAGTGGCCTGACCCACAGCTTGGTGACCACGGCGGCTAACGAGCACGACCTCAATCAGGTTGGTAAGTTACTGCATGGCGATGAAGAATTTATCTCAGCAGATGCTGGCTATCAGGGTGCCGAAAAGCGCGATGAGCTTTGCCATGTCAGCGCGGACTGGCTTATCGCCGAGCGTCCCGGCAAGGTGAATGCATTAAAGAAACACCCGCGCAAGAACAAGCTGACCATACGGTATGAATACCTGAAAGCGAGTATCCGAGCCAAGGTTGAGCATCCATTTCGGATAGTTAAATGTCAGTTTGGTTTCGTCAAAGCCAAGTACAAGGGGCTGGCTAAAAACGACAGTCAGCTGGCGATGTTATTCACCCTGGCGAACCTGGTTCGAGTGGACCAATTGATACGGGCACAGGCGAGATCTACCTAAAATGGGAAAATTGGCCTGAAACAGGGCCAAAATCAGCAACGAAGAGACGATTTTTGGCTGAAAATTGGAAAATTGAGCCACTGGACGTTGATAACGATGAGTTGGGGCGTCATGTAGGGAGAAGCTGACTACTTAATCGCAGCTTCCCTAACGAAGGGCAGGGCAGGATCCCACTTTGAGTTGAACTTTTACACAGCCTTATGATCAGATCAGCATTAGTCATAACCAGCTGACAGACATGAATCTTTTGGAACACCTTGAAACACTGCCCGATCCTCGTAAGGAAATCAATCTTAAACACAACTTGGTTGACGTAGTCTTCCTGACACTCTCTGCCGTACTCAGCGGTGCAACCGGCTGGAAGTCGATCCAGGAGTTCGGTGAAGAACAACTCGACTGGTTACGGCAGTACCGCCAGTTTGAGTATGGTATCCCCAGACGACACTGTATCGCCAACATTATCAAAGCCTTGGATAGTGAGCTTCTGCTGCAAACGGTGTTCAGCTGGATCAACGAGAAACGGCAGAGCGAAGGTAAGTCGGTCATCGCTCTTGACGGTAAAACGATGCGCGGTGCGTGGAGTGACGACGTTAAAAATGCACTTCATGTCGTCAGTGCGTTCGATGTCAGCAACGGTGTCACGCTTTATCAGGACAGTTCGAATACCAAAGGCAAAGAAGCCGAGATTGCCCGAAACGTGATTGATGCCTTGGCACTGGATAACGCAATTGTCACGCTCGACGCGTTGCACTGCCAGGTCGCCACCATGAGCACAATTACACAGCGCAAAGGCGATTTCGTGATCCAGGTGAAGTCCAATCAAAAAGCGCTGCTTGAGGAAGTGCAGGCGTCATTCCGTAACCTTTATGACTCAAAGGAACTGGAAACGTATGAACAGTCCAACACCGGTCATGGCCGCAAGGAGTGCAGGACCGTGATGCAAACTGAAGCCGAGTTGTCACCAGACCTGAAAAAGAAATGGCCCCATATAAAGTCACTGATAGAGGTCGCCAGCGAGCGGACTGTTAATGGTAGCACATCATGTTCGTCACGTTGGTACGTCAGCTCCCTGCCAGTGGACGCTGAGGAAGCAGCTCGCACAATCCGCGACCACTGGGCCGTTGAGAACCAACTGCACTGGGTGCTGGACGTTGTTTTTCGCGAGGATGCTTTGAAAGTGTCAGATCCAGAGGGTGCTAAACATTTGGCCCTATTCAACCGTGCGGCACTAAGTGCAATAAAACAGCACAATGGCAAGAAAGACAGCCTTGCAGGTAAGCGCCGGCGTGCAGCTTGGAGCCCTGTATTTCGTTCAGAGCTGCTCTTTGGCTAAATTATGCACAAAGTGGAATCCCGCCCTGTAACGAAGGGAGGTATCAGGGACGTGCGAACTTAGAGATTTACAGATGGTATGTCTGTGGGAAGAAGGTGAGTTGCAACATTCAGCGCGAAAAAACAGCGCCATTAACGTCAACAAAGTAGTCGCAGCTGGAGTTTTTACCTCAAAATCAATACTCAGCGTTATTAATTCCAAGGCAGGTCTAAATGTACACAGTGCTAAATATCCAGTACCAAGGGTTCAAAAAAAGTGAGTTTGACGACGGATATTCGATACTGAAACTTGGGTTGAAATGTATTAGTCGCGACTTGATCTGACACATCATCTTGAAAAGGTGAGAGTTACCCGTTTTGATAAAGGTGTCGAATCTTCAATCAAAACAAAAGAGGTAACTCTCATGCTGCATACTAACAACCCCATCATTAAACACAAAGCAGGTTTGCTGAATCTCGCTGAGGAGCTCGGCAACGTTTCCAAAGCCTGCAAGGTTATGGGCGTGTCCCGTGACACCTTCTATCGCTATCGTGAACTGGTTGAGGATGGCGGCATTGATGCGCTTATCAACCGCTCCAGACGCACGCCCAATCTGAAAAATCGTGTTGATGACCATATAGAGCAAGCTGTCATTGATTACGCCATTGAGTTTCCCGCCTATGGTCAAACCCGAACCAGCAACGAACTGCGCAAGCAGGGCGTCTTTGTTTCCGGCAGCGGCGTACGTTCAATTTGGCTCAGGCACGGGCTGGAAAACCTCAAGAAGCGCCTGGTCGCATTGGAAGCAAAGATGGAGCGCGATGGCATCATTCTGACAGAAGCGCAGGTGGCAGCCCTGGAAAAGAAAGCCCAGGACGATGAGGCCTGCGGTGAAATTGAAACCCATCATCCTGGCTATCTGGGCTCACAGGACACCTTTTACGTCGGCAACCTCAAAGGTGTGGGGCGGATATACCAGCAGACCTTCGTCGATACCTACAGTAAGGTCGCCTTTGCCAAGCTCTACACCACCAAAACCCCAATCACCTCTGCCGACCTGTTGAACGACAGAGTATTGCCGTTTTTCGAAGCTCAGGCGCTGCCGATGCTGCGTATTCTCACTGACCGGGGCACCGAGTACTGCGGTAAGGTTGAGCAGCACGATTATCAGCTGTATCTGGCCATCAATGATATCGACCACACGAAAACCAAAGCCAGACATCCACAGACAAACGGTATCTGCGAGCGTTTCCACAAGACCATTCTGAATGAGTTCTATCAGGTCACGTTCCGCAAAAAGCTGTATAGCACACTGGAGGAGCTGCAAAAAGACTTGGACGAATGGCTGGCGCTGTACAACAATGAGCGCACCCATCAGGGCAAAATGTGCTGCGGTCGCACACCGATGGCGACATTAATTGATGGAAAACGGGTTTGGGCTGAAAAGAATTTAGCCCAAATCTAATCTGACAACGGCACCCCAAAATCGGGTAACTGTCAGATCAGGTCTGAGCTATTACAGTTGAAAACATACTTACTTATGCTCTGCCTATTTTCGTGCTTAGCGCAAGCGCAAACGAGCCTCGATGATGAAAACCCTCCCGAAAAGGACGAGCTATGGCATCAACTGGCATCCAGCATCGTCAATGCACTCGATGATACACCAACCGGCTTGAGTGTTTCAGCTACCCGAGAAACCCATTTGAAGTTGTTCCCTCTCAAAGAGCCAAAATTGTTTGAAAAGCTATTCGCAAATGCGCAAGGAATGGATGGTTTTTTCATTGAAGAATTCGAATTGCCTGTTGGTCGAGTGATAAATTTAATTTACGATGAATCAACCTGGCGCCGATTTGGGGTCGGGTTGCTTTATCAACAGGGTACTTGGCATCGATTTTATCTTGCGGGCGTCTCCAGCAAAAGTTTTACCCCAATGTTCGATGTAACACAAGTTGGCACGAATACCATTGACGCCGTGGTTTGCATTAAAGACTGCAGCTGGTGGGGTAAAAATATCAGAGTGAGAGTTGATCTTGAACTGCGCAAAGTTCACTTTGTAGAAGAAGCCGAGACGGACTATCTGTCTTGGGTAACGGAACAATAAGTTAATGAATTGGCACGGGCTGAGTGCCAAGTTAGCTAGCGTATGGAACATTTTTGAAAGCTGGCTTGCGACGGTGATCTCCAAAGGGGAGGATGCTCAGCTCACACGTCTTCAAAGGTGAAAAATAAATAGGAAATCACTTCATCAATGGACAACCAATTCTCGAATGGCTGACTCACGTTGAGTTATACTTTGGCGCCGATGCATACGCAAGCGCAGACAATCGGTAGGGAAGAATAAGGAGTCGATCATGGGCAATAGTCAACTGAAAATCATTGCGTTAGCAGTATTGAGTGTATGTTCAAACGTCGCCAAAGCGAATGACACTGTACAACCCACAGAACAAGCCGCTGAAAATGCAAATGTTCCTGTCGCTTCAGATGCTCGCTTTTACGAGGAAAATGGGTTGACTTATTCCTCAGATTTGACAGAACTCAAAAAAGTTGACCGTCGGAAAAAGAAATCTAAATCCTCCCCAGCCTATTTAGATGCGGTCGGCCACATCATTGTCTACCATAATGATGGGCAAAAAAACACCTGCTCAGGAACCCTTATCTCTACCATCCCAGGGCAATCCAGCCGAACCATTCAATCCGCCGGCCATTGTTTTGGTGATACCGAAACAAATAAGAAAAGTGATATAAAAAAAATCACTTGGAATGTCACGACTAAGTCAGGACAGAAAATCAGCAAAACATTGCGGATTGAATATCTGAATCTTAGGGCTGATGATGCCATCCTATCATTTGAAGGAAAAATTCCATTTTCAACGATTCAACCTGCACTTGTAGACGCAGAAGTTGTATTGGAAGTAGGTGATATGCTGCTTTACAACAACGATGCCAATATCGTAGTCGCAGGCCATAGTGCCAATGACTACAAGGGTGATAGGGGATTGACCTTGACCTATGATGATTCGATTCAATTGAGGAATTATCATTATCGACCAGACCTTTTCTTGATTGATTCTTTAGAAACCGTTGTTTTCAGTGGCGCCAGCGGTGGCGCAGTATTGGTCAATACGGACCTATCAGAGGAGGGTGTTCAAAATCCTTATGGGCAGATGTTATACGCCGGGACTATTTTGTCTCTTGCGGGCCACCACGTACTCTATAGGGAGTCAAATGTTAGTAGTACTACAGGTGGCAAATATATGAATTTTCGCAGTTACGAGATGATAGACATTGAGTTGGTCAATAGGCTCAATCAATGATGTTAACCCAAACGCAAACAGCTGTGGATCGATTTGGCGAATGTCAGCTGAGATAATCCTCGCTTTTGGGCAGAAGAATATCGGAAAGATGATTTTTACCTCCATTTCCTCTGGTGTGCCATTATATGGTGAGTACTATTGAAAATATGTGTTTTGATGTAAAACACTTTCAATGAGTGGCCATGCACGGCTATACCGCCACGGCTCTTCCCACCAAGCGCATGTGTCTGAAAGATGTGACGCCAGTGTTTCACAAAAAAGTTGTTTTGCATTTAACGAGCCTGCAGGGATTAAACTTTGATAATAGGGCTCGTTAAATAGGTCTATCAGTGCTTCGTTCAGGGCAGGATCCCACTTTGAGTTGAACTTTTACACAGCCTTATGATCAGATCAGCATTAGTCATAACCAGCTGACAGACATGAATCTTTTGGAACACCTTGAAACACTGCCCGATCCTCGTAAGGAAATCAATCTTAAACACAACTTGGTTGACGTAGTCTTCCTGACACTCTCTGCCGTACTCAGCGGTGCAACCGGCTGGAAGTCGATCCAGGAGTTCGGTGAAGAACAACTCGACTGGTTACGGCAGTACCGCCAGTTTGAGTATGGTATCCCCAGACGACACTGTATCGCCAACATTATCAAAGCCTTGGATAGTGAGCTTCTGCTGCAAACGGTGTTCAGCTGGATCAACGAGAAACGGCAGAGCGAAGGTAAGTCGGTCATCGCTCTTGACGGTAAAACGATGCGCGGTGCGTGGAGTGACGACGTTAAAAATGCACTTCATGTCGTCAGTGCGTTCGATGTCAGCAACGGTGTCACGCTTTATCAGGACAGTTCGAATACCAAAGGCAAAGAAGCCGAGATTGCCCGAAACGTGATTGATGCCTTGGCACTGGATAACGCAATTGTCACGCTCGACGCGTTGCACTGCCAGGTCGCCACCATGAGCACAATTACACAGCGCAAAGGCGATTTCGTGATCCAGGTGAAGTCCAATCAAAAAGCGCTGCTTGAGGAAGTGCAGGCGTCATTCCGTAACCTTTATGACTCAAAGGAACTGGAAACGTATGAACAGTCCAACACCGGTCATGGCCGCAAGGAGTGCAGGACCGTGATGCAAACTGAAGCCGAGTTGTCACCAGACCTGAAAAAGAAATGGCCCCATATAAAGTCACTGATAGAGGTCGCCAGCGAGCGGACTGTTAATGGTAGCACATCATGTTCGTCACGTTGGTACGTCAGCTCCCTGCCAGTGGACGCTGAGGAAGCAGCTCGCACAATCCGCGACCACTGGGCCGTTGAGAACCAACTGCACTGGGTGCTGGACGTTGTTTTTCGCGAGGATGCTTTGAAAGTGTCAGATCCAGAGGGTGCTAAACATTTGGCCCTATTCAACCGTGCGGCACTAAGTGCAATAAAACAGCACAATGGCAAGAAAGACAGCCTTGCAGGTAAGCGCCGGCGTGCAGCTTGGAGCCCTGTATTTCGTTCAGAGCTGCTCTTTGGCTAAATTATGCACAAAGTGGAATCCCGCCCTGGTGCTTCGTTTAGCTCATTATTTTTAACTACTTCATCATTATCGCTTAAAGCAAGCAAAATAATATTATTTAGCTGCTGACGAATTACTTGAGGTGGCAAGCCATCATCAAGCATAGGTGTATTGTAAAATTTATCATCAGGTTGACTCATAGACTGTATTAAAAAACTTGCTTGAACTATCCACTCGTTTATATCGAGCAATATAAAGCAGGCATTCTTAGCTATGTCGATGCGTTTAAAACCAATAGCTAGAGTCGTGTTGTTAGCGTGCAGGGCCAGGCAGCGGGGGCTGCCAAATTCAATAGTTTCTATTATCTCGTCATTTAGCCAATATTTGAGTGAGCCAGTTGCATCCAAGCTCAACCATCCTTTATTTTCTGCAAGATGGCTAATAGCAACAATGCTTAAATTTTGTGTTTTTTTTAAAGTAGATTTTTTACTTGTAGCGCGAAAGATATCACTAGATTCTATCTTATGATAACTCCACTTATCTTGCTTATTCCAGCGGTGAAGTTGACCACTTTTATCCCCGGATATAAAACTACTGGAGTAAGGCTGCTGGTCTAAGGAAGGTGCGAATAAGTTCGAGACGTGAGATCTTGGTGTCGTGACCTGAACCATGGATGAGTAACCGGATGAGCCAGCAGCTGACTTTTGCCGACAGTGAGTTTTCCAGTAAACGCCGCCAGACCCGCAAAGAAGTCTTCCTTGGCAGAATGGATGACTTGCTTCCCTGGGACAAATTACTTGGCGTTATTGAGCCTGTGTATCCCAAGGCCGGTAATGGTCGCAGGCCCTATCCACTGGAAACCATGCTGCGCATTCACTGTATGCAGCAATGGTACAACCTGAGCGATGAGGCCATGGAAGATGCGCTCTATGAAATCGCCTCCATGCGCCAATTTGCCCGCCTGTCACTGGATAAAGCCATTCCAGACCGCACCACTATCATGAATTTCAGGCATTTGCTGGAGCAGCATAAACTGGCCCGCAAAATCTTCAGTACCGTTAATCAATGGCTGGCAGAGTGTGGCGTTCTGATGACCCAGGGAACCCTGGTGGATGCCACGATAATTCAAGCCCCCAGTTCCACCAAAAACAAAGACAGCAGCCGCGACGAAGACATGCACCAAGCCAAGAAAGGTAACCAGTGGTACTTCGGCATGAAAGCGCACATCGGGGTGGACGCCAAAAGTGGCCTGACCCACAGCTTGGTGACCACGGCGGCTAACGAGCACGACCTCAATCAGGTTGGTAAGTTACTGCATGGCGATGAAGAATTTATCTCAGCAGATGCTGGCTATCAGGGTGCCGAAAAGCGCGATGAGCTTTGCCATGTCAGCGCGGACTGGCTTATCGCCGAGCGTCCCGGCAAGGTGAATGCATTAAAGAAACACCCGCGCAAGAACAAGCTGACCATACGGTATGAATACCTGAAAGCGAGTATCCGAGCCAAGGTTGAGCATCCATTTCGGATAGTTAAATGTCAGTTTGGTTTCGTCAAAGCCAAGTACAAGGGGCTGGCTAAAAACGACAGTCAGCTGGCGATGTTATTCACCCTGGCGAACCTGGTTCGAGTGGACCAATTGATACGGGCACAGGCGAGATCTACCTAAAATGGGAAAATTGGCCTGAAACAGGGCCAAAATCAGCAACGAAGAGACGATTTTTGGCTGAAAATTGGAAAATTGAGCCACTGGACGTTGATAACGATGAGTTGGGGCGTCATGTAGGGAGAAGCTGACTACTTAATCGCAGCTTCCTTAGGACAAATGTCATCGTATTTTCCCCCTTGCTTCATGTGTATTAGTCGCGACTTGATCTGACACATCATCTTGAAAAGGTGAGAGTTACCCGTTTTGATAAAGGTGTCGAATCTTCAATCAAAACAAAAGAGGTAACTCTCATGCTGCATACTAACAACCCCATCATTAAACACAAAGCAGGTTTGCTGAATCTCGCTGAGGAGCTCGGCAACGTTTCCAAAGCCTGCAAGGTTATGGGCGTGTCCCGTGACACCTTCTATCGCTATCGTGAACTGGTTGAGGATGGCGGCATTGATGCGCTTATCAACCGCTCCAGACGCACGCCCAATCTGAAAAATCGTGTTGATGACCATATAGAGCAAGCTGTCATTGATTACGCCATTGAGTTTCCCGCCTATGGTCAAACCCGAACCAGCAACGAACTGCGCAAGCAGGGCGTCTTTGTTTCCGGCAGCGGCGTACGTTCAATTTGGCTCAGGCACGGGCTGGAAAACCTCAAGAAGCGCCTGGTCGCATTGGAAGCAAAGATGGAGCGCGATGGCATCATTCTGACAGAAGCGCAGGTGGCAGCCCTGGAAAAGAAAGCCCAGGACGATGAGGCCTGCGGTGAAATTGAAACCCATCATCCTGGCTATCTGGGCTCACAGGACACCTTTTACGTCGGCAACCTCAAAGGTGTGGGGCGGATATACCAGCAGACCTTCGTCGATACCTACAGTAAGGTCGCCTTTGCCAAGCTCTACACCACCAAAACCCCAATCACCTCTGCCGACCTGTTGAACGACAGAGTATTGCCGTTTTTCGAAGCTCAGGCGCTGCCGATGCTGCGTATTCTCACTGACCGGGGCACCGAGTACTGCGGTAAGGTTGAGCAGCACGATTATCAGCTGTATCTGGCCATCAATGATATCGACCACACGAAAACCAAAGCCAGACATCCACAGACAAACGGTATCTGCGAGCGTTTCCACAAGACCATTCTGAATGAGTTCTATCAGGTCACGTTCCGCAAAAAGCTGTATAGCACACTGGAGGAGCTGCAAAAAGACTTGGACGAATGGCTGGCGCTGTACAACAATGAGCGCACCCATCAGGGCAAAATGTGCTGCGGTCGCACACCGATGGCGACATTAATTGATGGAAAACGGGTTTGGGCTGAAAAGAATTTAGCCCAAATCTAATCTGACAACGGCACCCCAAAATCGGGTAACTGTCAGATCAGGTCTGAGCTATTACACTTCATGATACTGGGATCGCTTTAATGATTTGTTCTTCGGTGTGACGTTTCTTCATGTTGAAATTTCCATCGGCAAACGTTCATCCATCCACTTTTAAATCGATTATTTAATTCAGTAGTCTTCCCTAACTGATAAAATTTCCAGGGGATTACAGCTCCCCTGAACTAATCGTTTCCCTCTAATGCTAATTTTTTGTCCAACCTGCGGCGGTTGTGCAAACCAGTGCATGGCAAGCGGGGGCATAATGCGTCCTTCGAATTGAACTTGTTCTTCTTGAATCTTAGCAATCTGAAAGCTGTCTTCAAACTCTTGGTAAACACAGGGACCACCATCTTTTTGACAACCCGAGAGCACGCTCGATAGAGCCAAAGGCAGTAGGGCGCAGCGTAATAGATTCATATTGGATTACCCTTCAGTACAGGGAAGGTTTTCTTGAAAGTTCACCAGCAAAGTTGCCACATAATTGGCGAGTGGGCCAGGTTCCAAATCCTGGGCCCAAGCACAAAATTCTTTCGGATAATTTTGCTGATAAACAAAGTTTTCCAGCATTGCCAACACTTGATAACCCAATTCAGGCTCGGTGGTCTCAGCCATTTCATCTTCGTTCTCAATCGGTTTTGGAGTATCTAATGTCACGAACGGCAGTACATATAAGCTGGCAAAGTCGCCTTGGCTCAAGAGCTGTTGAATTAACGAAATAGCTTCTTGTTCCCGCCCGTCGCGAGCCATTGCAAAGGCAAGCAAACGCTGGTCTTCAACAGCAGGTGAGTCCAACAGGATTCTATCCATATGCTGGTAAAGTAATTGCCAAACTTCACCCACATGAGGAGCGGGGGCTGATGCCATCAGTCTTGCCGTGATATATGGATGTTTTGCAAATGCTCGATGAAGGAAGCTGATCTCTTTCGGATTTTTAGGGTGAATCCATTCTCCCATTAAAGAGTAAGTTCCTTGTTGGATTAAGCGATAAGCTTCCAGTATCCATTGTTCATCTGTGCTGGAAAATAGTTCAGCTGGCAATTGGATAGGCGGTCTTCGGTCTGAAAAGTCAAAAACATTGTCATCACCGCAGCGATACGATTGTTCTGACCACAGAGACTCAGGGGGGGAAAACATAATCAACAGACTTGCCCTGCGATCAAGCTTTTGTGAGCAGGCATAGGTGAGTAATTCGCTTAATGCATCATGGTCGATAATATTGCTGAGTTGATGGCTGGTCGAGGTTTCACTGGGGACAGCACATGCCATAAGGCTTTGAGTGAAAAGTAATAAAATCATGAGTTTTACGGAAACCCATCTCTTTGACATGCTCAAACATGTTTCCATAGAACACTCCTTGCTCTATTGTTAACTATCGGTAAGTTAGCCAGAAATAGTAGTTATCACAAACATATTCGGCTGGGGATGAGGGAAAGTTCGTCGAAATGAATTGAATTGTAGATGAGGCTGACTAAACCGGGAGCGTAATTCTACGCTCGGACCGGCAACAAAAGAGGGCGATGATGGACCAGCTTGCGCTGACATGGGAACTGGAAGAGACCAAACACCGGCAAAAGAGTAAACCCAGGCTCGGTGTGATGATCAATGGCGTTCGGTTAACTGAGATTATTTCTCAATTTGAGCAGCAACAAGGCATTGGCGAGTTTAACGACGTTTTTTTGCATGAATCCGATGTACAAGAATATTCGTTGTTCAACTGGCTTAAGAGTCTCGAAGAAGGGGATGTTCGGATCATTCTTCTTGGCTGTAGTTGTGGGCAAGTCGAATGTTCATTCTTTTATGCCAATGTTTGCAACCGTGATGGTTGGGTATATTGGCAGTTTGATGGTTGGCCTAAACGCGATTATTCTGAATTTCCTTCCTTTTGGTTTAACGCGTCAGAGTATCAGCAGGTTATTGAGGATGCGCTTCTGCACCATCAGTAAATCGTGTAATAAAAGAGTCTGGACACCCAAAATACTTTTGCTGGAGAATATGCCCATCCTGCTCTGAGCGGCCGAGGGCATGGAAGCCGGGGCAGCATCAGTCTAATCAGTCGAGACTGTCGCGCAGCGACTGGCTCACAACCGAGAGCCTGGGATGGCGGAACTGGCCGTTGTGCATGGATGCATTTGCCCCACGACCTTTGCCAAGCGCTGCTTGGTTGCTTCAAAGAGTGCTCTCGATCACTCTGGATCGTAATCAAGCACTGGTGCCAACCACTTCTCCGCCTCGGCCACCGTCATCCCTTTGCGGCGGGCGTAGTCTTCTACCTGATCCTTGCCGATGTTGGTCACGCCAAAGTAACGCGCCTGTGGGTGGGCGAAGTACCAGCCACTTACAGCTGCTGTGGGGTACATGGCGAAGCTTTCGGTGATATTAAGGTCAATGCACTCGTTGGGTTTCAGCAAGTCCCACAACAGCCCCTTCTCTGTGTGATCCGGGCAGGCGGGGTAGCCGGGGGCGGGGCGGATGCCGCGGTATTTCTCGCGGATAAGCGCCTCGTTATCGAGGTTTTCGTCGCTGGCATAACCCCAAAACTCTTTACGCACCCGCTCGTGCATGCGCTCGGCGAAGGCTTCGGCCAGACGGTCTGCCAGCACCTTGAGCATGATGGCGTTGTAGTCGTCGTGGTTGGCTTCAAAACGTGCCAGATGCTCATCGATACCGTGGCCTGCGCATACCGCAAAGCCGCCGGTGTAGTCGGCCACACCGCTGTCTTTGGGGGCAACAAAGTCCGACAGACAGAAGTTATCGTTACCCACCCGCTCGATTTGCATCCGCAAATGATGGGTGGTCATCAGCACTTGGGTGCGGCTCTCGTCGGTGTAAAGCTCGATATCGTCATGGTTCACGGTATTGGCCGGGAACAGGCCAATCACCCCTTTGGCGGTGAGCCACTTTTCATCGATGATGGTTTGCAGCATGGCTTTGGCGTCGGCATACAGCTTACGGGCCTCTTCGCCCACCACCTCATCGTCGAGAATGCGCGGGAAGTGGCCGTGCAGTTCCCAGGCGCGGAAAAACGGCGTCCAGTCGATGCGATCGACCAAATCATCCAGTGGGTAGTCTTCAAACACCTGAATACCAAGCTTGTTCGGCACTTTTGGCTGGTAGTTGGCCCAGTCGAGCTGGCAGCGGTTTTCCCGCGCCTTCTCGATGGAGACAATCTCCTTGCGCTTGGCCTGTGACAGGCGCTTTTCGCGCATCACATCGTATTCATCGTAGGTGGCCTTGATGGTGGCATCGCGGGTCTCGTTGTTGATGAGTTTGCTCACCATGGGCACGGCGCGGGACGCATCCGGAATATAGATGGCGCCGTGGGGGTAGTGGGGCGCAATCTTGACCGCAGTATGGATTTTCGAGCAGGTGGCGCCGCCGATGATGGCGGGAATGGTGAGCCCTTCACGCTCGAAGGTCTTCACGTTATGCACCATTTCATCAAGGCTTGGGGTAATGAGCCCCGACATGCCGATGATATCGACCTGCTCTTTTTTGGCGACTTCGACGATTTTCTCCACCGGTACCATCACGCCTAAGTCAATCACCTCATAGCCGTTACAGGCGAGCACCACGCCAACGATATTCTTGCCGATATCGTGCACGTCGCCTTTTACCGTGACCATCAGCACCTTGCCGTTGCTTTGGCCGGCGACCTTTTCGGCCTCAATAAAGGGGTTTAAGTAGGCCACGGCTTTTTTCATCACCCGGGCGGATTTAACCACCTGGGGCAGGAACATCTTGCCCTCGCCAAAGAGATCGCCCACCACGTTCATGCCGTCCATCAGCGGGCCTTCAATCACATCCAGCGGACGGGTGGCCTGCTGACGGGCCTCTTCGGTGTCGGCATCGATAAATTCGGTAATGCCCTTTACCAGCGCGTGTTCGAGGCGCTTGTTCACCGGCAGGCTGCGCCATTCCAAATCTTCTTTCTTACCTGCACCGCCGCCAGCGCCGCCGCGATACTTCTCGGCGATTTCCAAGAGCTGCTCAGTGTTGCTTGAGTCGGCCACCGGGCAGGGCAGGTTAAGCACCACCGCCTCGACCCGCTCTTTCAGCTCGGCGGGAATATCGTCGTAAATCGCCAGCTGCCCCGCGTTCACAATGCCCATGTCCATGCCTTCTTTAATGGCATGGTAGAGGAAGACGGCGTGGATGGCCTCGCGCACCGGGTTGTTGCCGCGGAACGAGAAGGACACGTTGGACACACCGCCGGAAATCATCGCATGGGGCAGGGTGGCCTTGATGTCGCGCACCGCCTCGATAAAGTCCACCGCGTAGTTGTCGTGCTCTTCGATGCCGGTGGCCACGGCAAAAATATTGGGGTCGAAGATGATGTCTTGTGGCGGGAAGCCGACTTTGTCCACCAGAATGCGATAGGCGCGGGTACAGATTTCAATTTTGCGGGCGCGGGTGTCGGCCTGGCCGGTTTCATCAAAGGCCATGATGATGGCGGCGGCGCCGTAGCGCTTCACCAATGTCGCCTGCTCGATAAACTTGGCTTCGCCTTCTTTGAGGGAGATGGAGTTGACGATGCACTTGCCCTGCACGCACTTAAGGCCCGCCTCGATGACTTCCCACTTGGAGGAGTCAATCATGATGGGCACCTTGCTGATTTCAGGCTCAGAAGCCACCAGATTGAGGAAGGTGGTCATCACCTCTTCGCCGTCCAGCATGCCCTCATCCATGTTGATATCGATGATCTGGGCGCCGTTTTCAACCTGATCCCGGGCTACCTCCAGCGCGGTCTCGTATTGGCCTTCTTTAATCAGCTTCAAAAACTTGGCTGAGCCTGTAACGTTGGTGCGCTCGCCCACGTTCACAAACAGGCTGTCGGCGCTGATGGTGAGCGGTTCAAGCCCGGCCAGACGGCAGGCAACCGGGATCTCCGGCAGTTTGCGTGGGGCATGTTTTTCAACGGCTTCGCGGATAACGCGGATATGATCCGGGGTAGTACCGCAGCAGCCGCCGACTATGTTGAGCATGCCTTCGATGGCCCACTGCACTATGATGTCGGCCATCTCCTGTGGTGTTTCATCATAGCCACCGAACTCGTTCGGCAGGCCCGCGTTGGGATGGGCTGACACATAGCATTCGCTGATGCGGGAAAGTTCCTCGACGTAAGGGCGCAGCTCTTTTGGCCCCAGGGCACAGTTAAGCCCCATGCTGATGGGCTTGATATGGCGCAGCGAGTTATAAAAGGCTTCGGTGGTCTGGCCGGTAAGGGTACGGCCGGAGGCATCGGTAATGGTGCCGGAAATCATCACCGGCAGGCGAAGGCCAATGTCGTCGAAGACGGATTCGATGGCAAACAGCGCCGCCTTGGCGTTGAGGGTATCGAAAATGGTTTCCACCATGATGATATCGGCGCCGCCTTCAATCAGGGCGGCGGTGGACTCGCTGTAGGCGGTCACCAAATCATCGAAGTGGATATTACGGTAGCCGGGGTCATTTACATCCGGGCTGATGGAGCAGGTACGGTTGGTTGGGCCAAGCACCCCGGCCACATAGCGGGGGATGCCGGTCTGGGCTTCCACTTCATCGGCCACTTCGCGGGCGATGCGGGCGCCAACGAGGTTAATCTCGGCCGAGAGCGTTTGCATCTCATAGTCGGCCATGGCCACCGTGGTGGCGTTAAAGGTGTTGGTTTCGATAATGTCGGCACCGGCCAGCAGATACTCGCGGTGGATGCCCTTGATTATCTCAGGCTGAGTGAGCACCAAGAGGTCGTTATTGCCTTTCACGTCGCAGTGCCAGTTAGCAAAACGCTCGCCGCGGTAGTGCTCTTCCTCCAGCTTGTGTCCCTGGATCATGGTTCCCATGGCGCCATCGAGGATAAGAATGCGGTTGGAGAGATCCTCGTTCAGTCGCTGTTGACGGCTCTGGGCAAGCGCCCTGGTCGCTTGGGATAACACTGGAGTTGCCATAAAAAAACACCTGCAAAGTACAAAAAAGTGACTGTCCTGTGTAGCCTAAGCCGGGTTGATGCCGCTGAAAAGGTAAAACCGGTACGGCACCCGCTTAATTTGATTTGGACATTTATACGTATAGACGTCCATAATACGCGAAACTTGGCTTTAGGGGCAAGCAGGGGTTCAGGGGCAAACCAGGGCTCAGGGGCAAGCGAGGTACCCGTCGGCATTGATGTAAAACCGGAATGAGGATAACGCGGTATGCACAGGCAAGCTGACCAGCCGAATGAACGGGAAAAGGACGTGGCGATTTTGCCCCGTGACATTATTTTCTGGCGCCATGGCCAGTGTGAAGATGGCGCTGTGCTGCGGGGCCGGAGTGATGCCCTGCCCAGTGAAAGTGCCCTGAGTGCCATTGCCGGCAAGGCCCGTGACATGGCAGTACCTGCCAAAATCATCTCATCACCCTTGCTGCGCTGCGCGCGGCTTGCGAATGCCTTGCAGGCAGAAATAACAGCCGCTCACCCCGAGGGCAATCCACCAGACATACTTATCGAGCCGCAGCTGACCGAGATGGACTTTGGCGTCTGGGATGGGCAGCCCATAGCACAGCTTTGGCAAACCGCTCCCATGGAGGCCTGGTGGCAAGACCCCTGGGCGATAACGCCCGAGGGCGGCGAGCCCATGGCTGCTTTTGAGGTCAGGGTGGCAGAGGCACTGCAAAGGCTGCTGTCGCACGCACCGCTTAATGATGGCAGGCCACTGTGGGTGGTTACCCACGGCGGTGTTATCCGTTGTCTGATGGCTGCTATTTTGGGGGCAGAAAGGGTCGCCGGCTTTTATCGGGCGCTGGAGCTGGATTACGGCGCCCGGGTTCACACCCGCTGGTACTGGACCGACAGCGGCTGGCAGGGGCGTTTACTTTGGGGGAGCTGAAGGCTTTGCTTACCACCAAGTCCCTTGCCCCTTTACCAAGTAGGTGAAAGGTCTGATAATCTGCGAGCCGGAGTCGTTTCTCCGGCCATTTACGCCAGGGGTGTCGGGGGCCATGCCAACCCGACATGAAAAGGGAACCGGGGACATACCATAAGGTATCAGCCCGGACTGTGCCCGCAACTGTGTGGGGGAATGCCCCCGAGTCAGGATACCTGCCCCTGTGCCTCTTTTATTTTCCCTGTCCGGGCGGGTTACCCGGTGGAGTGATATGAGCCAAATTGCCATGCCCGTTCCCCAGAGGGAACCCGGGCACTTGTTGTATGGGGTAGCACCATGACCCCGGCCATCGACGTCAGCAACCTCTGTTGGCGGGTTGGGGAGCGGCCGCTGCTGGACAGCGTAAGCTTTGCCCTGTCCGGAAACGGCATGTACGGGGTGATTGGCCCCAACGGAGCCGGCAAGTCATCCTTGCTACGTTGTCTGTACCGTTTTATTCGCCCCGACAGCGGCACCATACTGCTCAATGGTCAGGACATTCATCTCTATTCCAGACGCAGCTTTGCCCGCGCGGTGGCCGTGGTGCCCCAGGAATTACCCCCCCTGTTCGATCTCTCCACCGAGGCCGTAGTCGCCATGGGGCTTATCCCCTACAAGGGCTGGCTCGCTGCCGACAGCGCCGCCGACAAGGCCAGCATTGCAGCGGCTCTGGCGGAAGTGGGGCTCGACGGATATGGCCGCCAACCCTTTGGCAAACTGTCCGGCGGCGAAAAGCAGCGGGCACTCATTGCCCGGGCGCTGGTTCAAAAGCCGCAGTTTCTGATCCTGGATGAACCCACAAGCCACCTGGACGTACGCTTCCAGATTGAAGTGCTGGAACTCTTAAAGCGCCTGGATATCTGCGTGATTTGCACCATACACGACCTGAATCTGGCCAGTGCTCTGTGCGATGAGCTGCTGCTGATATCCCGTGGCCGCCTTGAGGCTTCGGGCACGCCCGCTGAGGTGCTTACCGAGGCCATGCTCGCTTCTGTGTTTGGGGTGTGCACTACGGTAGAGCCTCACCCTCAGCATGGTCGTCCCCTCATACATTACTACTACGGTTATGGCGGCCGAACGGCGTCTCAAGGTCCGAAAGAGGTGAGCCTGTGACTGCCATCAGAGCCCTGCTAACCCCCCTTGGACGCCGCGAGCTGATGGTGCTGGCGCTTATTCTGGCCTGTCTGTTGTCGCCTGTGTTTGCCAGCATTTTTGGCGCCGTGGATATAGGTTTTCGCGAGGCCATGTCGGTGTACCTGCATGCGCTGATTGGCGAGCGCCCGGTGGATGTCGCGTATCTCGACAGCCGCATTTTGCTGGAGCTGAGGTTGCCGCGCATACTGCTGGCCTTTGTGTGCGGCGCCGGGCTTGCGCTTTCCGGCTGGGCGCTGCAACTGGTGACCCGCAACCCACTGGCCGACCCTTATCTTTTTGGGATCAGCGCCGGTGCCAGCCTGGGGGCGATTGTGGTGCTGAGTCTTGGCATAACCCATGGGGTATTGCTCGCCATCGGCTTGCCGCTTGGGGCCTTTATCGGTGCCAGTGCCTCGGTATTGGTGGTACTCACCCTCAGTGGCTTTGGGCTGCAAAGTCAGGTGGAGCGCATGCTGCTTTCCGGGGTCGCCACCTCGTTTTTATTCGGCGCCCTCGGCAGTTTGCTTCTATATTTTTCAAGCCCCCAGGTAACGGCATCGGTGATATTCTGGAGCCTTGGCAGTTTTGCCCGTGCGGCCTGGGATATGCTCTGGTTGCCCTGGCTGGTGTTTGGCGCCTTTGTGGGCTTTTTGCTGCTGGTCACGCGACAGCTGTTTGCCCTCAGTGCCGGTGATGAAACCGCCCACGCCCTTGGGGTATCCGTGGCCAAACTGCGCATTATCAGTTTGCTGATGTGCTCTTTGATGACAGCCGTGCTGGTGGCCAGCTGCGGCGGCATTGGCTTTGTGGGACTGATGATCCCCCACATCGCCAGATTGCTGTTTCCCGGCAGTCAGTCGCTGCTGATTGTGGCCATGCTGGGTGGACTCTTTATGGTGTGGGTCGATGTGATGACCCGCAGTTTACTGCCGCCACAGGAGTTGCCTGTGGGGGTAATTACTGCCGTGGTTGGCAGTGTGTTTTTCCTGACGCTGCTCTTTAGCCGCAGGAGTGAATAAGGATATTGGATGTTTGATATAGCTCCCGTCAGCCGCGAGCGGGATGAGCAAATCCAGGCGCGCATCGACGATAAAACCAAGCCACGAGGGGCCCTTGGGGCGCTCGAACCCCTGGCGGCACACCTGGCGCGGCTGCTCGGCGAGTCGCCGGAAATCAAGCGCCCTGCCATGTTGGTGTTTGCCGCCGACCACGGCATAGCCAGTGCCGGTGTATCAATTGCACCGCCTGAGGTGACCGCCCAGATGGTGGCCAACTTTGCCGCCGGGGGCGCGGCCATCAATGTGTTTTGCCGCCAGCTCGGTTGGCAGCTGGAGATTATCGATGCCGGCATGCTCAGCGCGCCGCCAAGGGATATGGGCGTGACCGATTGTCGCCTCGGCGCCGGTACCGGCCCCATTTACAAGCGGGCTGCCATGACACTTGGCCAGGTGGAGCATGGCCTGAATTTTGGCCGTGAGCGGGTGCGCTCTCACCACGCCAAAGGCGCCAATCTCATCGGCCTGGGGGAGATGGGCATTGGCAATACCTCCAGCGCCGCAGCCGTGATGGCTGCACTGATGGGGCTTGAGGCCAAAGACTGTGTCGGCCGGGGAACCGGTGTGGATGCAGCCACCCTCAAGCGCAAGCAGATGCTGGTGGAGCAGGCGCTCTTGCTGCATCTGGATATGCTCACCAGCCCCGAGTCTATCCTTGCCTGTGTGGGCGGCTTTGAAATCGTCGAGATGACCGGCGCCATTTTGGGCGCTGCCGAGCTGGGGATCCCCGTGTTGGTGGACGGTTTTATTGCCACCGTGGCCGCACTTGCTGCCGTGAAGATGTTCCCCCAAAGCCGTGAATACCTTATCTTTGCTCATCGCTCGGCAGAGCGTGCCCATGGGCTGATGCTGGCGCATCTTGAGGCCGAGCCGCTGCTGAACCTTGATATGCGTCTCGGTGAAGGTACAGGGGCGGCATTGGCCCTGCCACTGGTGCAGGCCGCGGCTAATTTTTATCGTGAAATGGCGAGCTTCAGCGACGCCGGAATTACAGATGTAACGCCTTAGGGCGGGAGCAGTTATGTCGACCTTTAAGCGTGAACTTGAGTTGTTTTTGTTGGCGCTCACCTTTTTTACCCGCATTCCTGTGCCGGTAAAGCTAGATTACAGCGGCGAAGGATTAAACCGCGCCAGTCGTTACTTTGGTCTGGTGGGCACCCTGGTGGGGCTCATCGCCGCTCTGGTGTTTTACCTGACCCAGTTTATCTTTCCTGCCTCCGTTGCCGTGGTGCTGGCCATGATTGCCACTGTGCTGCTCACCGGCGGCTTCCACGAAGATGGCCTTGCCGATACCGCCGATGGTTTTGGCGGCGCCTTCGAGCGGGAACGCAAGCTGGAGATCATGAAAGACAGCCGGGTCGGATCCTATGGATCCCTTGCGCTGATGCTGGCACTGCTTTTGAAGTTTCAGCTGTTAAGCGAACTGGCGCTCTATTCGGTTTCCAGCGTTGTTGGCGGCCTGGTACTTGGGCATACCTTAAGCCGCGCCATTGCTGCCAGTATCATTTTTAACCATACCTATGTGCGCGAAGACGCCGAGAGCAAAGCCAAGCCCCTGGCTCAATCGATGCACTGGGATGAAGTACTGTTTTTGCTCATCAGTGCCGGAGTGATTTGTTTGCTGCTTACCGGCGTGGGGGCGACTTTGGTGATACTCGCCACCCTCTTTGTGGCCCGCAGCCTGCTGGCCCGTTGGCAGTCACGCCACATAGGCGGTTATACGGGAGATACTTTGGGCGCTTGCCAGCAAATACTGGAACTGGTGGTCTATTTGGTGCTCTTGCTGCTGTGGAGTCAGTCGTGAGTGAGCCTGTGCTCTCCCGGCCACGTGCTGTTGTGGGCTATTCACTGGGCGTCAAACTCTCCGGGCGGCTACCCATGCCAAGGTGCCTGCCAGCCAATCCCCGAGCTGGTGGTCTGCTTGGTGCCCTTGCTGCTGTGGAGTCAGTCGTGAGTGAGCCCGTGCTCTCCCGGCTACACGCTGTTGTGGGCTATTCACTGGGCATCAACTCTCCGGGCATCAAGTCTCCGGGCATCAACTCTCCGGGCGGCTACTCATACAAAGGTGCCTGCCAGCCAATCCCCGGGCCGGTGGCCTGCTTGGTGCCCTTGCTGCTGTGGAGCCCGTTATGATCCATCTGGTTCTCGGTGGTGCCCGAAGCGGCAAGAGTCGCTTTGCCGAGAACGAACTTGCCCGGGTGTCGCCCCGTGGGATCTATCTGGCCACGGCCACGGCGGGGGATGATGAGATGGCGGCGCGTATCGCCCGCCATCAGCAGGATAGACTGAATGCACCCTGCCAGTGGCAGCTTATCGAAGCGCCGCTGGATTTGGCCGCACACCTCAGGGCCTTGTCCGGCGAGGCGCGGCCGGTACTGGTGGACTGCCTGACGTTATGGCTGACCAATCGCCTGATGGCTGAGCCTCAGAAGATGGCCGAGGCACGCCAGGAGCTCCTCAATGCCATAGGGGATTTTCATGGGCAGCTGTGGCTTGTCAGTAACGAAGTGGGCTCAGGCATAGTGCCCCTCGGGGTGCTCAGTCGCCAGTTTGTGGACGAAGCAGGTTGGCTCAATCAGGCCATTGCCGCCCTTGCAGACAGGGTGACCCTGGTGGTGGCCGGATTGCCGCTTGCTCTGAAGGGCACTGCCGCCAACGCTGAAATGGGAGGATAACCCATGGGCTCTTCTACGCTGATGATCCAGGGCACCGCCTCGGATGCCGGTAAAACCACCCTGGTCGCGGGGCTCTGTCGCCTGCTGGCCAGACAGGGCCTGAAGGTGGCGCCCTTCAAGCCCCAGAATATGGCTCTCAACAGCGCCGTGACCGACGATGGCGGTGAGATAGGCCGCGCCCAGGCGCTGCAGGCCGCTGCCTGTGGACTTAAACCCCATACCGATTTTAATCCCATACTGCTCAAGCCAGGCTCAGACACCCGGGCGCAGGTCATAGTTCACGGCAAGGCGCTCACGTCACTTGAGGCATCGGCCTTTTTCGGCCCCGAGGGCAAGGGATACAAGGCCATGGCCATGGATGCCGTGCTGGCGTCTTTCAATCGTCTCGAGGCGTCCTTCGATTACCTGCTGGTGGAAGGCGCCGGCAGCCCCGCCGAAATCAACCTGCGGGAAAACGATATTGCCAACATGGGCTTTGCAGAGGCGGTGGACTGTCCGGTGATTTTAGTGGCCGACATCGACAAGGGCGGCGTCTTTGCCCAGCTGGTGGGCACCCTGGCGCTGCTGTCTGAATCAGAGCAGGCGCGCATCAAGGGCTTCGTGATTAACCGTTTTCGCGGTGATATCAGCCTGCTGCAGCCGGGGCTGGATTGGCTCGAAGCCCATACCGGCAAACCCGTGCTGGGCGTGGTGCCTTATATGCACAACCTGTTGCTGGACGCCGAAGATGCGCTGGTACCCTATCAGCAAGTCGGCACCGATACCGAGGCCAGGTTTCGGGTGAGGGTGCTGGTGTACCCCCGCACCAGCAATCACACCGACTTTGACCCACTGCGGCTGCATCCGGGGGTGGATTTTGATTATCTGGATATTCAGAGTGCCAGCCCGGATGCGCTTCAGGGGGCTGACCTTATCATTCTCCCCGGTAGCAAGAATGTGCGTGCTGACCTTGAATGCCTTAAGGTCAATGGCTTTGGCAGCGCCCTGCGAAAGCATTTGAGGTACGGTGGCAAGCTGATAGGCATTTGCGGCGGATATCAGATGTTGGGGCTGGAAATCGATGATCCCGACGGCATCGAAGATGTCCCCGGCAGCATTGAGGGGCTGGAGCTATTACCCCTTATCACTGAGCTGGAAGGCACCAAGGTGCTGGCCAATGTCTCGGGTGAGCTTAGCCTCGGTGAGGGATCGGTTGCGGTCAGAGGCTATGAAATTCACTGTGGCCGTACCACAGTGCTTGGCCAGCATATCAGGCCGCTGTTTTTAGTGGATGAGCAGGGCAGCCCCGCCAGTGACAGAGGCTGCATCAGCGACGATGGTGCCATCTTTGGCAGTTATCTTCATGGCATATTCGATACCCCGGCGGCGCTGGATGCGGTGCTTGCCTGGGCAGGTTATCGTGGCGATGCCCGGGGCATGTCGCTGGAGGCTCACAGAGACCAGCAGTTGAATCGTTTGGCCGATACTTTGGCAGAGCACCTGGACATGGCCAGGCTTAATTCTTTCTTTTTATGACGCTATCAGGACATTGGGATGACTGACATCAAGGCCGAGCGCCACAAGGCACGGCAACAAAAGGTAAAGGAAGCCGTGGACGCCAAGGTTGCCGCCGCAACCATAGAGCGCGGCGTACTCATGGTGATAACGGGTAATGGCAAGGGCAAGAGTACCGCCGGTTTTGGCACAGTCACCCGCGCCGTTGGCCATGGCAAAAAGGCGGCAGTGGTGCAGTTTATCAAGGGCGGCTGGGACTGCGGTGAGCGCAATCTGCTCGAAGGGGTTGGCGTGCCCTTTGAAGTCATGGCCACCGGCTTTACCTGGGAAACCCAAAACCGTGAAACCGATACCGCTGCCGCCGAAAAAGCCTGGGCCGTAGCCGAAACCTGGCTAAAGGATGAAAGCCTGGACCTTATCCTGCTGGATGAGCTCACCTATATGCTGAGCTATCACTATCTGGATCTGGAGCGGGTGTTAACGGCCCTGAAAAACCGGCCGCCCCACCAACACGTGATAGTCACCGGGCGTAACTGCCACCGGCAGTTGCTGGAGCTTGCCGACACCGTGAGTGAGATTGAGTGTGTGAGGCATGCGTTTGAGGCGGGAGTCAAAGCCCAGCCCGGCTTCGACTTCTGATTTCAGCTTACTGATTGGCGTTTTGGCGGCATAGCCGTCACAGCGCCATCCCATCACGTAGCGCTGCTACGCTCAGGGCTGTCGCCGTTAGGCGGCTTTGCCAAAAGCACCAATCACTGTGCTGAATGTTTCCCGTTGATCCTGGCCGTGGCGGTTTGGTCAAATCACCCACCACAGTGATGAATCTTTCCTGTGCTCACTACTGAGGCAGCTTGGTCACTGTCGCCATAGCGCCGTCCCGGCAATCGGCTCTGCGTAGCGCGCCGCGCTATCTTATCAAGGCATTAGTGTCAGTTTTGAAGCTGCCGCTTTTTTCTGCTGTGCTACATTTTTGTGAGGGCATTCTGTTCCTGCATGCACAAAGCCTATTCGCTTTTGCAGCCACCTGAGACATCAGCAAAGGAAGATTAACTATGCATCTCAACGAGTTGACTATCAGAACCAAGTTTTCGATTCCGCTGGTTGTCATTGTGATCATGACGGTTGTTATCGCCACAGTCAGTATTATCAACGCCAAGCGGCTGTCGTCAGATGCCCAGAATCTGGCGACCACGTTTCTTGCCGCCGTGGATGCCGGGTTGAATGCCGACCGGGATCTGTATCAGGCGCTCACTGCCAGTCAAAGCTATGTGCAGCGCGGTTTACTGGGCGAGTCCGGTGGAGAGAAATTCCGTCAGGACTTTGATGAAAATGCCAAACAGGCGCTGGACAGGATGGCGCTGGTGATGAGCCTGCTCAAAGATTACCCTGAAGTGCAAGGCAACAAGGCCCAATTCCAGCGCGAATATGATGCCTGGCTGAATGCGGCCACGCAGGTGTTTACCATGGCAGACAAGCAGAGCCCCGTGGCGGCAGCCAATTACAGCAACGAGGTGGTGATGCCGCTCTTTAAGGCATTGCGAGGGCATTACGATAAAACCGGTGAGTGGGTAAAAAACAAAGCGGATGAGGTCACAACTCAGGCGCTTAATGCCAGCCAGAACGAAGTCAATTTAATGTTTTTTATCATTACCTTGGTGGTGCTGGTCAGCATCCTGAGTGTGGTGTTTGGCCCAAGATTGGTCACCTCCCGGGTAGAAGAGCTCGACACCATGATTGCCGCCATCAGTGAAGGAGAAGGGGATCTTCGCGGCAGACTGGATGACAGCGGCCGTGACGAATTGTCGCTGCTGGCCAGAACCTTCAACGGCCTGATGATGAAACTGCAACAGTTGATTTCAACCATCAAAAGTGATGCGGTTTCGCTGGATGCCCGGGTCGTAGGCCTCAATCACTCAGCCAAAGAGAGTGAAAAAATATCCTCTGAACAAAATGCCAACCTCGAACAGATAGCCACGGCGGTGCATCAACTCAGCCATGCAGTGCATGAGGTGGCCGCCAGTTCTCAAAATGCCCTCAGCGATACCGAGCATGCCAACGGCCTTATCAAGGAATCCACTGCCGTGGTGGGCCAATCGGTTGAGCGGGTGCAGCAGCTGGCAGGTGTGGTGTCCCACGCCAGCGAGGTGATTCAGCATCTCGCATCCGAGTCCAAGCAAATCGTCACAGTGCTGGATGTCATTCGCGGTATTGCCGAGCAAACCAACCTGCTGGCACTGAATGCTGCCATTGAAGCCGCGAGGGCCGGTGAGCAGGGACGGGGCTTTGCCGTGGTAGCGGACGAAGTCAGAACCCTGGCAAGCCGTACCCAGCAATCCACCGAGGATATTCAGCGCATGGTGGCCGGACTGGAAGCCGGCGTCAGTGAGGCGGTATCGGCGATAGACTCAGGTACCCGTCAGGTGGATTCTGTGGTTGAGGCGTCGGGCAGCATTACCCGGGCCCTGGCTGGTGTGGATGAGGCGGTGTCCCGTACCAAGGATCTGATTTACCTGATTGCCACCGCCACAGAGGAGCAGAGCAAGGTGGTGGATGAGGTGAATCAGAATATCAGCTCACTGAATCTTCTCTCTCAAGAGAGTATTGGTGTTGTCAGGCGTACCCGGGAAGCGGCTGATGAAATCGCCCAGATTGGCACTGGCCTGTCGGGTAATGTTGGGCGCTTTTTGGTGTAACGCCTGTTTAAGGTGACAGTCAGAATTGGGCCCTCCTGTGAGGGCCCTTTTACTGTTGGCGCTCAGCGCTCAGTTTGAGGAACCTGAATTGCCGTGTCCGCAAGTGGCACAGGCATCACTTTCAGGGCTTCTTTTCCTGCGTCATTCAGGTTCTGGTTCAGTGATGCGGCGCCTTGTGCAAAGGGTTCAAGGGCTGTGGGCCAGGTGGGAACGGCCGAAGCCAGACTGCCCTGCACGGCTTGCTGCAGCGGCTCGGCAAACACCTGGGTCACATCACCCTTTATCAGCATCACCGCCATTTGGTTGGTATCGCTGTTCCAGACGAATCCGGCCTTTTCAGCCATCTCGGGTACCGGTGTGTAGCGGGAGACCAGATAAAACAGCGGGCCTTCCTGCTGCAGTTCATTGGCGGTTTGCAGCAGGCTCACTGCAGTGCCGTAATGCTCACCGAGCAAGGGTTCGAGGCGGCTTTTTATCACGGGCTGCTGAAGCAGGTTTACCTCATTGGGATCCAGTCCCACCAAGGGTTTCATCAGCGCCCACAGCAGTTGGCTCTGGGGCGACAGCAGTAGCATGGGGGCAACACAGGCCTGCAAAAACAGCGTGCACAACAGGGCCGTAGCCCAGGGGCGAAGCGAGACAGACAACATGGAGTAAGGATTCCGATAGGGGTTGGTGGGCTTGGGGCTGCACACCTCGGGTGGCGAGCCGGCGAGCATTCTAGCCTTGCCCGTAAGGCCCCGCTATGGGGGCAAGCGGCGAAATTTTTTTGTACTGAGGGTCAAGGCCACTGACCGACCCAAGCTCGCCTTTGGGGGGAGGCGAAGGTACAATGGCCGCTGATTTTTCAATTCTTTTGGGTATGGTTTTCGTACCTGAATTGGCAGGAGCCTATGCACGTACACATTCTCGGGATTTGCGGCACCTTTATGGGTGGTCTGGCGCTCTTGGCGCGGGCCATGGGACACAAGGTTACAGGATCGGATGCCAACGTGTATCCGCCCATGAGCACTCAGCTCGAAGAGCAGGGCATTGAATTAATCCAGGGCTTTGACCCAGTGCAGCTTGAAAGCGAGCCCGACCTGGTGGTGATTGGCAACGCCATGAGCCGGGGCAACCCCTGTGTGGAAGCTGTACTCAATAAAGGCATGGCCTACACCTCCGGGCCACAATTTTTGCGCGACCATATATTGCCCGGCCGCTGGGTGCTGGCGGTGGCCGGTACCCACGGTAAAACGTCCACTTCCAGCATGCTGGCCTGGGTATTGGAACATTGCGGCTATGAGCCGGGTTTCCTGATAGGCGGCGTGCCGCAAAACTTTGGCGTATCGGCCCGTCTGGGGAACTCCCCCTTCTTTGTGGTCGAGGCCGACGAGTACGACAGTGCCTTTTTCGACAAGCGCTCCAAGTTTATTCACTATCAGCCAAAAACGTTGGTTATCAATAACCTCGAGTTCGATCACGCCGATATCTTTGACTCGCTGGCCGACATTCAGCGCCAGTTTAGCCATGTCATCCGTACAGTGCCCGGCTGCGGTAAGGTGATTTGGCCCAAAGACAGCAAAGCGGTGGCCGAGGTTATCGACAAGGGGTTGTGGAGTGAGCAGGAAACCTTCAGTCATCAGCAGGGGGCCGATTGGTCGGTAAGGCCGCTGGCGGCCGATGGGCATCAATTTGAAGTGCTGTTTGGCGGTGAAGTGCAGGGCGTGCTCGACTGGCAGCTTATCGGCAGCCACAACATGGAAAACGCGGTCATGGCCATTGCCGCTGCACGCCATGTGGGCGTTGCCCCGGCGGCGGCCATCGAGGCCCTCAGCGGCTTTATGCCGCCCAAGCGCAGGCTGGAACTGATTGGTGAGGTTGGCGGTGTCAGCCTCTACGACGACTTTGCCCACCATCCAACGGCCATCGAAACCACCCTTAAGGGGCTCAGGGCCAAGGTGGGGAATGCCCGTATCTTTGTGGTGCTGGAACCTCGCTCAAACACCATGAAGCGCGGTGTTCACAAGGATACCCTGGCCTTGTCCATGGCGCTGGCCGACGAGGCCTTCCTCTATCAGGCCGATAATATCGGCTGGGATATCCGTGATGCCATGGCCCAGGCGCCGCTGCCGGTGGATGTGGACTATGATATCGACAGCATAGTGGCCAAGGTGGCTGCCAGGGTACAGAGCGGTGACCAACTGGTGGTGATGAGCAACGGCGGCTTTGGTGGTATCCATGGCAAGCTGAAGGCGGCCATTGCCGCCAAGCTGGCTTGAGCCGCGCAGAGAAGTGAATCAGATGAATGAACATCAACCCATGACGCCAAAGGTCAACAGCATCAGTCTTGCCTGGACGGGCGCCTCCGGGGCGCCCTATGGCCTTAAGCTACTCCAATGCCTGCTTGAAGCCGATTACCGGGTGTTTTTAATGATTTCCAGCGCTGCCCGGGTGGTGTTTGCCACCGAAGAGGGCCTTAAGCTGTCGGCCGATGGCGCCAAAGCCGAAGCCCAAATCCGTGGCTTTATTGGCTGCGAAGCCGGTGAGCTGGTGGTGCTGGGTAAAGATGAGTGGTTTTCGCCGCCGGCATCAGGCTCGGCCGCGCCAAAACAGATGGTCATTTGCCCCTGTTCCACCGGCACCCTGGCAGCGGTTGCCACCGGCATGAGCAACAATCTACTGGAGCGCGCCGCCGATGTGGTGCTCAAGGAGCGCGGCCAACTTATTCTGGTGCCAAGGGAAACCCCTTTTAATGCCATCCACCTGGAGCATATGCTCAAGCTGACTCAGCTTGGCGCGGTGATAATGCCTGCGGCGCCGGGCTTTTATCACCATCCCAAATCGGTACAGGATCTGGTAGACTTCTTGGTCGCACGAATTCTTGACCATTTGGGCGTAGCCCACAGCCTGACCAGGCGCTGGGGTTATGGTGGCGAAGGCGCCACACAAGCTTCTGATAATTGAGAGTATTATGAAACACACCATCGAAGAGATGATCTCGGCCGCCGAGATTGACCAAAAACTCAATGAACTGGCCGAGCGTATCAACGCCCACTATGAAAACAGCGAACGCCTGCTGATGGTAGGCCTGCTCAAGGGATCTGCGGTCTTTATGGCTGACCTGTGTCGCCGTATCAAGGGCCACGTGGAAATCGACTTTATGTGCGTTTCCAGTTACGGCAATGCCATGTCCAGCTCCCGCGATGTGAAGATCCTCAAAGACGTGCAGTCAGATATCGCCGATCGTGATGTGCTTATCGTTGAAGATCTCATCGACTCGGGCAATACCCTGTCCAAGGTGCGTGAACTCCTGTTGGTGCGTGAGCCAAAGAGTCTGGCCCTGTGTACCCTGCTGGATAAGCCAGAGCGCCGAGAGGTGAATGTACACGTGGATTTCGTTGGCTTTACCATTCCCGACGAGTTTATCGTTGGCTACGGTATCGACTATGCCGAGAAGTATCGTAACCTGCCTTACATCGCCAAGGTGATCCCGCTGGAATAAGCGGGGCCTGAGCTTAAATCGGGGGCTGTGGCCCCCGCTTTTGTTTAAGGCAGGACAGTCAGGTTGTTAATCAGGTTCAGCGAGGGGGAGCAATGACAGAGGCTGCAACTGGGGTAGCACTCAAGATAGAAGGGCTTAAGAAAACCTACAAAGGCGGTGTTGAGGCGGTTAAGGGCATCAGCCTTGAAGTCGCCCGGGGAGACTTTTTTGCCCTGCTCGGCCCCAATGGTGCCGGTAAGTCCACCACCATAGGCATTATCAGTTCGCTGGTGCAAAAGAGCGGCGGCAAGGTGGAAGTCTTTGGCCATGATATCGACAGGCAGCTGGAAGCCGCCAAGCTGTGTATCGGTCTGGTGCCCCAGGAATTCAACTTCAACCAGTTTGAAACCGTACTGCAAATCGTGGTCAATCAGGCCGGTTACTATGGTGTGCCGCGTTCAGAGGCGTTGCAGCGAGCCGAGAAATACCTCACAGCGCTGGACCTTTGGGATAAGCGCAACAGCCCGTCCCGTCAGCTGTCCGGCGGTATGAAGCGCCGTCTGATGATTGCCCGTGCCCTGATGCACGAACCCAAGCTGCTTATTCTGGATGAACCCACGGCCGGGGTGGACATTGAGCTGCGCCGCTCCATGTGGAGTTTTTTAACCGAGCTTAACCGTCAGGGCGTCACCATTATTCTCACCACCCACTACCTCGAAGAAGCCGAAATGCTGTGCCGCAATATCGGCATCATCGACAAAGGGGAACTGGTGGAGTGTACCAGCATGAAAAAGCTGCTGGCCAAGCTCAATATGGAAACCTTTATCCTGGATCTGAAGAGCGATGTGGCCTCACTGCCAACCCTGGACGGTATTCAGTGCCGTCTGGTAGACAATCACACCCTTGAGGTGGATATCGCCAAAGAGCACAGCCTCAATCAACTCTTTGCCCAACTGTCGGAGCAGGGGATAGAGGTGCTGTCGATGCGCAACAAAGCCAACCGTCTGGAAGAGCTATTTGTGGCGCTGGTGGAAGGGGCCAAACAGGCCAAAGCAACGGGGAGCCACAACTGATATGAAGGCCTTGTACCTGACCGCATTCAAAAGCATTCTGATTAAAGAAATCACCCGTTTCACCCGTATCTGGGTGCAAACCCTGGTGCCACCTGCTATTACCATGACCTTGTATTTTATGATTTTTGGTAATTTGGTGGGCGGCCGTATCGGCGAAATGGGCGGCGTCAGTTATATGGAGTTTATTGCCCCCGGTCTCATCATGATGTCGGTTATCACCAACTCCTACTCCAACGTGGCTTCCAGTTTTTTCAGCGCCAAGTTTCAGCGTAACCTCGAAGAGCTTATCGTGGCGCCCGTGCCCCATTACGTGATGATTGCCGGTTACGTGGGCGGCGGCGTGGCCCGGGGGCTCTGTGTGGGTCTGATAGTAACCCTGGTGGCACTGAGCTTTGTGGATCTCAGCATCCATCATCTGGGGCTGGTGGCCGTGACCGTGTTTATCACCTCGGTGCTCTTTTCACTGGGCGGGCTTATCAATGCGGTGTTTGCCAAGAGCTTCGATGACATCAGCATCATCCCGACCTTCGTGCTGACGCCACTGACCTATCTGGGCGGGGTGTTTTATTCGCTCTCCTTGCTGCCCGACTTCTGGCATGCGGTATCCACCTTAAACCCCGTGGTTTATATGATAAACCTGTTCCGCTACGGCTTTCTTGGTGTGGCAGACTTAAGTCTGGGCGTGTCCTTTGCTGTAATGCTGAGCCTGTGTGTGGGGCTGTGGTATCTGGCGTATTACCTGATTTCACGGGGTATTGGGCTTCGCAGCTGATACCGGCCGGGGTGGCCGTCCAGCCTAGTGGGCATTGGCGGCGGCCACTGTGTCACGCCGTGCCTTAAGGGACGAAATGGAGGCGTCGTTGGCGCCTTTCATTTCATCAAATCTCTGATTCATCACCGCCACTTCTTTTAAAAACTCCGGATCGGTTTCCGGGGCGCCGCGCCAAAAGCGTTTTCGATCCAGCTTTTGCATCTCGCTGGCCCGCATCACCTCTATATAGCTGTTTTCCTGATTCAGGCGATAGATTTCACTGTCGATAAGGGAGAGCATTTTTTCGCTGGAAATGGCTTTGCCGCTGAGCAATTCAGTCAGGGGATCGTTGGGATCTGTGTGTTTATCCGAGTCCACTTCCCGGGTCAGGCCAAACTCAAACGCCATCTCCCTTTGGCTGTATTCGCCGGGGCAATTGGTTTGAGAGTACACCACCCTGTCACCCTTGATGCATTTGTAAATGGTGTCGGCGCCGCTCGCCATCGGCGGCAACAGACAAAGCAGCAAAGGAGCAAGGGCTCGCATGGGTGGCACATCCTTTTGATTCTGTGTTAAAAACCTAGCTCCCAAGACCGTCGCGGTCTTCGGGTGCGACTGCCATTAATATGGCGCACGTCAATAAAAAACACCAGTTAAAATATGTACTTGGTAATGAATTTACCGTCTTTGAGACAATAAAAAAGGGAGCCTCGGCTCCCTTCGTGTGTTTGTTTAACCTTAGCGGCTGAACACCAGATTATCAATCAGGCGGGCCTTGCCAAGGTATGCGGCGGCGAGCACCACCAGCTCCTTGTCGGCATCCGTGGGCAGGGCCAGAGTGGCAGCGCTGCGTACTTCCAGGTAATCCGGGCGGAAACCGGCATCCACCAGGGCCGCATTGGCCTCAGTGATGGCGGCAGCTATGGCGGTGCCTGTGCCGATTTGTGTGGCAAGGGCATCCAGGGCGGCCTTGAGCGCGGCGGCGCGGGCCTTTTCATCGGCGGTCAGGTAACCGTTGCGGGAGCTCATGGCAAGGCCACTGGCTTCACGCACAGTTTCTACGCCCACGATTTCCAGCGGCAGTGACAGGTCTTCCACCATGGTGCGAATAACTAAAAGCTGCTGAAAATCCTTGCGGCCAAAGAGGGCCACATCGGGCTGCACTATGTTAAACAGCTTCAGCACTATGGTGGCTACGCCACGGAAATGGCCCGGGCGGCTGGCACCACACAGCTCATCGGAAATGCCCGGCACTTCCACAAAGGTCTGGGCATCCAATCCCTTGGGATAGATTATCTCAGGCGTTGGAGTAAACAGCAGCTCACAACCGGCGGCAGTCAGCGCGGCCTGATCTTCTGCCAGGGTACGAGGATAGGCGTCCAGATCCTCGTTTTTACCAAACTGCATGGGATTGACAAAAATCGAGGCTACCACGTGGTCGGCACGTTGTTTGGCTTCTTTTACCAGGGTAATGTGCCCGGCATGGAGGTTACCCATGGTGGGCACAAAGGCCACGGTCTCGCCATTGGCGCGCCACTGGCGCACCTGACGTCTGATTTCATCGATTACAGCGGTTGTGTACATCTGTGTCTCAATTAAAGGTATGTTCTGGGCCAGGGAAGCTGCCATCGGCCACTTCGTCGATAAAGGCGCGTACCGCAGCGCGGATTTCACCGGTCTGCTTTAAGTAGTTCTTTGAAAAACGTGGAATATAACCACTGGAGATGCCAAGAACATCGTGCATCACCAAAATCTGGCCATCGGTGTCTTTACCGGCGCCGATGCCAATCACGGGAATGGTCAGGGCCTCGGTAATGGCCTTTGCCAGCGACGCCGGAATACATTCAATCACCAGCAGCTGGGCACCTGCGGCTTCCAGTGCCTTGGCTTCATTCAGAATACGCTGGGCGTTGTCAGCATCACGGCCCTGTACCTTAAAGCCACCGAAAACGTGTACCGACTGAGGCGTCAGGCCGATGTGGGCACACACGGGCACGCCACGCTCGGTGAGTTTTTTCACGCTTTCCAGCAGCCACTCACCGCCTTCCAGCTTCACCATGTTGGCACCGGCCTGCATCAGGGCAGTGGCCGTGGTCATGGTCTGCTCCACGGTGGCGTAACTCATAAAGGGCAGGTCGGCTATCAGCAGCGCGCGGGAAATACCGCGACGCACACAGCGGGTGTGGTAGGCAATGTCTTGCACAGTAACCGGCAAGGTATCCTCGTGCCCCTGCAGTACCATGCCCAGCGAGTCGCCCACCAGCAGGACATCAACGCCCTCACTGTCAAAAGCGGCGGCAAAACTGGCATCATAAGCGGTCAGCGCGGTGAACTTTTTCCCTTCCTGTTTAAACTTCATCAGGGTTGAGGTGGTGACTTTGGACATAATGCGTTTCTCTACCAGCGAGTGTGAAGTGGAGTTATAAGCCAACTGAGGCCTGACTTCAATCGCAGGGCGTCAGTTGGTGAAGCTCGTCCCGCATTGCCTGGGTGATAAGGCTCTGGACCGGGGTGCCACAGGGCAACATCAGCCCGGGTGTCAGGCTTTCCAGCGGAATAAGCACAAAACTGCGGTCTTTCATGCCGTAGTGGGGCACTGTGAGTCTGTCGCTGCAAATCACTTGGTTGCCATACAGCAACAAATCCAAATCCAGGGTACGGGGGCCCCAGCGCACCAGGCGCTCACGGCCCTGGTCAAGCTCAATGGCTTGCAGGGCATCCAGCAGCGCCAGAGGCTCAAGTTCGGTATCAAAGCAGGCGACGGCATTGACGTAATCGGGCTGTGCTACCTCACCCATGGGACGACTGCCATAGTAGGGCGATACCCTGAAACTGCCTGGGGCTGCCAAGGACAACAGGGCCTCGCAGGCCCTGTTAAGTTGGCTGATGGGCTCGGCGAGATTGGCGCCGAGAGCCACATAAACCCGGGTCATATTCAGCTGTCGCTGCCGGTGTGAGCCCTGGCACCTTCACCGCTGCCGCCTTCACTGCGTGGGCGACGACGCACCCGGCGCTTGCGGTTACGGGGTGCATCGCTCTTGGCACCGCCACGGGCGATATTGCCACGTTCTTCTTCCGGCGCTTCCACAAAGGACTGCCACCAGTTGGCGGTCTTTTGCAGATTGCCACCCTCAATTTCGGCGCGCATCAGCAGCAAATCGTAACCGGCGCGGAACTTGGGGTTTTCCATCAGTTTAAAGGCTCGGGTGCCCTGGCTGCGCTCGAATCTGAGCTGCATTTGCCAGATATCCCGGGCCGGCACGCTGAAGCGCTTGGGCAACGAAATGGTCTGGCATTGCTGCTCGAGCACATCGCCCATGGCGGCAAAATAGGCATCGTACAGGCTCAGGCCACTCTCGTTGGCAATTTCTTCAGCGCGGCTTTTCAGCGGATACCACAGCAGGGCCGCATAGAAGAAGGCCGGTGTGACTGGCTTGTCTTCCATTACCCGGATGTCGGTATTGCGCATCACCAGATTCACCATGCGGGCACAGTGACCTTTTGGCGATTCGGCGATGGTGTCGGCCAGGAGCGGGAAAATCGGCGCAAACAGCTGATAATCCTGCATCATCTGATAGTTTGCCTGGCCCTTGCCCGCAAAAAACAGCTTGAGCACTTCTTCGTACATACGGGCGGCCGGAATATCGCGCAGCAGCGGCGCCAGCTTGCGGATTGGTGCGGCTGTTACCTCTTCGATACGCATCCCCAGCTTGGTGGCAAAGCGCACGGCGCGGATCATGCGAACCGGGTCTTCACGGTAGCGGGTCTCGGGATCGCCAATCAGGCGCAGTACGCCGTCGTTGAGATCTTCCATGCCGCCGCCATAGCTGCGGATAGAGTAATCGCTGATGTCGTAGTAAAGGGCGTTTACGGTAAAGTCGCGGCGTTCGGCGTCTTCATCGATAGAGCCGTACACGTTATCGCGCAGCAGGCGTCCCTCGGCATTGGCCTTGGAAATCTTGTCGCCGTCATCATTGCCGTGATGGCCACGGAAAGTAGCCACTTCAATCACGTCACGGCCAAATACGATGTGGGCCAAACGGAAACGGCGGCCGACCAAACGGCAGTTGCGGAACAACTTTTTGATGTCTTCCGGCGTGGCGTTGGTCACCACGTCAAAGTCTTTTGGCTCCAGGCCCAGCAGCAGATCGCGTACACCGCCACCCACCAAAAAGGCCTCATAACCCGCCTTGTTCAGGCGATAAAGCACCTTGAGCGCATTTTCACTGATGTTCTTGCGCGAGATGGTGTGGGCATTTCGGGGCGTGATGCTCAGACTCAGGCCCTGTGCATTGTCGGCACCCTGCTGAATCGATTCTGTCGTTGGATGCTGCTCGCCTTCGGCGAACAGTTGCTTACAGAACTGAGTGATACGGCGAAAAATGGTACACCTCTTGAGCTTAACTAGGGGTTAAAAATCTGGCGGCTATGATAACCCCAAACGGGGTGAATTGACAGTGTGCAGGCGCCTTAGGCACCACTGTCAATCAGGATTTCCCGCCGCCTTGGAATGCAGTCCACAGAAAAGTCCGCGACTGCCTGTGCCAGCAGGCTTTCGACGCTGTGCGCATTGGGTATTGGTTGGCCCAAAAACGCCAATGCGGCCTTGAGTGCAGGCAGGGGATTGCCCTTGTCCACCGGCGTGGCATGGTTTTGCTTCGACAGCTTGAATCCCACCTCGGTGCAGGCCAGTGGCAGGTGCATCCAGGCCGGCGCCTGATAGCCGAATTGATTGAACAGACTCAGTTGGCGGCAGCTTGCCTCAATCAGATCGGCGCCGCGCACCACCTCGGTAATGCCGGTTTCGGCATCGTCCATCACCACTGCCAACTGATAGGCATAGAGGCCATCGCTGCGTTTGATGATAAAGTCTTCCGCGGCAAAGCTGTCAGGCATCTTTACCTCACCCATCAGGCCATCGTGAAAATGATTCACCCGGGCACGATTGACGATGCGTATGGCACCGCTTTGATGGCCGAGCTGGCGACAGCGTCCATCGTAAACCCCGCCCATGGTCTGAATTTGCTTGCGACTGCACTGGCAAAAGTAGGCTTCACCGCTTGCCAGCAACGCATCGATTTTGGCCTGATAGGCTTCGGTGCGCTGGCTTTGGTACATCAGCTTGCCATCCCAGTGCAATCCAAAGGCGTCCAGGGTACGCAATATGTCGTCGGCGGCGCGGGGTACTTCCCGTGGCGGGTCTATGTCCTCGATGCGCACCAGCCACTGTCCGTCCTGACTGCGGGCGCGCAGGTAGCTGCCCAGCGCGGCAATCAGCGAGCCAAAGTGCAGAGAGCCAGAGGGAGAGGGGGCAAAACGGCCAATGTAGGGAGGATAAGACATGGCGCTGTTAACAGGTTCCTGAAATGCCAAGCGGGGCCTGAGCCCCGCTTTCGAATTGCAGTGGATGGGGATTACCCGGCCATCTGCCTTTCTTTGATCTCTGCCAGCGTTTTACAGTCGATGCAGAGATCGGCCGTTGGGCGGGCTTCGAGACGGCGAATGCCAATTTCCACGCCGCAAGAGTCGCAGAAACCGAAGTCATCATCTTCGATTCTCTGCAGCGTCTTTTCAATCTTCTTGATGAGTTTACGTTCTCTGTCGCGGGCACGCAGCTCCAGACTGAACTCCTCTTCCTGAGCAGCTCTGTCGACTGGATCGGGGAAATTGGCGGCTTCGTCCTGCATATGCGAAAGGGTGCGATCGACTTCTTCACGCAGCTGGTTGCGCCAGGCTTCAAGTATCTTCTTGAAATGGCCCAACTGCTTGTCGTTCATATACTCCTCACCAGGTTGCTCCTGGTAAGGCGCTACACCTGCGATAGCGAGTACGCCAAGTTTTTTAGTGCCTTCAGGCATAACGCATCTCCTGTATTCTTTGCGTTGTTCGGGCGTCACTTAGAACGGCCGCTATCTATATCAAAATAAAACAAGTGAGGCAAACATTTTACATGAGCGCCTGTTAATTCTTTGATGATGTCCGCTAATCGGCCGATTTTCAAATTTTAAGCGCCGATTTACCCAGCGCACGGGTGGAAAGGTATCGGTATGTTTAACTGCAAGCCGTTGTTATTCATCATACATCCATAAGCCAGCACTTCAACACCCGCCGCCATGGCTTCCCGGAGCAGCGCGGCATATTTGGGGTCTATCGCCTCGGCTGGGGCCACCCTGTGGATCCCCTGATGTTGCACTACAAACAGCAGCACCGCCCGGTAGCCCTGACGTTTCATTTCCATCAGTTCCCGCAGGTGCTTTTGCCCACGGGTGGATACCGCATCGGGAAAGAGCCCCCAGTCCTTATCCAGCAGGGTGCAACTTTTGACTTCTATATAGCAGTCGGGCGTTGGCCCGCCGCTGAGCAGCAGGTCGATACGGCTGTTCTCATTGCCATACTTCACTTCGCGGCGGATTAGCGGGTAGCCCTGAAGCTCAGTTATCTGCCCCAGCCCAATGGCTTCTTCGGCAAGCTGATTGGCCCGCGCCGTGTTAATGCCAATCAGATTGCCCCGGTCATCTTCGGCCAGCTCCCAGGTGAGGGCGTACTTGCGCTTGGGGTTATCCGAGGTGGAAAACCACACCCGCTTGCCCGGATACAGGCAGTTTTTCATCGAGCCGGTATTGGGGCAGTGCAGGGTTATCTGGCTGCCATCATCCAGGGTCACATCGGCTAAAAACCGTTTATAGCGGGTGATGAGCACAGCGCTGGACAGGGGGGCTGCGTATTCCATGGCATCTCCTTTGGCCGGGCAGTGGCTGCTGTAACTGGCGGCACCGTTACGGGCGACACTGCCACAGGCACCGATTGGGGCGCAAAAGCTGGCAGTGTACTGTAAAAGCAACGTCATGTCCCTGTATCGGCGTGCAGAGTCCCGGCACCGTTTTTTACAGCCCGCCGTGTCGAAACCCCGGGGCCACTTTAAGCGCCTTGGCCTTCTGGGGTACACTCGTGGCATATCGCCTGCTTCAAGCGCAATGCTTCGGGCACAGTGTTTCTAGCCGGCGCCAATAACACAGAAAAAGGAAGCAAGATGACACAAGCCATGCGTGTAACCCTCACCCAGGAAGCCCCGGCAGCCCATTGGGGCAAGGCCGACATCACATTCGAAGGCAATCTGGCCCGCATCCATCTGCAGGGCGCCGATGCCCTGCGTCAAATCCAGATGGCCGCCCGCAAACTGCGCAGTCAGGGCATTGCCAGCGCCGCGCTGGAAGGCGAGGGCTGGGATCTTAATCGCCAGTGGGTGTTTGCTCAGGGCTTTGTGACCGCCAAAGCGGGTTGGGACATCAGCTGGACCGGCGATGAGGCCACCCAGAGCGAACTGGCTTCGCGCATGGAAGCTGCCCGCTTTGTGCGCCAGCTCACCAACGAGACCCCGGAAAACCTGTCACCGGTGAAACTGGCCACCCAGGCCGGTCACTGGATTAAAGAACTCGGTGGCGACAAGGTGAGCTTTCGCATCATCGAAGGCGAGCAACTGCTGGAAGAGCAGTGGATTGGTATCCATGCCGTTGGCCGTGGCAGCGAGCGTCCACCGGCGATGCTGGAGCTGGACTATAACCCGCTGGGCGCCGATGCCCCTGTGTCTGTGGCATTGGTTGGCAAGGGCATTACCTTCGACTCAGGCGGCTACAGCCTCAAGGCCAGCGAAGGCATGCTCAATATGAAGTGCGATATGGGCGGCGCTGCCACCATCACCGGCGCGCTGGGGCTGGCCATCAAAAATGGCCTGAGCAAGCGGGTGAAGCTGTTCCTGTGCTGCGCCGAAAACCTGGTCAGCGGCCGTGCCTATAAGCTTGGCGATATCCTCACCTACAAAAACGGCGTGACCGTGGAAGTGGTCAACACAGACGCCGAAGGCCGCCTGGTGCTGGCCGACGGCCTGCAGGCCGCCTCTGCCACAGGCGCACCCCTGATTATCGATGCCGCCACCCTCACAGGCGCCGCCGTGATGGCCGTGGGCGGTAACTACAACGCCATCTTCTCGCCCGACGAAGCCGTGATTGCGCTGACCCGTGAAAAGGCCCGCAGCGTGGCCGAGCGGGTATGGCCACTGCCGCTGGACCCATGGCACAAAGACATGTGCCCATCGGCCTATGCCGATACCGCCAACAGCCGTCCGGTGAAGGGCGGCGGCGCCGGTGGTGCCTCCAATGCTGCGGGCTTCCTGTGGCGCTTTGTACGCGACGATGCCAAGTGGCTGCACATGGACCTTGCCGGCTCCTTTGAAGACAGCGCAGGAGCGCTGTGGGCCGCCGGTGCCACCACCCACGGTGTGCTCACCCTGGCCGCGCTGATTAAAGACGCCGACTAACGGCGGATTTGGCGGTTAAACGCCCACCAAAAAGGCCGCTATGCGGCCTTTTTGCTTGACTCACGTACAGGAGCTGGACGCTCAGGTCGTTTCCTGCGGCCTTGCCGTTACTTATACCGTTTCCTGCGGCGTTGACGGCACGGATTGGCTGGTAGAGTAGCACTGTACCTGATTGCGGCCCTGCTGTTTGGCGCTGTACATGGCCTTGTCGGCCTGGGCCATCAGCTTGTCGAGGGAATAGCCCGCCCTGGTGTTGTCGGTTACCCCAAAGCTGGCGGTCAGCACAAAGGCGTGTCCCGAAGCCGAGGTATCCACGCCTCTCAGAGCCTGACACATGGCATTGGCCAGTTCGGTGGCATGCTTGAGGTCGCACTCGGGCAGCAGCAGGCAAAACTCTTCGCCGCCAATACGGCCAAAAATCTCATATTCCCGCACCTGCTGCTTGCAGATCCTGGCCACTTCTTTCAGTGCCCAGTCGCCGGTGGCATGGCCGAGGCTGTCGTTAATCTGCTTGAATTTGTCCACATCCAGCAGAATACAGCTGATGGGGGCTTTGAGGGTTTTGGCGTATTCCACCGCGCTTAGGGACACCTGGGTAAAGTGGCCACGGCTGAACAGCCCGGTAAGATTGTCAAATTCGGCCAGTTGCCTGAGGCGCTTTTGGCTCTGCCAGGAATGCCAGCCCCAGGTGCCGAGCCCCAGGGCAATACAAAAGAGCACGGCAATCAGCAGGCGGTTATTGAAGGCCTGCGCCTGATCCAGCTGCTGCTGCACTTTCAGGAGTTTATTCTGCTCATCCAGCAGACTTATCTTGTTTTGCTGTTCCAGGCTCTGGTGCTGGGCCAACTGAAACGCCAGTGTCTTGGTCTTCACCTCGTCCAGATAGGCCTTGTCGGCCTCGGCGTACTTGATATAGGCCTCCAGCGCCGCCTCACTGTTGCCGCGGCTACTGTGGTAGTCAAACAGCACCTTGTTGGCACGAATAAGGGCTTCCAGCGCATTGGCCGCCGCCGGGGATTGGCTCACCGCCAATGCCTGTTGATAGGCTTGTTCCTGCTGCCCCAGCTCCCAGTTGGCCCTGGCCTGCAGGCTCTGATAAATGGTTATTACAGGAGCATATTTGGCGGACATTACCAAAGCTTCGTTTTCATCCAACAATGCCTTAGCGGCCAAGGGTTGGTTATCGGTTTCGAGCAAGAATTGGGCGTAAAGGCGGATGATAACGGCCTGCATAACTTTTTCACCGGCAGCTTCACAGGTAGATATCCCTTTCTCAAAAAGTCGCTTTAATACATCAAGACTACTGCCCAAATGAACCAAAGATTCAAATTCCAGTTGTTCTGCAAAGCACTGATTACGAGGTTCTTTATAGCCATTTCGTAATTTTGTACTGTATTCCAAGCCTAAGGAATACTGACCCAATTGATTATAAAATATTGCTGGAATTACAGTAGCACTGAGCTGTATATCGTAATTTTCAATTGATGGAGCCAGCGTCAATACGGAATTAAGTACTTGTAATCCATCATTCCAGCGTCGTTGGATTGCATAGGCATTGATAAGTGTGAGCAATGCGCGGAACTGAATTTCTTGGTTAACAGCGTTTTTGGACAATCTTTCTTGTGTTTCAAGAGCTGTGGGAAAATCACCTTTAAACATGAGCTCATAGGCTTGGAGATATTCCAAATAGTCCAGCTCAGCCTGATTTAACTCTTTTCTATGTAGTTCTAAATTGCTTAATTTCAAACTGAAAGCTTCTGGATCACTGGAACGTATCTGATCTGCAGTTTTAAGCTCAGCTTTCCAGTCCTCGGCACAAGCGAAATTGCAGATTGCCTGGATAAACCAGGCAACTACCAGCAAGCGGTACTTTTTAAGCACAGGCAGAGATTTCTTCTTTGGCTGGGGCGTCGTCCTGCTCATTTTCACTCTGATCGTTGTCATCTTCTGCCGGAAACAATGCACACACAATCTTGGGAGCCACATCAAGCTCGTCCTTCAGGGCTTCGATGTCTTTGGCCTCGAACATGGCGGCGATGTGGGCTGGCAGGGCATCGAGCGAAACGGCAGTGTTGGTGCCAATTTTTGCCAGAATTTCAACAGCTTGATTCATCTTTTCTTCCTTATGGTTATTTCGCTTTTTTGCGTGAAAAAGGCAGCACGGTGGCGCCCTGTTGGGTTCCTTGCGTTTGTGTGTCTGCCAGTGCTTGCAGGCGGGCACGCATCTGGCTGTTGGGCGTGAGCGGCCGGCTTGGGGGCAGCACCAGGGTGGTGTGCAGCTCCAGTTTGGCCTGGGGCAGGGCACTTAATGGCAGGCGCTCGATACGGGTACGGTGCAGCGCAGTGGTGGCGGCCTCGTAGAGGATGCACTGGTGATCAAGCGGGTAGTCCTGGCTTAAGAGTTCAACCAAGAGCTCGCGCTCGGCGCTGCCGGTGGGGCGAATGCCCAGGGTCAGGTCACCGGCCAGTGCAGGTTGCCACAGCACCAGGAGTGCGCCTGGGTCGATTCGGCGCTGATACAGCATCAGCTGGGTGGTTTCAAAGTGTTGGCAGCCGGTCTTGCCGGGGTCCAGCCCTAAATCGGCATAGAGGCAATCTTCGGCAGAAATGCCGGGGATCATCCGCGCATCGAAGCCTTCGGCGCGGGCGGTGGCAATGGCCTCGTGGGGCGCCTTGGCGAAAATACCGGGGTGACCATAAAAGGCGCCTACCACCTTTTTACCCAAACGCACCTCAGTGAGCATGGCATCGACCATCTCCTTGTAGGTGAGGTTGCGGGATTTACCATCGGCGTAGTGCTGTTGCAGGCTGCGGGTATCCTTGGCGAGCCCCTCAATCCAGAGTTCGGTAAAGCCGTCTGACATGCCGCTGAATACCACATCGGCCTGTTCAATCAGGTTTTGGGCGAGGGGGCTTAGGTGTCCGCCCAGCAAGATACCGGTGCCGACACAAACGAGACTTCCGGGCATGGTCACTTTAGTTCGGTGTTCTTAGCGGGCTAAGTTAACAGGATGTGTCTGAATTGGAAACTCCTGATTTACCGAGTTTTGCGTCTGGTGCACTCAAGATAACCGGGAAAATCAGCCGAGGGTTGTGGCTTGCTGAAGTGGGTTTTGCGGGTAATACGCAAGGATGCCTGATGTTCGGCCTGGAACTTTGCGTATATGCCTTTGATTTCGTCACGCTCCAGAGCATCAGCGCAGACGAGCTCCATGGCTTCGGGGATATATCCCTTGCCGTAAAATGCAGGCAGGCTGAGGGCACCGATTTCCAGCCATCCCTGATATTCCCCTTTCATGCGGGTCAGGGATATCACCCCCACAGCGGTTGCCTGCGCCGCCGTGGTGATTTTCCAGCAGTACATTTTCGGCGGCTGCGCCTGGGTTTGACGCAGTATGATATCGAATATCCGGTTGGCCGCCTCGACAGACTGGGGCTCGGCGACAAAGGTCATTACCTGTGCATCGGTATTGAGCGCCACCACAAGCGCTCTGTCGCTGGTGTCTATGGGGATCAGGGTGAGCCTTTCACTCATCAGTTGTTTCATGGCGTTGCTTTACTTTGGTTAATGGGGTTTTGGTTAAGAGGGCTTTGGCTAACAGGGCTTTGGCTAAGAGGGGTGGGGAATAAAACGGATAATACCCTGCTCGCCAAGGTCGCGGCGAAATACTACCCGGTAGGGGTTGAACAGCGGCAAGCCGAGGATGCTCTGGGCGGGCCAATGGGGCAGTTGCCCCATGAGTTTAAATACCGCCTTACTGTGGGCCGGCGCGTTGACCTGCCAGTAGTGGTGGGCATCCACGCCAAGGCAGACGTCTTCGCCATTTTCGGCCTCAAATACCAATTCAAGCCTTGGCCAGCTGTCGAGCTTGAGCTGGCTGCTGTCGATGCCCTGTTTTTGCGCTGCAATTATCTGGCTGATATCGCCCATAAAAGGCGCAGTCAGCTGCTTGCTGTCTGGTAACAGTGCCCACAGCCGCTGCATTAGTGGGGTAAAGGCAATGGCAGGCAGACTGATCAGCGAAGCCCCCGAGTCGACAATGGCATTGCTGGAGCCCCGGCAGAGGTGGGCTGCCTGCGCCGTTGGCAGCGCAATATCAATATCGTTTTGCCAGCGCACCGCCTTTAGATTGACGTTGTAATAGCGGTCGTGCACCACCTTGAGGTCGACCGCGCTGCCATGGTTGGGCGCGGTATCTTCTTCATGGCTGCCCAAAATCAGCAGTCCCTGATTGAGGGGATCGGCAGCGAGGGATTTGGCGCAGGCATCCGGTGCTGTGACGTGGATACTGGAGCGGCGGGTTATCAGGGTAAAGCGGTTGGCGCACAGGCCACGCTCCTCCATCAGGGTAAAGCAGGTGGCCACGTCTTCTTCGGGCAGTTGGGGGATCAGTGCCTTAAAGTCATCCAGCTGCTGTTTAACCAGCGGATGCGCCTCATCGGGAAAGGGCCAGGGGAAGGTGCTGGCCGGGTCTATGCCGTGGCTTGTGAGGTACGTGGTCAGATCGTAGCCGCGATTGAGGGGATGATAGGCCATGCCCCAGATACCATCGGCATCCAAAAAGGTGTGCTCGGCCTCGGCATGGACCAGTGCCAGCGGGGTGTCGGCCATGGCAAGCTCCCCGGCATGTATGCGGGTGTGCACCACGGCGCCAAGCCAGCCGCCGAGGCCGTAATTTACTTCCTGCGCCAGAGTGGTGGCTTTAAGCTCAGTGTCCTTCGCCGCCTGATAGCCGCTTTCGTGCACCACCAGGGTCGAGCTGCCGGTATCTATGATGAGGTTAACGGACTGGGCTTCGCTGCCAAGCCGCAGGCTGGCGGTGTAGCCGCCTTCGGCCAGCAGATTGGTGAGTGTTAGCTCGATGATTCGCTTTGACATTCAAGGCTTTGGTTGCAGGTGACTAGCCAGAAGTGTGCCCTGTGCTCACCGCACAGGTCAAGCGGACTGCGGTGGGGTAGCACTAGGGCTTAAAAGCTGTGGCGGGCGCGAAAGTGACGCTCGCCCGGCGCCATATCGTTCTGAATCGCTTCCAGGATCCGTGGGCTTATCTGGCCGCTGTCGGGGTCTAAGGTGGTGCAAAGTTTAAGGGTTTTGCGGATATCCACCTGATGCCCCAGATACTCGAACACCACCCGGGTGCAGCTGGGGATACGCTCGCCGCTGGCCGAGGCGCCAAGGCGCAGACCGCTTAAGCGGCCGACCCGGCTCTTGAAGGTGGGGATAAGGATGGTCTGCGTCAGCTGGTTGCCGGTAAGTGACTCATAATCCATCAAAAAGATACGGTCGGCCAAGAGGTGCGCCATACCGAAATACTTGCTGTGGTACACCTTTTCACCGGGTGCCTGCTGCAACCGCTCGGTGCGTTGGTAGTAAACCTTGCCGCCTTGTTTCTCCAGGCACACCAGGTTTCGCAAAATCTTGCCGGGGAAGGCCATCGACAGGTGGTATTCGAAGTAATAGCCAAGGTATTTGTCGAGCCCCTGACTCAAGCTTTGCAGCCTTGCCAGATGCTCAAGCTCCGGTGCCTCGCTCACAGGCTCGCTGGGGCGCGGCCGCACCTGAATAAGCAGTTGAAACTGGCTGTGGGGCATGAGGATTTCATGCTCTTCCACCCCGAAGAAGTCACACAGGCGCCGCAGACTGTGGGCCGAGGGGCGATATTTGCCACTTAAATAGCGATTGAACTGCGGCCGGTTGATATCGAGGCGACGACAGACCTCGGCCACCGATCGGTAGTAGCTGCAAAGGAGGCGAAGATTTTTGGCAAATTCCTGATGCATGGCAGACCTGTGATTATTCCCGGCGGCAATTGGTGTTTATACCGGGCGAAACTATCTGCCCAGTGTACCTAAAAGCGGCAAAGTGCGACAGACTGCGCCAGATGCTGATTGTCGCCAAAACCGCGCCAATCAGCGCCAATTTGCATCAGTGCGTCAACTCCCTTATTGCAGTGCAGGCTGCTGTAATAGCGCGAAATAATCAGGCTTGGCCTTAAAACAAGCCCAGCTCAAACAGCGTCCGGGAGCGCACCATAAAGATGGATACACGTATTGAACACGACCTGCTGGGGGATGCCCCGGTTCCTGCCCACGCCTGGTATGGCATTCAAACCCAAAGGGCGCTGGAAAACTTCAGCCTGAGCGGCACTCCCATCAGCGCCTTCCCAGAGCTTATCCGCGCGCTCGCCAGGGTAAAGGCCGCTGCCGCCCGCGCCAACCATGGCTTGGGGCTGCTGTCAGACACCAAGGCCAGCGCCATTGCCGCCGCCTGCGATGACATTATCCAGGGCGCGCTGCACGACCAGTTTGTGGTGGACCTGATTCAGGGCGGCGCCGGTACCTCCACCAACATGAATGCCAACGAAGTGATTGCCAACCTGGCCCTTGCCAAGCTTGGCCACGGCAAGGGCGAGTATCGCCATCTGCACCCCAACAACGATGTGAACTGCTCCCAGTCCACCAACGATGCCTACCCCACGGCGGCGCGTCTGGCCATGGCTGAAGCGGTAGAGCCACTCAAGGCCGCTATTGAGGCCATTTGCTTGAGCCTCGAAGCCAAGGGCCGCGAGTTTGGCCATATCCTCAAGATGGGCCGCACCCAGCTGCAGGATGCGGTGCCCATGACCCTGGGGCAGGAATTTGATGCCTTTGCCGCAAGCCTTAAATCGGACATCGCCCGCATCGATGATGCCTGTAAGGAGCTTTGCGTGGTGAACCTTGGCGGCACGGCGATTGGCACCGGCATTAACACCCATCCAGCCTATGGCGTGCTGGCGGTGAAGGCCCTTGCCGATATCACGGGTCTGCCGGTGACTCAGGCTGACAACCTTATTGATGCCACCACCGACATGGGCGCCTTTGTGACCCTGTCATCTGTGCTTAAGCGCCTGGCGGTGAAGCTGTCGAAGCTCAGTAATGACCTGCGTTTGCTCTCCAGCGGTCCGCGCACCGGCCTTGGGGAAATCCGTTTGCCTGCGATGCAGCCGGGTTCCTCCATCATGCCGGGCAAGGTAAACCCGGTTATTCCGGAGGCGGTGAATCAGGTGGCGTTTCAGGTGATTGGTACCGACATGACCATCACCATGGCCGCCGAGGCCGCGCAGCTGCAGTTGAACGCCATGGAGCCGGTGATTGTTTATAACCTTTTGAATAACTGCGCTTTGCTGACCCGCGCCATCGCCATGCTCGACAGCCGCTGTATTCAGGGTATCGAAGCCAACGAGGCCAAATGCGAGCAGCACCTGAACACCAGCATCGGCATAGTCACGGCGCTGGTGCCGCACATCGGCTATGAGAACGCTAGCCGTATCGCCGGTGAAGCCCTGCTGAGCGGCGCCGGTGTCGCTGAGCTGGTGCGCCGGGATGGGCTATTGAGCGACGACGCCTTAAGCCAAATCTTAAGCCCGGCCGCCATGGTCACGCCGGTGGAGCTGACCGGCCTTGGTGCCAAGGCGCATTGATTGAGCGGTGCACTGATTGACACTTGGGTAATTAATTCAAAAATTTACCGATAAAAAAAGCAGCCTGATGGCTGCTTTTTTACTTTCTTATCTGTAAGTCAGAGGCTTGGCTTTAAGCCGTCTCAGGCTTCCAGCTTGGCAAGCTCGGCTTTCTGCTCGGTCAGCTTGTCCATGTCGCGTTTGATGTCGGCGGCCTTGGCGCGCTCTTTCTCAATCACTTCGGCAGGGGCCTTGGCCACAAAGCCTTCGTTGGACAGCTTGCCTTCGATGCGGGCCACTTCGCCGGTCAGCTTCTCCAGCTGCTTGTCGATACGGGCCATTTCTGCGGCAACGTCAATCAGACCTGCTAGTGGGACATACAGCTCAGTGTCTTTAACTAGTTTCAGTACTGACAGAGGTACGCTGTCAGTACTCGAAAGCATTGTAACTTTTGAAAGATTACAGATTGCTTCGAATTGACCCGAAAAGGTTTCAAGAGTCATTGCATCAAGAGTCCCGCGACGGATCATGACTTCTAGCTGCTTTGACGGTGCAATGTTTTTCTCAGCTCTTACATTACGGATCGCAATAACAGCTTCTTTCAGCACTTCAACCGACTTAAGAGCCTCTTCATCAACTTTTTCTGCATTGAATTCAGGGAATCTACAGTTCATCAGACTGTCTTTTCCATCGTACAAATCTTCAACTGTTGTGCCGTGAATAGTTGCACGAATAGACTTAATGTTCTTCCAAAGCTCCTCGGTAATAAATGGGATCATTGGATGACTCAAGTGCAGTATCCCGTCCAGTACATCCAGCAGCGTACGGAGGGTGGAATAAGTTTGTAGTTTCGCGTCTGCAGAGTTTTCGGTGCTAATTTTGTGCTTGGATAACTCGATATACCAATCACAGAATTCATTCCAAACAAACTCATAGATTACGCCCGACGCAATATCAAATCGATAACTTTCAATTGCTTGGGTGAAATCTTTAACGGCTAGCTCAAACTTAGAGCGGATCCATTGATTGATGTCATCACCGGAGTCGCTGTTTGAATAAACTTCTGCCAGCTGACGAAGATCTACGTCCTCGCACTTCATCAGTACGTAGCGGGAGGCGTTCCACAGCTTGTTGCAAAAGCTGCGGTAGCCGTCGAGGCGCTTCATGTCCCAGTTGATGTCACGGCCAGTAGAGGCCATGGCCGCCAGGGTAAAGCGCAGCGCGTCTGTGCCGTGTGGCTCGATGCCGTTTTCGAACTCCTTGCGGGTGCTCTTTTCAATCTTGGCGGCAAGCTGTGGCTGCATCATGTTGCCGGTACGCTTCTGAACCAGCGACTCAAGGTCGATACCGTCAATCATATCCAAAGGATCGAGGACGTTACCCTTGGACTTGGACATCTTGTTGCCCTGTTCGTCGCGGATAAGACCGGTCACGTAAACTGTCTTGAACGGTACCTGCGGCTTGCCGTCTTCGTCTTTAACGAAGTACATGGTCATCATGATCATCCGGGCAACCCAGAAGAAGATGATGTCAAAGCCGGTCACCAGCACGTCGGTGGGGTGGAAGGTCTTGAGCTCTGGGGTTTCTTCCGGCCAACCCAGGGTGGAGAAGGTCCACAGGGCAGAGGAGAACCAGGTATCGAGCACGTCGTCGTCCTGACGCAGTTTTACGTCGGCGCCGAGGTTATGGTTCTGGCGCACTTCCTCTTCGCTGCGGCCAACGTACACCTTACCGGCTTCGTCGTACCACGCAGGAATGCGGTGACCCCACCACAGCTGGCGGGAGATACACCAGTCCTGAATGTCGCGCATCCAGGAGAAGTACATGTTTTCGTACTGCTGCGGCACAAACTTGATGTCGCCGTTTTCCACCGCTTCGATGGCTGGCTGAGCGAGTTTCTGCACCGCAACGTACCACTGGTCAGTGAGCAGCGGCTCAATGACGACGCCGGAGCGGTCGCCATAAGGCACCTTGAGGGCGTGTGGCTCGATTTTTTCCAGGAGGCCCAGAGTCTCAAACTCAGCAACAATGGCGTCGCGGGCCTTGAAGCGGTCGAGACCGGCATAGCGCTCGGGCAGGCTGGCATCCAGCTCGCTGTTGTGGCTGCCATCGGTGTTCAGTACCTCGGCCAGGGCGCGGATGGTGGCATCCTGGGTGAGGATGTTGAACATCGGCAGGCTGTGGCGCTTGCCCACTTCGTAGTCGTTGAAGTCGTGGGCCGGGGTGATTTTCACGCAGCCGGTACCGAAGTCTTTATCCACGTATTCATCGGCGATGATGGGGATGCGGCGGTTCACGATAGGCAGAATGATTTCTTTGCCAATGAGTGACGCATAACGCTCATCTTCGGGGTGTACCGCAACCGCGCTGTCGCCCAGCATGGTTTCAGGACGGGTGGTGGCTACTACCAGGTAGTCTTTGCCATCGGCGGTCAGCTCGGTGCCGGCCAGCGGATAGCGGAAGTGCCACATATGGCCCGCTTTTTCTTTGTTTTCCACTTCCAGATCGGAAATGGCGGTGTGCAGCTTGGGATCCCAGTTTACCAGGCGCTTGCCGCGATAAATCAGTTTGTCGTCGTACAGGCGCACGAACACTTCCTGCACCGCGTTGGACAGGCCTTCATCCATGGTGAAGCGCTCACGGTCCCAATCCACAGAGGCGCCCATGCGGCGCAGCTGGCTGGTGATGGTGCCGCCGGACTGGGCTTTCCACTCCCAAACCTTTTCCATAAAGGCATCGCGGCCAAGGTCATGGCGGCTCTTGCCCTGTTCGGCTTCCAGCTTGCGCTCAACCAGCATCTGGGTGGCGATACCAGCGTGGTCGGTACCCACTTGCCACAGGGTGTTTTTGCCCTTCATGCGCTGATAGCGGATGAGGGTATCCATGATGGTGTCCTGGAAGGCGTGACCCATGTGCAGGCTGCCGGTGACGTTCGGCGGCGGGATCATGATGCAATAGTTGCCCTGGCTGGCATCACCGTGTGGCTTGAAGTAACCCTTTTCTTCCCAAACGCGGTAGAGGGCCTGTTCGATGGACTGTGGATTGTATGTCTTTTCCATGGGGATCAGATTTTCTCAAACTAGATTAAGGGGTTGTGTCGCCAAATCCTGAGTGGATGGCCCGATGCCAAGGCCGCGAAGCTCGCGAAAGCGCAGCCGTGCCAGTGCCTTGGTGGCCTCGTCACCGGCGACAAAGTCGATAAAGTGGCCAAAGTGTACCGCAAAAGGCGGTACTTTTTCTGCAAGATTTATCAGAATGCCCCGGTTTTTTGACGGCCCGAGGCGATCGTGGCCGATTTCCACCGGCGCGCCGCCCTGAGGCCCTTCGCCCTTGAGGTTGTGGGGCACAAAATCGTTGGGGTCAAATTGCCAGAGCTGCTCGTCGATGGCGAAGCTTTGGGATTCATCGTTGCAGTGAATATACACCCAGGCGCCGCGGCGGTAATGGAACGCCGCCAGACGGCAGGCCAGCAGCTCGGCAGCATCCCTCATTTGGGACGGCGGAAGTACGTAAAAAAGTGCCTGGGTCATGGTGGGCCTGTGCGTAAACAATAAGTCCGGATTCTAACTTAGTTGGGCGCCCGACATAAAGCCGGACCGGCAAATTGGCTTGCTGTTTAAGCATTGGTGTTGAAAACAGAGGGAGTAAGCAACAGACACAGTTGCTTGAGAGTTTGAGCTCGAGAAAAGGCTGGGGGATGAGCGCTCTAGATAACTGCCGCCTTTGATGCTGCGCATCAGGATTTTCAGAAGCAGCCCATACGCGGACAGAGCGCTGCTTTTTATTGGGTGGCGGCAAATCATCTGTTGGGTATCTGGAGGCGTTAGGCCTCGAAGGTCAATCGCTGTTCCCCTCAGTTGGATGCTGCAGTTTGCTTATTCTGTTTCGTTATACCGTCACCGGTTGTAAATAATAAGTTTTCATCTGTTTGACATATCGAACGCCTTTGGGCATGCTGATGCTGTGATTGCCGTCCTGAAAAGGACGTAGCAGGTACGGGTTTTGGGCATGTCCTGAGCTGTTTAAACCAACGCATCATTCTGATTAGCGTCAGGTTTCAACCACACCAGGCTATGCCCAAAGCGCGAACTAAACGCGTTTGAATATCAGGTGATCTATGCCCTTACAACAAGAATCAGCAAGACAAGAACGAAAACCGGTAATTTTGATGTCCATGGGTCAACAAGACAGAAATGGCCACGCCTATCAGGTCATGACCCACAAATATATGCAGCCCGTGGTAGACATTTCCGACTGCATTCCGCTACTTATCCCTACCTGCTTTGGTGTGGCAGATATTGAACAATATCTGGACATGGCAGACGGCGTTTACCTTTCCGGTGCCGCCTCCAATATCGACCCCAGCCTCTATGGTCAGGAAAACCTCACTCCGGAGAAAAAACAGGATTTGGCGCGGGACTTGGTAGATATTGCCATTATCAAGGGCGCCGTTAAGCGGGACTTGCCGATACTGGGCATCTGCCGTGGCATGCAAGAGATGAATATCGCCTTTGGCGGCGATCTCTATCAGAAGGTGCATGATGAGGAACATCTGAACGATCACCGTGAAGATCCGGAAACACCGCCCGAGGTGCAGTATGGTGCCAGTCATTCAATCACCATGGTGAAGGGCTCCTGGCTGCATAAGTTGCTGGGGGACACCATAGACGTTAACTCGCTCCATGGTCAGGGCATTAAAACTCTGGGTAAGGGACTGGAGGCGCTGGCGTTTGCTGAAGATGGCCTGGTGGAAGCTCTGCATGCGCCCTATCTGCCTCAATTCACCCTTGGGGTGCAGTGGCATCCTGAGTGGAAGGCGCTTGAAAATCCTGACTCCATCAAGATTTTCAAAGCATTTGGTGAGGCTTGCCGTCGCCGTGCAGGTTGTGGGCAGGACCTGCGTATCGACAAGGCGTCCTGAAGCTAACGGATTGTGAGCAACAAAAAAGCGAAGCCTGGGCTTCGCTTTTTTTATGTGCTTTAAACAGCAGTTTGGCTTATTCGCCCTGTTCTACACCGGCACGGTTTATCAGGAACTGGGTCAACAGAGGCACCGGACGACCGGTAGAGCCCTTGTTGGCACCGCTGTTCCAGGCGGTACCTGCTACGTCCAGGTGTGCCCAGTTGTATTTCTTGGCAAAGCGCGACAGGAAACAGGCTGCAGTGATGGAGCCCGCCGGACGACCACCGAGGTTGGTCATGTCGGCAAAAGGACTGTCCAGCATGTCCTGATACTCATCCCACAATGGCATGCGCCAGGCGCGGTCACCACTTTGCTCACCGGCGCTCAGCAGCTCGTGTGCCAGCGGGTTGTGAGAAGAGAAGAGGCCTGAAGCATGCTTGCCCAGCGCAATCACACAGGCACCGGTGAGGGTGGCCGTGTCGACAACCAGTTCAGGGTCGAAACGCTCAACGTAGGTCAGCACGTCGCACAGTACCAGACGGCCTTCGGCATCAGTGTTCAGCACTTCCACGGTTTGACCGCTCATGGTGGTGAGTATGTCACCGGGACGGTACGCATTGCCGGAGGGCATGTTTTCACAGCCTGCCAGAATACCCACTACGTTCAGCGGCAGCTTCATCTCACAGATGGCCTTCATGGTGCCGATAACACCGGCGGCGCCACCCATGTCGTATTTCATCTCATCCATGGCTTCGCCCGGCTTGAGTGAGATACCGCCTGAATCAAAGGTCAGTCCTTTACCTATCAATACGATAGGCTTGGCGGTGCTGTCCACGGCGCCCTTATACTCCATCACAGTCATGATGGATTCGTTGGCACTGCCACGGCCCACGGCGAGGTAAGAGTTCATGCCCAGCTTGGCCATTTGCTCTTCACCCACGGTAGACACCTGCAGGTTTTCGTGTACTTCGGCCAACTGGCGAGCCTGAGAGGCAAGGTAAGCTGGATTACAGATATTCGGTGGCATGTTGGCCACGTCGCGGCACAGGTGCATACCCGAGGCAACGGCAACACCGTGCTCGATGGCGCGCTCGCCAACGGTCAGTTCACGGCGTGTAGGCACGTTGAACACCAGTTTGCGCAGCGGACGGCGGGTCTCGCCCTTGCGGCTTTTCAGGGTATCGAAGCTGTAGAGGCTGTTTTGGGTGGTTTCTACGGCCTGACGCACTTTCCAATAGGTATCGCGACCTTTCACGTGCAGTTCGGTCAGGAAACACACGGCTTCCATGGAACCTGTTTCGTTCAGGGTGTTGATGGTCTTGGCGATGATTTGCTTATATTGACGCTCGTCCAGCTCGCGCTCTTTACCGCAACCGACCAAGAGAACGCGCTCACTGAGCACATTGGGCACGTGGTGCAACAGCAGCATCTGGCCTGGTTTACCTTCCAAATCACCACGACGCAGCAGATTGCTGATGTAACCTTCGCTGATTTTGTCCAGTTGCTCTGCGATGCCGGACAAACGGCGGGGTTCATATACACCCACAACAATGCACGCTGAGCGTTGTTTTTCCGGGCTGCCGCTCTTTACGCTAAACTCCATGAGCACTCCTAGATTCTTAAAGACAAATTTTTATATTTATTGGATAATGCCTGCTTGTGCCCGAAATCGGGCCTAAGTTTCTGCGCCAAGGCCTGTTACTCAGCGCTTGATGCCGTGGCGCCTTGTGATGGTATTGGTCAGAAAACTATCAAAAGTAGACAGTTTACATGAATGTTAGGCTGATACCAGCAAAATGATAAGTTTTGATACCGGATCCTGCCTGTGATTGTATTTAGATATCTTTTCAAAGAAGTTTTCAAGGCACAAATCGCGGTACTTTTGGTGCTGTTGACTGTTTTTATCAGCCAGCATTTTGTCCGTGTACTTGCCGACGCGTCGGACGGTGAGTTTCCTGCCTCTTTAGTCGTTACCTTGCTTGGGTTGAACCTACCCTATCTTGCCGTGCTCGTGCTGCCCCTGAGCTTGTTTCTTGGCATTTTGATGGCCCATGGGCGCATGTACTCCGAAAACGAGATGGTGGTGTTTCACGGGGTTGGGGTGAGTGAATGGTATGTCACCCGGGTTACCCTGCTGCTCGCTGCGCTCAATATGCTGTTTACCGGCTATTTGTCTCTGTTTGTGACGCCCTGGGCGGAAGAGCGCCAAAATCAGGTGCTGGAAAAAGCCCAGTCTGAAGCGGGGCTTGCTGCCCTGGTGCAGGGCCGTTTTCAAACCAGTCCCGATGGCCGCGCTGTACTCTTTGTGGAAAAAATCGGTAAAGACAATGAGCTGGAAAAGGTGTTCGTGGCCCAGCTACCGGATCCCGATGATGAGCATGGCCAGATAAATCTGGTTTCTGCTGCCGGCGGTAAGGTGGTGGAGGATGCCAGTGGCGCTCAGCAGCTCAAGCTGAACGACGGCGTGCGCTATCAGGGTTCGCCCAAGGGCCTGGACTATCAGGTGCTGGAATTTGGCGGCTACGGCATGCAAATCAAAGAGCAGGCAGTGGATCAGCGCAGACGTAAGATGTCGGCTCTGCCCCTGAATCAGTTAATGCAGCAGGGCACACCCGAAGCCGTGGCCGAGCTGCACTGGCGTATTGCTATCCCCTTGGCTATCCCCCTGATGACCCTAATTGCCGTTCCCATGGCACGGGTTAATGTGCGTCAGGGCAAGTTTGCCAAAATGCTGCCGGCAATCCTCTTGTACCTTGGTTATTTCGGTTTGATGGTGGCCGGGCGCAAGGCGCTGGAGGATGAAGTGGTTCCCGCGTTTCTGGGGATGTGGTGGATACATCTGTCGGCCCTGGTGATGGGTATTATGCTGCTTGGCAAGGAGCGGCCACTGGGCGCAAAACTCAGTGGAAGGTTCAAACGGAGGGCCGCAGTATGAGCATTCTGGACTGGTATATTGCCCGGGTGCTTATCAGCACCTCATCCCTGTGTTTGCTGGTACTGACCGGCCTGTCCGGCATTATCAAGTGGGTCGATCAGCTGCGCGTGGTGGGTCGTGGCAGCTACACCATGATGGATGCCGGTGTGTATGTGCTGTTTCTTATCCCCCGTGATATCGAGATGTTTTTCCCCATGGCGGTGCTGCTGGGCGCCCTGATTGGCCTTGGCATGATGGCCGCCAACTCTGAGTTGGTGGTGATGCAGGCCTCGGGTCAGTCGCGGCTGCAAATTACCGTATCGGCCATGAAAACCGCGGTACCGCTGATGCTGCTGGTGATGGCGCTTGGTGAGTGGGTTGCACCCGCCGCAGAGCAGCGCGCCAACGAGCTGAAGGCCACCATGATTTCCGGCGGCAGTCTGATTAAGTCCCACAGGGGGATTTGGGCCAAAGACGGCGACCTCTTTGTGAACATCGGCGAAGTCTCGGACATCAATACGCTTGGCAATATCACCCTGTACGAGTTTGACCAGAATGAGCGTCTGAACCATGTGGTCAATGCGCGCCGGGCGATCTTTGATGGTAAGGCCTGGCAGATGCAGGACGTGAGTAAGACCCATATCACCGAAGAAGCCATCGTCAGGGAAGAAGTCGACAGCGAGATTTGGCAGTCGAGCCTGACGCCGGACAAACTCAGTGTGGTATCTGTGAAACCTGAATCCCTGTCTATCCAGGGGCTGATGGGGTATCTGGATTATCTGCGCATTAACAGCCAGGACCCCAGCCGTTACGAGTTAGCCTTGTGGCGTAAGCTGATGCAGCCGGTGACAGTCGCCGTGATGATGCTGGTGGCCCTGTCCTTCGTCTTCGGTCCGCTTCGCAGCGTAACCATGGGCGCCAGGGTACTTTTGGGTGTGGTGGCCGGTTTCAGCTTCTATATCTGCAACGAAATCTTCGGCCCAATGACCATGGTTTATCAGCTGCCGGCCTTTATTGGGGCGGGCGCACCGGCGCTCTTGTTCGCCAGTGCGGCGGTGTTCTATATCCGGCGCTGACCGTGACATAGGAAAGTAAAAAGGGCACCCAGGGTGCCCTTTTTATTTGCTCGTTGTGTGTCAGCGGCTCTGTGGCCTTTGGCTATCACAAAGGGTGACTGCACTAGCGGTACGGCATTAGCCTTACTGCATACCGTGCCAGTTTTTCATCTGGTTGGCTTCCGCCGACAGTACCACCACTTCGGAGCGGGTCATCTTATCCTGCAGCGCCAGCTTGTCGGGATTGATAAGGATAAAAAGATTCCCTAAACCGAACAGTGACCATACCAGACGGGCGGCTGCGGCAATAAAGCTCAAGTTTTGGCCGTTGGGGTGCTGCACCTTCAAACGCCAGGCACGCATGCCGAGGGTTTGGCCACCACGGCTCCAAAACACCACATAAAACATCGCCACACACAGCAGTATCCAGGCAAAGTTTAAATTGCGATACAGGGAGTTGGCATTCATCACATCAATGACATGCTCGTGGCCGCCGCGGTCAATCAGGCCCACATTCACCAGCACGGCAAAGAGGGCAAAGCTGACCACGCCCGCGAGGATCCACACCGCGGCTGCCAGCATAAGGTCGTACACCATGGCCCCCAGGCGGCGGAAAAAACCCGCGCGGGGAAAGTTGGCATGTTCTTGATTTATCATAATTCAGACCTGTTCATCGTCCCGCAGCATACGAATGTCTTTAAAACCCATGCGGGCAAATTCGTTCAAACGGTAGCTTTTGAGGGCGCCCTTGCCTTTGGCGGTCATGGCAACCTGTTGTTCCATTGCCAGAAAACGGGTGAGGTCCACCCCTTCGGCAGCGGCTGCGGCCTCGTACATATCGTGGTACTTGTCGTAGGCAAAGTTAATCACTTTTGCCTGGCCTTTGTAGGTGTATGCAACCTGACGTGCCATGGTAAAACCCTTTCGTTGTTTTTAGCTGAATTCGCTGCGGAAAATAAAGTACACCGCCCCGAGAATGCACAGACCCGCCCAGAGGTAGTCGAGTTTCAATGGCTCTTTGAGATAGAAATAGGCAAAGGGCACAAACAGACTCAGTGTAATCACTTCCTGCAAAATTTTAAGCTGGCCCACGTTCATCACCGTGTAGCCGATGCGATTGGCCGGGACCTGCAACAGATACTCGAACAGGGCGATGCCCCAGCTGACCAACGCCGCAATTATCCATGGTTTATGGTTAAGCGACTTAAGATGCCCATACCAGGCAAATGTCATAAAGATATTCGACAGGCAGAGCAGGGCAACCGTGGTCAGTGCTGGGTGCATTATTGCCTCACAGGGGCAGTATCATATAGCTGGCATCGTCACTGTAGCTGCCAAGGCATTTTAGGCTTTGGCTGTCGGCGAAGCCCTGACGGCGCCAGTAGCTGTCGGCGCCCTGAACCGCCACAAGAGACAGAGAGTTCAGTGACCAGCGCTCGGCCAGTTGCTTGAGTTTGGACAGCGCCTTGCCACCGGCACCCAGGCCCTGGGCACCGGCAGAAATGGCCATGTCGTGCAGATACAGGGTATTGGGCGTGGGCAGTTCGGTCAGGGCGTGATACAGGGGAGGCGGCGTGGTTTCCACCCAGGGGTGTGCCAAACAATACCCCAGCACCTGGCCGTCTTTTTCCATAACAAAACACGAGTCTGGTGAGACTTCCCACTTGCTTTTCAGCACGTGTAACGGCTCTGGTTCCACTGCGTTGTAGCATTCGTCCTGAATGTTGAGAATTGCCGGCCAATCGTTGGCCTGAATCGCCCTGAGTTGCATGGTACGCCCTTTGTTTACTGCCTGTTCAAATCACAAAGGGCGCAATTATACCCGAGACTGGGTTATTCGCCCAGATAGCGCTGACGCAGGTGCTGCTCCAGATAGCGGAAGTTGAGTGCCTCGCCGGTGGCGGCCTTGACGAGGCTGTCGGTATCCATGAGTGAACCCTGTGACCAGATATGCTGCTCAAGCCAGGCAAAAACCTCGGAAAGGCGCCCCTGGCCTATGGCAAGCTCCAGCGGTCCCAATGTTTTTTCCATGGCAAAGCGCAGCTGTGCGGCGTACATGGCACCCAGGGTATAACTTGGGAAATACCCCAGTTCCCCCAGGGTCCAGTGGATGTCCTGCATGCAGCCGTTTCGATAATCGCCATCTGTGTTAATCCCCAGCAGTGCCTGCATGCCCGCTGACCAGAAGTCCGGCAAGTCGGCCACGGCCAGTGAGCCGTCCATCAGTGCCTTTTCGGCATCGAATCGCAGCAGAATATGGCAGGGGTAAGTGACTTCGTCGGCATCGACCCGGATGAGGCCCGGCTTGACCCGGGTATAGAGGTTGACCAGGGTATCCGGGCTGAAATCACGCCCCAGATGACGGTTGATGATGGGGGTGATGAGCTCGATAAAGGGTTTGCTGGCAGCCAGCTGCATTTCAAAAAACAGACTCTGGCTCTCGTGGATACCCATGGAGCGCGCAAGCCCGGCCGGTTGGCCCCGAAGCGCCAACGGCAGGCCCTGCTCATAGCGGGCGTGGCCGGTTTCGTGGATGATGCCAAGCAGGGCGCCGGTAAAGTCATCTTCCCGGTAGCGGGTGGTGAGGCGCACATCCCCCGGCACGCCGCCGCAGAAGGGGTGGCTTGAGACATCAAGTCGCCCCTGATTGAAGTCAAACCCCAGCAGCGCCATGAGTTCACGGCCTATCTTCTCCTGAGCGCCTATGTCGAAAGGCCCATCAAGCTGGATAACCGGATCGCTGGCCTGTTTGTCGAGGATCTGCTGGATAAGGCCTGGAAGCGTGCTGCGAAGCCCGGCAAAGGTGGTTTCAAGGGTGGCGGCTCTCATGCCGGGTTCAAACTTATCCAGCAAGGTATCGTAGGGAGAAAGCCCTGTGACTGCCGCCCGGTGGCCGGCCTCTTCCCGTACCAGTGCCATCACGTTTTCGAGATTGGGTTTAAAGCCAAGCCAGTCATTGTGTTTACGCTGCTCGCGCCAGGCGTTTTCGCACTGATACGCGGCCTTGGTCTTGGCTTCAACCAGCGCCTGGGGTACTGCGATGGCCTGCTGGCACTGGTATTTCATCTCCCGCAGGTTGGCCTGCTCATCAGCTGTAAGGGGCTCAGACTCGGCGTTATTGATTTCGTCCAGTAACCAGGGCGCGGTGCGAAGCCCATGGATATGGCCTGCCAGCGTTGCCATGGCATCGCTGCGGCCTTCGCTGCCGCCCATGGGCATCATGGTGGCCTGATCCCAGTCGCCCAGGGCGCTGAAGTGTTCAAAGTGGGAAATCTGGGCAAAATGGCCCTTGAGCTTAAGGTAACTTGTCGTCATGGGATCGAGAGCTTAATGGGTTTGCGCCTATCTTAGCGGATAAGCCCCGAGAGCGGGTAAAAATGCTTGGCAAAGACTCACGCTTTGATATGCTCGGATTTCTTGCACCAAAAGTCGCAGCCACGGAATAGCATTCTGTACAAGGAGTTGATAATGCTTGGCTTTCTATTTGCTGATGCAAACTTTCCATTCAGTATCGTATTAACTGTCATTCTGCTGCTGGGGATAATCGAAGCCCTGGCACTGGTCACCGGCCTGAGCCTGATGGGGCTGCTCAAAGACTGGGATTTGGCCGATGTCGATATGGACGCAGACATCGCAGGAGGCGGCCTCACCGGTTTGATTGGCTGGCTGTGTCTGAACCGCTTGCCCCTGCTGATTTGGCTGGTGCTGGCCATGACCTGCTTTGTGATTGCCGGCTACAGCCTCAATTTCCTCTTTATTAGCTTACTCGGTCAGCCGCTGGTGCAGTGGATGTCTGTGCCTTTGGCCATTGCGGGCGCGGCGCTGGGTTGTCGTTTCCTCGGCGCGCCGCTGGCTGACATGCTGCCCAAAAATGAAAGCAGTGCCCTGTCCATTGATGAACTCAGTGGCTGCGTGGCAACCATCACCCTTGGCCGGGCGGTAAAGGGCAACCCGTCAGAGGCGCTGGTAAAAGACCAGTTTCAACAAAAACACTATGTGTTGGTGGAGCCCGAAACGGCCGGGGATGAATTTATTCAGGGCACTCAGGTAGTGCTTATTCGCAGGGTGGGCCGGGTGTGGTCCGCCAGTCAATTTACTCAATAAACTGTTGTAGATAACAAGGAAGCTAGATGGACAACTCACAGATTTTTACCGATAGCGGCACCTTTATGCTGATGATAGCCGGCGTGGCGGTATTGGGACTTTTGGTAATCGGGCTGATTTTCGCCAAGCTCTATCGCCGCGCCACCAAAGAAACCGCCTTTGTGCGGACCGGTTTTGGTGGTGAAAAGGTGGTCAAGGATGGGGGCGCCATCGTGCTGCCGGTACTGCATGAAACCATCCACGTGAACATGAACACCCTGCGCATTGAAGTGGAAAAAACCCAGAAAGACGCCCTTATCACCAAAGACCGCATGCGGGTGGACGTGAAAGCGGACTTCTACCTGAGAGTCGCGCCCCACGCCGAGGGCATTTCCATGGCGGCGCAAACCCTGGGTACCCGTACCACCCGGGTGGAAGAGCTGAAAAAGTTGATGGAGTCCAAGTTTGTTGACGTGTTGCGTGCCGTGGCCGCCGAAATGACCATGACCGAAATGCACGAGCAGCGCGCCGATTTCGTGCAGCGGGTACAAAACAACGTGGCCAACGATCTTGAGAAAAACGGTTTGGAGCTGGAGTCTGTGTCTCTGACCGGCTTTGACCAGACCGAACTTGATTTTTTCAATGAAAATAATGCGTTTGACGCGGAAGGTCGCGCGCGTCTGGCCAAAATCATCGAAGAAAAGCGTAAAGAAACCAACGATATCCAGCAGGAAAACCGCATCAAGATAGAGATGCGTAACCTGGAAGCCGAAAAAGAGTCACTGGAAATCAAAAAGTCGGAAGAAGAAGCGCGTCTGGTGCAGCAGCAGGCGCTGGAATTCAAGCGCGCCGAGCAGAAAGCGGAAATTATCAAGCAGCGGGAGCAGAAGGCCCGTGAAGAGCGTGAGGCGGAAATCGCCAAGGAGCGCGCCATCGAAGCGGCCGAAATTGAAAAGACCCGGGAAATCGAAACCCGCGAAATCGAAAAACGCAAAACCATCGAGCAGGCCCGTATTCAGCAGCAGCGTGACATCGAAGTCTCCGAGCAGGAAAAGCAAATTGCCGTTGCCGCCAAGTCGGAAGAAGAGTCGGCCGCCCGTGCCCGTGCCGCCGAAGCTGAAAAGCTGAAAGTGGAGAAAGAAGAAGCGGTTATCACAGTGCGTCAGGTGGCCGAAGCCAATCGTCGTAAAGAGATTGAAGTGATTGATGCCCGTAAAGAAGCCGAACGAGAGGCTGTGGGCGTCACTGTGCAGGCCGAAGCGGAAAAACGCGCAGCAGAAGACCGCTCATCCGCCATCCTCACCGAAGCCCGTGCCAATGCCGATGCCAAGAAGCTCAAGGCCGAAGCCGATGAGAAGGTGTATGCGGTGGAAGCGGCCGGTAAGCAGGCCCTGTACGAGGCCGAAAACGTGCTCCGTGACGAACAGATTGAGCTGCAAAAATCCCTGGCCATTCTGCGCGCCCTGCCGGAGATTGTCGCCAATGCGGTTAAGCCGCTGGAAAACATCGAAGGCATTAAGATTTTGCAGGGTTATGGTGCAAGCGGTGCCACGTTGGCGACGGGTGAAGGCGCCGCGAATGGCGGGATTGCCGAGCAGGTGACCCAGGCGGCGCTCAACTACCGCGCCAACGCCCCGGTGGTGGATGCCATGCTCCGTGAACTCGGGCTGGTGGACAAAGACAAAGGCGGCCTCAATGACCTCCTCAACGGCAACAATGCGCTTACCACCCAGGCGATGAAGGTAGTGGAGCAGGCCAATGTGAAACTGAACGGTTATAGCGTGGGGGAGCAGAGAGCCGACTGAGCGGCAATCTGAACTCCTTATCCTGAAAGCGCCTGCGGGCGCTTTTTTACTGGCTAATTTGTAAGAGTTTAAAGGGGATAGGTAGGCTTGAATGAGCTGTTATCCACTGTCACTGGGTTGTTTCAATGGAGTGGGTGTACTTGTCTATCAGCGCATCTATGGTGCCGTCGGCCTTTAAGGCGGCAATGGCACGATTGATGGCCGGCAGCAGGGCTGCGCGCTCTTTACGTAATCGGAACACCAGGTCGCCCGATGAGTGCTCGGCCGCCAGAGCGATGGGCAAGTCCAACTTGGATGACCAGTAAAGGGCTGTGTAATCACCACTGATAGCGGCACTTATTCTCTGGCGATGCAGGGCTTTTATCAGCTCCTGTTCTGACTTGAAATCGGCGCGGATGAACTCGTGGTCATCATGGTACAGATACCCCATTACGGTACCGATTTCCTTGCCCTTGATACTGCTGATGTCGGCCCATCTTTCCTGATTCTGCGGCAGGGTGATGATGTGCTCGGTGATTTGCATTATGGGGTCGGATTTCACAAACAGGGGACCAAAATCCCCGTGCTCAAACCAGCTGGGGCTGACAATGTCAAAATCCAGGGTGCCTTTTTCCAGCGCCTGATTGGTGCGGTTGGGTGGCAAGGGCACGTTCTGCCCCTGGACGCCGGCGCGTTCCAACAGCAGCGGCAGCAGCTCAGACATGAGTCCGGGCGCCTGCGGACTGTCGGGGATGTAATAGGGGTACCAACTGCTGGACCCGGTGATGCAATACTTGAGCGTGGGAGAATTGGGCGTGCTTTCTGCCGCAGCTATCATTGAAAACAACATCAGAGCAAACAGGGCAACACGTCGCATCATCGGGGCTCCATCTGTGGGTTCCCCCTCACTGTACGCTTTTGTTAATGAAATGTCAGCAGGGCCAAAGAAGGCAGATTGTTTTTGGGAAACAATCTATAGCTCTTGTGATGTTTGATAAGTGACGATTTTTTATCGCCTTGTGTCAGCATGAGTCCATGACTGAATGCAAGGTTGGCAAGGTACTTTTCGTCAGCACGAACAAACAGGCTGATGGGCTTGATGAGCTCGCCATCCTGAATGTGCTGCTGATATTCATCGGCGCAAACGATGATGGACGACTGGCCATCGGCATCGAGCTTAAGCTTGGTTTTGATAGGGGTGTCAGTGTAGACAATGATGTCCTGCTGCCGGGCTTCTTCCAGCATGGCAGCAAGGGCGCTGCCGAGTCCGCTGGTGTGCTCAGCCAGCGTGGAATACTGATGACGAATGGTTTGCAGCAATCGCTTGAGCTGGGCCGATGCACCCAGGCTGCGTCCCTGACGCACCCAGAGGGTGAGTTCTCCGGCAATGGCTTTATCGTAGTGTTTGTCTTTTAATGCCTGAGCCATCCAGTTACACAGGAAGTGGCTTTGCTGCGCTTCGGTGGCGTGGGCCGCTCCGGCATGGGATGCATCCAGAGCGTTCAGGGCGGCGGTGGCCATGGCCAGCAGAGAAGCGTTGTAATTCGGCGTCGACATAAGCATATCCATCATTGAAAGGCTGCTTATTGTAAGGACGCCGAATTGGCGCTGTAAAGCGGCTTTATCCCTGCTGGCGGGCAAGCTCAGCCGCCGTCAGGATAAGCCTGGGGGCAGGCCTGACCCGGAAATTGGGGTTGACGTACTGAAAGTGAATGAGGCCCTGGGTATCCGTGATGTATACAGCGGGAACCGGCAACACCAAACGCTCATCGCCTTCAGGGGTTTTGAACAGCGGGTTTTCAAGTTTCATTCGGCTCAGGTAGGTTTGGGTGGTTTTTTCGCTGGTGAAAAACGCCAGACCAAAGGCCTTGGCTGCTTCCATGTTGGCATCGGACAACAACAGGTATTCGAGCTTACGTTCTCCCGCCGCGGCGGCGAGCTTTTCGGGGCTGTCAGGGCTTATTCCCACCAGCTGATAGCCAAGTTCAATCAACCTGGGTTCAATTTCTTTCAACTGTCCCATCTGGTTGTTGCAAAAGGGGCACCAGCCGCCACGGTAGAAAAAGAACACTGTGGGTTTTTCCGCACTCAGCGCCTTCAGGCTGACCGATTGGCCTTTGCTGTCGGTGAGCTGGATATCGGGAATGGTTTCGCCATTCAGCAGCGGCGCAACAGACACTTCGTCTGCGGCAATGGGATTGGCCAGACCGGGCTGAATAAGACCCAAAGACAGGATACAGGCCAGTAAACTGAATGTAAGCCGGGCAGATAAGAGTTGATGTAAAAACAGGGGGATGGATTTCATGACAAACCTTTGGTGACTGGAGGTATCTCCAAAGACCGGCGGCAGTGGCAATGTCTTACAGGTGAGTGTGTAAAAGGAAAAATAAAAGCGGCCTCACAGCCGCTTTTATGTTGAATCAATGGCACCGGGTGCTTATTTGATTTTTTTGGTGTTTCCGGTTGAGCCGACTTTCACTTTAACGCGACGTCCGGCCATGCTCTTTTCGGCAGCAACCTGGGCGATGGCGTCACTCTCAACCCGGGTCTTTTTGGCGAAGCTGCGACGCTTTTGCAGCTGTTTTAACAGCAGGTCGCGGTTGGATACTTCATAGCCCGGCATTACGATGCGCTTAAGACGCTGACCAATGAGTTTTTCGATGTCGGCGAGGGTACGCTCTTCTTCGCGGCTGACAAAGCTGATGGCAACGCCACTCTTACCGGCACGGCCGGTGCGGCCAACCCGGTGCACATAGTCTTCCGGCAGGAAGGGCAGGTCAAAGTTAACCACATACTCAAGGTCGGGAATGTCCAGCCCCCGGGCAGCCACTTCTGTGGATACCAGCACCCGAATTTTGCCTTCGGTAAAGTCTTTCAGTGCTCTTCTGCGGGTGCCCTGGGCCTTTTCGCTGTGGATCACCGCGCTTGGGATGCCGTCGAGGTTCAGCTCTTCGGTGAGCTTCTCGCAGTCTTCGCGGGTTGCCGAGAACACCAGCACCCGTTGCCAGTTTTTGCGGCCAATAAGTTCAGACAGCAGCTCGCGCTTGCGGCGCTGTTCCACCGGATACACCACCTGGCTCACAGTCGTGGCGGCGGTATTGTGTCTGTCGGCGGTCAGCACAGTGTGCTTTTTCATGATCTCATCGGCAAGCTTGCGCACACCACCGGAGAAGGTGGCAGAGAACATCAGGGTCTGGCGTTCTTTATTGCAGGCCTGGATGAGCTTTTGGATGTCGGCGATAAAGCCCATATCCAGCATACGGTCGGCTTCATCCAACACTAAAAATTCAACGGCGGCCAACGACAGGTTGCCCGCCAGCAAATGCTCGAGCAAGCGTCCCGGTGTGGCCACTATGATATCTGTGCCTTTACGCAGCTTTTGCGCCTGAACATCGGTTTTACCACCACCGAATACCGTGGTGACGGCCATATCAAGATGCTTGGCATAGGCCTTGATATTGTTGGCAATCTGCTCTGTCAGTTCGCGGGTAGGGGCAAGGATCAGCGCGCGGGTCTTGGTCGCTTCCCTGGCCTTGGGCGTGTCCAGCAGCTTTTGCAGGATTGGCAATGCGAAAGCCGCAGTTTTCCCGGTTCCCGTTTGGGCAGAAGCCAATACGTCCTGACCGCGACGGACAGGGGGAATGGCCAGCCGCTGAATGGGTGTCATGGTTTCATAACCACATTCGGCGAGGGCTTGCAGTATTTCGGGGGCAAAACTGTAGGATTCGAATTTCATGATGATTCCTGGCGTAAATAGACGATTCACAAGGGCTTTTTGTAAGTGAGGCACCTTGGTCGGAATATGCCTTTTCACAAAGGGGCGCGAAGTATAGCAGATTTTTTGCCCGTAGCCTCCACTTTTGTCTAACGCCCCGGGGTTTGACTTGGGTCATCGCTGAACTAGGCTTGGAACATAACGTGGGCGTTAGGGCGTTACCCAAAAACTGAATGTCCATCATGGGTTTCACGGATGAAACTGCTCTTCTCGTGGCCCGGGACCCACTCTGTCCGGAGTCATGCCATGTCTTTGAATGTGCTCATCATTGACGATTCACTCAGTTACTGCCAGCTATTGTCGAAATATTTCAGCGAACTGAATGTGACCAGCGTGGACTACTGTCATGATGGCACTGAGGCATTACAGCGCCTTCGGGAGCACAGAAACAGAAACAGATATCAGATTCTGGTGGTTGACCTGCATATGCCGGGTATGGACGGCATTGAGCTGTTGTCACGGTTATCGGGTCTTGAATATCGGGGCGGCGTCATCATCGCCTCTGGCATGGAGAGCCGCATCATAGAAGCAGCCTCTCAGATAGTTTTGGGAGCCCATTTACGGCTGCTGGGTGCCCTGATGAAGCCTGTGTGTCAAGCCCAGCTGCAGATCTGTATCGAGCGCTTGCTTTTGATGGCGCCGGAGCTGAAAACCTCTAGACCTGCCATGACGTTGCAATCGCTGCGGGAGTCCATCATGCAGCGTAAAGTGGTGCCTTACTACCAACCCCAGGTGGAAGTGGGCACAGGCCGCATCGAAGGCTTTGAGGTGCTTTGCCGCATGCAACAGGGGGCGCACTTGCAGCTGATGACGCCGGAAAGCCTTATGGCGGTGGCCGAGCGCCACAACCTGCTAAACGCGGTGTCTGAACAGCTGATTGGGTTCGCCCTGAAGCAGTGGGCAGAAATAAGCCGTCAGCCAGAATGCAGTCACGCCCGTTTGTCTATTAATCTTACTCCAGCCCAGCTTGGACAGAGTTATTGGCCTGGTCGCCTGCTGAGCTTTTGCCACAAATGGCAGGTGGATATCAGCAGGGTGACGGAAGAAATTACTGAAAATCAAGCGCTTGATAAACAGTCACAACATTCAGGTATCTCACGGTTGCGGCTGCACAATTTTGGTGTGGCCATCGATGATTTTGGCACCGGCTATACCAACTTGAGTCAGATATGCCGGCTGCCCATCAGTGAGCTTAAGTTGGATATGAGTCTGGTGCGGGGAATTCACATGGACCCATTGGCGCAGACCATTCTGAAGTCACTTTTGGAAATAGGCCGGCAATTGGGGGTATCTGTGGTCGCCGAAGGCGTGGAAGATCCCAGAGACTATCACTATCTTCAATCGATCCCCAACCTGATAGTTCAGGGCTTTTTGGTATGCCGGCCCAAACCCCTTGGTGAATTGGTTCGTTGGTTGAAAGCTCGTCAACGGGTAGCGTTTGAGGCCTAGGGGCTATTGGCAGACGCGACTGACAGCCGGGTAATAATGGATGAATGCCATGGGATGAAGCAGCGAATGGCATGTCTCTGGTTCAGTGCGCTGGCGCTGCATCCGTTGATCTGAGCCTGCTGGTCGATTCAACCTGTTGGTCTACTCGATGTCTCAACATCGATGATACCTGCCAGAGCGTAAGCTTCGTTAAGTCCGGGACACTTGATGTCCAAGCTACTTTTTGTCCATGTCAGCTGGTGATTGGGTGATTGGGTGATTGGGTGATTGGGGCGTGCAATGATGAGAGGCCACCCGCTGAACCCCAAACGTGTTGGTGCATAGCGATAAAAGCATTGCTCCGGCGCGTTTCAGTGATCTCTTTTTCTTCTTGCCACGTATCTTGAACAAGGCATTGTAAAACCATCAAAACTTTCGGGAGACGCACTATGCACAAATTCAATCCTGACCGGATACAAATTGGGATCAGCGCTTGCTTGCTGGGGGAAAAAGTGCGCTTTGATGGCGGCCACAAAAACTCTGCTTACTGCCAGCAGGAGCTGAAGCCACATTTCGATTTTGTACCCGTGTGCCCCGAGATGGCCATTGGCATGGGCGCGCCGCGCAAAAGCATCCGTCAGGTGCGTATCGACGGGGAAATCCGGGTTCGAAGTGCCGATGGCAGTTTGGATGTCACTGAGCCGCTGCAGGCCTTTTGCGATCAGAAAGCCGATGGACTTGGTTTCCTCAGCGGCTACCTCTTTTGTGCCAAGTCGCCGACCTGCGGGATGGAGCGGGTGCCTGTATACAAGGCAGACGGCAGCGGCGGCTTTAAGGAAGGCGTTGGCGTATTCGCGGCGGCGCTGATGAAGCGTTTCCCCCATTTACCGGTGGAAGAAGAAGGCCGGTTGCATGACCTTGTCATACGGGAAAACTTTTTCACCCGGGTCTATGCCTATCATGATTGGCATTGCATGCGGTTAAAGGGCCTCAGTCGCAAGGCGTTGACCGACTTTCACGCCCGTTACAAGTATCTGCTGTTATCCCACAGCCCTGCTATCTACCGCACCCTTGGCCCCCTGCTTGCTGGTGAGGGGGAGCTCGAGGCCGTGGCCGAGGCTTACTTTAATGGTTTTATGTCGGCGCTTGAGCAAAAGGCGAGCCGTCGCAACCACACCAGTGCGCTGCAGCACATTCAGGGCTATTTCAAAAAGTTTCTCTCCGGCAGCCAGAAAGCAGAGCTCAGCGATGCCATTCTTGCGTATCGCCAGGGGGTACAACCGCTATTGGTGCCTATTACCCTTATCCGTCATTACCTGCGGGAGCACCCCAATGACTACATTGCCTCACAGGTGTACCTGAATCCGCATCCGGATTCCCTGCGGTTGCGATATGCTTACTGACAAGATACTGAAAAACGGTGAAAAAGAATGAATACACTTGTCTGGTTCCGGCAGGACCTGCGCACCATCGATAACCAGGCACTGACGCTGGCGTGTGAGGATGCCAAGGCTCGTGGCGGAAAGCTGTATGCGCTCTTTATTGCCAGCCCGTGTCAGTGGCAATTACACGATATGGGAGTGCGCCAGCAGCGTTTTTTGCTGGCGAACCTGAATGTGCTGGGGAAGGAGCTGGGGCTTCTCGGCATTCAACTCTCCCTGTTGAAGGTAGACTTTTTTAATCAAACTGCCGCCGCCCTCAAGGCCTTTTGTAAAGAAAACAGCATCTCCAGTATCTTTGCCGGGGCTCAAATCGAGATTGATGAGCGCAGGCGCGATCAGGCGCTTCTGGATAAAGGCTTCCCGCTGCATCTGACAGATGAGCACTGCATCTTGCCCCCGGGCAGCGTGGTCACTCAAGCGCAGCGTGACCAGGGCGGCGCCATGTACCGGGTATTTACGCCCTTTGCCCGCCGCTGGCGTGAAATCGCCGCCTCCCGTCCGCTGTGGCCCATTCCTGCGCCCACGTCTGTGGCCGAGCCATTGGAGTTTGCCCCCTTCGACTTTTGGGGGGCCACAACACAGGATGACCCGGCTCTTGATAAATGGCCTGCCGGCCAGGATGCGGCCCTGGAAAAGCTGTCTCGCTTTCGGGAGCTTGCCATGGCCCGCTACGGTGAGAAACGCGACTTTCCCGCCATCGATGGTACCAGCAGTTTATCCCCTTTTCTGGCGCTCGGCGTGATATCACCCCGTCAATGTCTGGCGGCGATTTTGGAAGACTTTCCCGACGTTTTTGTGAATGAATCTTCACCGGCACGCACTTGGCTTAACGAGTTGGTGTGGCGCGAATTCTACCGTCACCTGCTGGTGGCCTTCCCAAGCCTCAGTATGGCAAGGAATTTTAATCCTCTGGGTGACGGCATTCGCTGGCGCAATGATGAAAAAGAGTTCGAGGCATGGAAGAGCGGCCGCACCGGCTATCCGCTGGTGGATGCAGCCATGCGGCAACTGCACCAAACCGGCTGGATGCACAATCGTCTGAGAATGGTAGTTGCCAGCTTTCTGACCAAGCATCTGCTTATCGATTGGCGCTGGGGTGAGCGTTATTTTCGCGATCAGCTAATCGATGGCTGCCTTGCGGCCAACAACGGTGGCTGGCAGTGGGCCGCGGGTACAGGCTGTGATGCCCAGCCTTACTTTCGGATCTTTAACCCTATGAGTCAGTCGGAAAAATTTGATCCCGACGCTCGCTTTATCCGTAAATACTTACCAGAAATCGCGCAGTGGCCAACCAAGTCGCTGCATCAGGCAAGTGGGCCGGGGCTGTTTGATAACAGTGGCTATCCGTCTCCGATAGTTGAGCACAGCAGTGCCCGTTCAAGGGCGCTGGATGTGATGGCCGTGATGAAGAAGGGTTAGGGAATGAATGCAGGTGTGCGCAGTTCGGTTGATAAGGGTTCGTTGGACGAGAGTCTGTTTGATATGCGTAAGCATGAGCAAAGCAGTCTCGCTGAACCGTTGTCGGAGCCCGTTGAAAAGCTGATGGCCCTTTATCAAAAGCTGGGTGCCCATAACCTTGCGCTGCTCGACGAGGTTTACAGCGACGCAGTGGTGTTTTGCGACCCCATGCATCGTATCGAAGGGCTTTCGCTCCTCAAGGGGTATTTTGCCAATCTGTATCAAAACCTCAGCAGCATAGACTTTGTTTTTCATCACGTGATGGATGATGGCGCGCAGGCCACACTGGTGTGGACCATGACCTTTGCCCACCCCAAACTGGCAGGTGGTAAACCCATCAGCGTGGAGGGGGTAAGCCAGATTGGTTACAGCGACAAGGTAGACTTCCACCGCGACTATTTTGATATGGGCGCTATGCTCTATGAACATATTCCCGGCCTTGGCGCTTTGGTGCGGCTGGTTAAAAACAGGGCGGGCAGGTCATGAACATGCTGAGCGGTCGTGTACTGATCACGGGGGCCAGCTCAGGCATAGGGAAGGCGCTGGCGCTGGAATACCTTAAATCAGGATGGCAGGTGGTTGCCTGTGGCCGTGATAAGGCGCGCCTGGATGCGATTCTTGAGGCCCACCCGCGATTTGCCTGTCAACTTTCTACGCTGACCTTTAACGTGTCTGACAGGCTTGCCTGCCTTGAGGCCGCTTCGTCTCTGGATGGCGAACTTGACCTCATTATCCTGAATGCAGGCAGTTGCGAGTACATAGATAACCCCAAGGTCTTCGACGGCAAACTCTTCGCCAGAGTGATAGAAACCAATCTGATTTCAGTGGGGTTCTGCCTGGAGGCCTTCTTGCCTGCATTGGCTGCCAAGGGCAGGCTGGCACTGATGGGCTCAAGTGCAGCGCTCTTGCCGCTGCCCCGGGCCGAAGCGTACGGCGCCTCCAAGGCGGCGCTGGCGTATCTGGCAAGCACGTTACGATTGCATCTGGCACCCGATGATATTGGCGTGTCCCTGATTGAGCCAGGCTTCGTGCGTACGCCTCTGACCGACAAAAACGATTTCCCCATGCCGGGGAGGATTGAAGTGGAAGATGCGGCGCGGCGCATTGTTCATGGGCTTTCCCGCGGTAAAGACCGGATCCAGTTCCCGCGCAGGTTGTTGTGGCCTATGCGGCTGCTTGCCTTGCTGCCGGGTGCTGTGTGGGGCCTTATTGCCAAAAGCAACATCAGGCGCCAGTCCGCCTGACGTGAGGCGGGCAGTATTAATCGATTTAAGTCCTTTTGCGCTTTTTATAAATCACCACTGGAAGATGAGATGAAAAGAATTGCCGTTATCGGCTCGGGAATTTCCGGCCTCACCACAGCCCATTTGCTCTCCGGTCAGCATGAGGTGAGTCTGTTTGAGGCCAATGATTACCTCGGTGGCCACACGGCTACCGTGGATGTCACTGTCGATGGAAAAGACTATGCGATAGACACAGGCTTTATCGTCTTCAACGACAGAACGTATCCCAACTTTCAGAAGCTGTTGTCACGGCTGTCGGTGACAAGCATTCCCACCGAAATGAGTTTTTCGGTTCACAACCTCGACAGTGGCCTTGAGTATAACGGCCATACGCTGGCTACCTTGTTTGCTCAAAAGCGTAACTTGTTCAGCCCAAAATTTTGGGGATTTCTGAAGGAAATCATCAGGTTTAATAAGCTTGGTAAAGCCTGTATTGAGTCCGGGCAATACCCCTGTAATACCCTAGGGGAATTGTTGGCGAAAGAGCAATTTTCAGACTTTTTTGCACGGCACTACATATTGCCCATGGGCGCAGCCATCTGGTCATCGAGCCTGGATGATATGGCGGCCTTCGAGCTTAAGTTTTTCCTGCGCTTTTTCCACAACCACGGCCTGCTGAATGTCAGCGACCGCCCTCAGTGGTATGTGCTCAAGGGCGGCTCACGCAGCTACATTCCGGCGCTGGTGGCACCTTTTGCCGAGCGTATTCATCTCTCTACTCCAGTGACCGCGGTAAAGCGCCATGCTGAAGGGGTGTCCATTCAGACAAACGGCCAGGATTGGCATGAATTTGATGAGCTGGTGCTTGCCTGTCACAGCGATCAGGCGCTGAAGCTGCTCACCGATGCCTCAGATGCCGAGCGGGCGGTGCTTGGCGCCTTGCCCTACAGACGCAACGACGTGGTACTGCACACAGACACAGGGCTGTTACCAAAACGCAAAGCCGCCTGGGCCAGCTGGAACTATCGCCTCGATGAAGATAATCAGCGCCCCGCAGCCGTGACCTATCATATGAACACCCTGCAAAGGCTGCCGGCGGGCTCTCCTGACTTTATGGTGACCCTCAATCAGACCGAGGCCATCGCCAAAGACAAAATTCTGCGCCAGTTCAGTTATGCACATCCGGTATTTTCCTCGGCCGCCATGGCCGCACAGGCACGCAGGATGGATATCTGCGGACAGCAGCATACCCATTTTGCGGGTGCTTACTGGTACAACGGCTTCCATGAAGATGGCGTAAGAAGCGCCCTGGATGTTTGCCAGCGCTTTGGTGTCAGCCTGGAGAGCGCATGAACAGCGGCATCTTTTTTGGCCATGTGAGTCATCAGCGGCTGGGGGCGGTGCGCCACAGCTTCAGTTACCCCATGGCGATGCTGGTGATGGATCTGGACGAGCTGCCAAGACTTGCCAGATTGAGTGCTGTGTTTGGCCTGTCATGGTTTCGGCCGCTGCGATTTCGCGCAGGCGATTATCTGATTTCAAAGGCACCGGCTGCTTTGCAACGGGGCAAAGAAGAAAGCGCCGAACAGGCCGTGCAGTCATTAAAACAGCGGGCGCTCATAAAAGCCCGGGAGCTTGGCGCTGAAGGTGAGCTTAATCGGGTGGTGTTTGCCGGGCAGGTGCGCCACTTTGGTTTTTATTTCAGCCCGGTGAACTTCTTCTTTTTGTGCAGTGGCGATGAGCAGCGTTACCTGCTCGCGGAAGTGAGTAACACCCCCTGGAACGAGCGCCATTGTTATCTGGTTGATGTAACCGAGGCACACGACAAGGGCCAGGCGGTAAACGACAAGGTGTTTCATGTCTCGCCCTTTATGAGCCTGGATATGCGTTACCGCTGGCAGGTCGACGCCAACAATGAACGCTTTCGGCTGCAAATTGATAACGAGCGAGAAGGGGGCGAGCGGCTCTTTCGTGCCGGGTTACAGCTCCGTGGGCAGGCCTTTGATAAGGCAGGTCTAAAACTTTTTATTAAACGTTTTCCTATACTTACAGCTTATATCCTGTATGGCATTTATCGGCAGGCCCTGAGCCTGTTTCGAAAAGGTGTGACTTTTGTGGCCCACCCCGGGCCGGTGGAGAAATAATCATGGACAATACCGCAGTTGCCAATAAGAGCACTTCATCGACGCTGGAATCGTTGGCCCAACGCATTTTGCTGACCGCCCTGAAAGGCTTGTCTTACGGTGGCCTCCGACTGATTTGTGATGGCGAAACCCTGGTATTTGGCAGTCATCAGGGACCACAGGCGGTTATCCACGTGAAGTCGCCCCGATTTTTTCGCGAAGTTTTGCTGTCAGGCTCTGTGGGGGCGGGGGAGTCCTTCATTGATGGCCACTGGGACAGCCCGGATTTGACCGAGGTGGTGCGTCTCTTTGCCGCCAATCTGCCGCTGCTCGACCGTCTCGAGAAACGCTTTGCCTTCCTGTCGGGTGTCACCAATCGCATCAGCCATCTGCTCAGTCGCAACAGCATTGAAGGTTCAAAACGCAACATTCTGGCCCATTATGATTTGGGCAACGCCCTGTATGAATGTTTTCTCGACAAATCCATGCTCTATTCGTCGGCCATCTATCCGGATGTGAACGCAACCCTGGAGGCGGCTCAGCAGCATAAGCTCGCCACGATTTGTGAGCGCTTGAAGCTTGCTCCGGGTATGGAACTCCTGGAGATCGGTACCGGCTGGGGAGCCCTTGCCATCTACGCAGCAACCCATTATGGGGCCAAGGTCACCACGACCACCATCTCCGATGCCCAGCATGACTACGCCCTCGCACGCATTCGCGAGGCTGGGCTTGAGGGGCAAATAACCCTGCTTAAAAAGGACTATCGCCTGCTTGAGGGTAAATACGACCGTCTGGTATCCATTGAGATGATTGAAGCCGTGGGCCATGAATACCTGCCGGGCTTCTTTACCAAGCTCGAGAGCCTGCTCAAAGACGATGGTTTGATGCTGCTGCAGGCCATCACCATTGCCGACCAAAGGTATGAGAGCTACCGCAAAGGCTGTGACTTTATTCAAAAATACATCTTCCCCGGCGGCTGTTTACCTTCTGTAAGCCGCATGGCAAACCTGATTGCCCAGCGCACCGACATGGTGATGCTGAGCCTGGATGATATTGGCGAAGATTACGCCCGTACCCTGAAGCACTGGCACGAGAATGTTGACCAAGAGCTGCCGCAGATTCGTGCTCTGGGTTACGACGAGCGATTTATCCGCTTGTGGAAGTTTTACCTGAGCTACTGCGAGGGTGGCTTTTGGGAGCGTACCACCAGTGCTGTGCATCTGGTGGCTGCAAGACCGGGCTGGCGCCCCTAGGTCACCGACATACTGGAGCCCCTATGTCACAGCGATGGTTTTTGCTCGTCAGCGCAGCCATTTACACCGCAGCCTGGTGGCTTGCGGTTCTTGAACGCGGTCAGGGACTTATTTGGCTGTGTCTGTTGCTGATGGTGCACTTTGTGTTAAGTCCCACAAGACTTAAGGACTTTCAGCTGCTGCCCCTAGCGCTGATTGGCATGACCATGGACACCCTGCTGATGTACGCAGGTGTGTATGAGTTCAGCGCCATGCCAGTGTGGCTGATGCTGCTGTGGCTGCATTTTTTACTGGCCATGGGCCATTGTCTCGCCTGGCTTGGCAAGCAGCCCATGTGGGTGCAGGTGTTTACCGGTGTGTTCGGCGGTGCAGGCAGCTATATTGCCGGGGCTGAGCTTGGCGCCGTGGTGATGCCCCTTGGCAATCTGCTTACCTTCCTGCTCATTGCGCCCCTTTGGGGGGCGATTATTCCCGGATTCTTTTGGCTGCAGCAAAGGCTGCCAGGCAACGGAGACTACCTATCATGGCGATAACATCAGCGAGCAAAGCATTTAAAAGGTTATCAGGTGCGCTACTGCTGGTCGCGCTCAGTTCCTTTTCGGGCGCCTCCGTCAGTGCGGATAACCCCCTTGATGGCATGAGCCGTGTTGGCAAAGGCAAAATGACCTGGCTTTGGCTTGAGCTTTACCATGCCAGCCTCTATTCAGTCGATGGTCGCTATCAGGCTGGCCGTTATCCGCTGGCACTTGAAATCCAATACTCGCGGGAGATAGAGGCGAAAGATTTGCTGGAAGCCACAGGTAGCGAGTGGCAAAAGCAGGGCATGAGCGAGGCTCAGGTGAAGGCGTTTTTGGCTAAACTCGCGCCCCTGTGGGTGGATGTACGGCCCGGTGACACCCTGCTGCTTGTGGCCAGTGACGCGAGCCATGGCGAATTTTTCCATAACGGCCAATCCCTTGGCAGCGTGAATGATAACGGACTCATGCAGGCCTTTTTGGGTATTTGGCTTCGTGACGACACCAGTGAGCCCACGTTAAGGGCACAGCTTTTGGGAGAAACCTCATGCGATTGCTAGCCTTGCTGTTATCGGCCACCTTGCTTTTGGGCTGCGAGAGCGCCGATATCGACGATTATCGCACCATGAACAATGAGCTTAAACTGGACACCTTTTTTGTGGGTGAGCTGGATGCCCATGGCATGGTGCAGGATATGAGTGGCAAGGTGACGCGACGCTTTGTGGTTACCATGCTGGGGCGACTTGAGGGTAATCGCATTATCCTCGAAGAAGACTTTGTGTTTGATGATGGTGAAAAGCAGCGACGGGTGTGGCAGCTCGAACCCCTGGGCGGGGGCCGCTGGCTTGGACGTGCCGATGATATTCTTGGAACTGCCGAAGGGCAGTTAGAAGGCTTTGCCCTGCGCTGGCGTTACGATATGCGCCTCACTGTGGATGGCAGTGAGGTCGATGTTGCCTTCGATGACTGGCTCTATCTGATTGATGAAAACACGCTGCTTAACAAAAGCGATATCAATAAGTTTGGCATCACTGTCGGCGAGGTTACCCTGGTTATCCGCAAGCGCTGAATACATTGAAAGTTGAGGGTGGGCCGAAACGGCCAAGGCAAGCCCTGGACCGCTTCAGCGCCGGGAAGACGATACTGCAAAACGGAGCTTAGCGAAGGATTACATCCCCTTGAATATTGGCGGTATTAACGCTGCCTGAGCCATCTGAGTGGATAATCAGGCCACCGGCGTTTTTGACGTTGATATTGCCCGAGCCGTCGGTGATTTCGACCTTGCCTTTGGTTTGATCAACGAAGATATTGCCAGAACCATCCTGGATTTTGGCATTCCCCATGACTCCCGTTACCCTGATATCTCCGGAACCATCATTGATATCGGCGCTGCCTGAAATGTCGGAGACAGTGATATTGCCAGAGCCATCGTTGATATCGACACCACCAGCGCTGTTGGTGAGGGTAAGATCCCCTGAGCCGTCATTGATGGATACCTGATTGCCTCCCTCGATAACGAGATTGCCAGAGCCATCGTTCACCCGGATATCACTTGTCAGGCCACGGATGTCGATGTCGCCGGAGCCATCTTTGATGTCCAGCATCATGGATTGGGGCACAGTCACAGTGACATTGATGTAGGGTGATTTGCCTGAAAATGAGTAGGACTCGGGAAATTTAGCCACCAGATAAGCGGTTGAACCCCGCACTTCAAGGGTAAATTCGGGCTTTTCACCTTTGGGATGGTAGATGTCGGCTACAGCCAGTACTTCGCTGGTGTCGCTACCGGTGAGCTTAAAACTGCCAGCGCCCGCTTCTACATTAAGGCTTGTCAGCCCATTGGCCGATACCGACAGCTGTTGGCGTTCATCGGCCAGGGCGGCGGCTGAAGCGAATACCAGGGATAAAGCAGTGAGAGACGCGATGATTTTCATGTGAATTCCTTGTTCTTTTATCTACTGTGAACTGAGCGTTATTTTGTTAATTAGCAGGTAACGTGCCAGTTTTTAAGTTATTGATATGATGAGTATTTGATTTTTCGTTCGTGGATGTTTGTCCGGCCGGACACTATCAGTTGGTCGAATTCACCACTTTCGGACACCTTGAGTGTCCGCTGAGGGCTGAGTGTCCGTTATCTGCTGTGGTACACTCAGGCTTTGTTTGCTGTTAAAGAAGAGTCTTTATGTCTGAACTCCTGATAGAAGATGTGATTGAGGGCGAGGGTAAGGCGGCGGTAAAGGGCGCGCTTATTACCACCCATTATCGGGGCTGGCTCGCCGATGGCACCCAGTTTGATTCCTCCCATGACAGAGGCCAGGCGTTTCAGTGTGTGATAGGCACTGGCAGGGTTATCAAGGGATGGGATCAGGGCATCATGGGCATGAAGGTTGGTGGTAAACGTCGGCTACAGGTGCCATCGCATTTGGCCTATGGCGAGCGCCAGATTGGCAACATGATCCCGCCAAACTCGGATTTGACCTTCGAGATTGAACTGCTGGAAGTATTGACCCGGGATGACTGAACCGTCTCACACTATAGAAGCCCATGTTCCCATGGGCTTTTTTGTATCTGCGAATGGGGCGGCCAGGCTCCGGTCCTTGGCGTACACTGATATAACAACGATGTTTTTGTTATCAGCTTGGCAGGATAGTTCTCTGGCCATGTCTTGAGCCTTGCGGTCAGGTAACTGGCACAAGCCCTTCGCAAACAGGACGTTATTATGGATAGCCGGATTGAAAAAGACAGCATGGGCGAGGTTTCGGTACCCGCCGAGGCACTCTATGGCGCCCAAACTCAACGGGCGCTGAACAACTTTGCCATTGGTGGCCAGCCGATGCCAAAGGCGTTTATCGACGCGCTATTGCTGATAAAGGCCGCTGCTGCCCGAGCCAACAGCCAATTGGACGTGCTTGAGGGCGATAGTGGCCTGGCCATCTCTGAGGCGGCCTTATCTTTACGCCAGGATAAATCGCTGATGCAGCACTTCCCTGTGGATGTGTTTCAAACCGGCTCAGGTACCAGCAGCAACATGAATGCCAATGAGGTACTGGCCCGCCTTGCCTCAGAGCGTCTCGGTCGACTTGTCAGCGCCAATGACGAGGTAAACCTTGGGCAGAGCAGCAACGATGTCATTCCAAGCTGTATTCAGGTGGCGTCGGCAAGCTTATTGACCAAGGCCCTGTTGCCAGCCTTGGTGCATCTGAAAGCATGCATCAGAACCAAGGCGGCCAGCGTGCAAGGCATAGTGAAAACCGGGCGTACCCATCTGATGGATGCCATGCCGGTGCGCTTGAGCCAGAGCCTCGAAACCTGGGCGAGCCAGTTGGATGCCAGGGAGCTGCAATTGCAGTCGCAGCTCATTTCACTCTGGCAGCTGCCCCAGGGCGGCACTGCTGTGGGGACGGGCGTTAACGCCGCGCCGGGTTTTCCCCAGGCGTTTTGCCATGAGCTGAATCTGCTCACGGGGCTGGCATTTCAGCCCGCGCCCCATCTTTTTACTGCCATCGCCAGCCAGGATACGGCGGTGGCTCTATCCGGTGAGCTTAAGGCGCTCGCTGTCACATTAATGAAGATAGCCAATGATTTACGGTGGATGAACTCGGGGCCGCTTGCAGGTCTTGGTGAGATTCGTTTACCTGCGCTGCAGCCCGGCTCATCGATTATGCCCGGTAAGGTTAACCCCGTTATCCCGGAAGCCGTTGCCATGGCCGCAGCGCAGGTAATCGGCAATGATGCCTGTATTACCGTGGCGGGGCAGTCGGGTAACTTTGAGCTCAATGTGATGTTGCCAGTGATTGCGCAAAATCTACTCTCATCGCTTGCGCTTTTGACCCATGCAATGACGGATCTCGCTGACAAGGCCATCAATGGGTTTGAGGTGTGCGAAACGCGCATGGCAAAGGAGCTTGGCCGAAACCCGATTTTGGTGACGGCGCTGAATCCCATCGTGGGATATGCCAGTGCGGCCGAAATTGCCAAGAGAGCCTACGCTGAAGGTCGGCCCATATTGGAGGTGGCGCTGGAAATGACCGACATAGACGCTGAAGAGCTGGCGAGGTTGCTTGACCCGGTACGACTGACCGGAGAATGATAAAGGTATGAACCCAAAACAAAAACGCCTGCTGTCGCAGGCGTTTTTGTTTTGAATTTGGTGGCCCCTCACGGACTTGAACCGTGGACCTAACGATTATGAGTCGTGTGCTCTAACCAACTGAGCTAAGGGGCCGGATATTGCCGGGTGGAACCCAAGGCGGCTTGCAGTATACGAACTTTGCTTTGCCTTGTCACGGGGCAAATGGCGCAAAATTCCAGCTTGGTGTTCAATTGGTTATTGGGTAATCAACATCGGCAGCCGGACTAAAAATACCGAGAAAAAACAAAGCCACCCGAGGGTGGCTTTATGGCGTCAGACCGGATTAGTCATCCAGGAATGATTTGAGGATTTCCGAGCGGCTTGGGTGGCGCAATTTGCGCAGTGCCTTGGCCTCAATCTGACGGATACGCTCACGGGTAACATCGAACTGCTTGCCCACTTCCTCGAGGGTGTGGTCGGTGTTCATGTCGATACCGAAACGCATGCGCAGTACCTTGGCTTCACGGGCAGTCAAACCGGCCAGCACCTCATGGGTAGCCTGCTTGAGGCTTTCGCTGGTAGCACTGTCCAGTGGCAACTCGAGGGTGGTGTCCTCGATGAAATCCCCCAGATGCGAATCTTCATCGTCACCGATTGGGGTTTCCATGGAGATAGGCTCTTTGGCGATTTTCAGTACCTTACGGATCTTATCCTCAGGCATGGCCATACGCTCTGCCAGTTCTTCAGGCGACGGTTCACGGCCCATTTCCTGCAGCATCTGGCGACTGATACGGTTGAGCTTGTTGATAGTCTCAATCATATGCACAGGAATACGGATGGTACGGGCCTGATCCGCGATAGAGCGGGTGATCGCCTGACGGATCCACCAGGTCGCATAGGTGGAGAACTTGTAACCACGACGGTATTCAAACTTGTCTACCGCCTTCATCAGGCCGATGTTACCTTCCTGAATGAGGTCAAGGAACTGCAGGCCTCGGTTGGTGTACTTCTTGGCGATAGAAATTACCAGACGCAGGTTGGCCTCAACCATTTCCTTCTTGGCGCGGCGAGCCTTGGCTTCACCAATGCTCATGCGGCGGTTGATATCCTTGATGGATTCAATGGACAAACCGGTTTCCACTTCAATGGCTTCCAGTTTGGCGCGGCAACGCTGAACATCTTCTTCCACCGACTTGAGATCGGCAGAGTAGGGGCGTCCGGCTTCAATTTCCTTGTTGAACCAGGTCAGATCGGTTTCGTTGCCGGTGAAGAGTTTAACGAAATTCTTCTTTGGCATTTTGGCCTGTTCAACGCACAGCTTCATGATCAGACGTTCCTGAACACGAACCTTGTCCATCATCTCGCGCATGCTCTTGACCAGGCGGTCAAACTGCTTGGGCACCAGACGGAATTCTTTGAAGATTTCGCCCAGCTCAAACAGCGCACGGGTAGACTCAGGGTGGGCACGACCTTTAACGTCAATGACTTTCAGGGCGTTGTCATAGGCTGCGCGCAGGGCTGCAAAGCGCTCACGGGCTACTTCAGGGTCCGGGCCTTTGGCGCCGTCGTCATCGCTGCTGTCGCCGTCTTCGTCTTCATCTTCGTCTTCATCAATATCGTCTTCGTCTTCCAGTTCTTCTTCTGAAAGTTCAGAGCCGATATGGGTCGCGGTGGGACCAACGTCTTCTTCGTTGGGATCCACAAAGCCGGAAATGATGTCAGACAGGCGAATGGCGTCTGCTTCGAATTGGTCGAATTGCTCCAGGATCATGGAGATAGCTTGTGGGTATTCGGCCACAGAGCTTTGAACGGTGTTGATGCCTTCTTCGATACGTTTGGCGATAACGATTTCGCCTTCACGGGTAAGCAGCTCAACGGTACCCATTTCACGCATGTACATGCGCACTGGGTCAGTGGTGCGGCCAAGCTCGCTTTCTACTGTGGCCAGCGCAGCCGCGGCTTCTTCGGCGGCATCTTCGTCCGTGTTGTCTTCGGACATCATCATGTCATCGGCATCTGGCGCTTCTTCGAAAACGCGGATACCCATGTCATTGATCATCTGGATAATATCTTCGATCTGGTCAGAGTCGACCATATCTGCAGGCAAGTGATCGTTCACTTCTGCATAGGTTAAGTAACCTTGCTCTTTACCTTTGGCGAGCAACATCTTTAGTTGCGACTGCGGAGTATGATCCATAGATATCATCCAATTTGGGTAAGTGTTACAACGAGCGCACCCGTGGCCGGACCACAAAGTCGCGCAAATCGTCAATTATAGCCATCTGCCTATGGCTGTGCCAGAGGGAAGGGGCGGTTTTTTGCCCTACTTCATGCCCTTCATCACAACGATAAGCTTTTGGAGTTGCAGCTTTTCTTCCCGGGTAAGATCGGGTTTGATGCTGAGCTCCTGGTAGCGCTGCTCTATGTATTGATTATTAAGCCATACCAGCGCTTTGCGAAATTCCTGGGCCACATTATCTTCGGCAATTTGGTGTTCCCATTGGGCCAGCTTGGTCAACGGGCTCCAATGCTCGGTTTCACGATAGGACTCGAGCAGTTGGGCGGTTGACAGCACCTGTCCCCGGGTGAGCTCCAATAATTGGATCAGCAGCTCAATTCCCGCCATGCGAATGTGACCCAAAGCCGGCTGTACCGGCAGCTTGTGTCCCAGTTCGGGGTGTTGCACCAGCAGTGAAATGGCCAGTCGCAGCGGTGTACCCCGTCCTTTGAGTCCCTTTTGCGCCAGCGCCTTGGGACCTGTGGACATACTAGTTAGACCGAGTTTTTTCCTGAGATCTTCACTGGAGTTCATCCCGAGTTTGTGGGCGAGGTTTTCCAGCAGCAGATTGGCAAGAACTGTGTCTTTAATTTTTTCAATCAGAGCAATGGCTTGTTTGGCCAGATTGCCTTTGTCTGTGCCGTATTTCTGTGACAAGGTGTCAAACAGATAATCGGCCAGCGGCAGCGCATTATCGATGCGCGCTTCGAAGGCTTCTTTGCCTTCTTTACGGACTTGCGAGTCCGGATCTTCTCCCTGAGGGAGGAACAAAAATGTTACTTTGTCGCCGGGTTTTAGCAGTGGCAGGGCAGTTTCCATTGCTCTCCAAGCCGCTTCATAACCCGCTCTGTCACCGTCGTAACAACAGATGACTTCTTTGGCACTGCGCAGCAGCAATTGAAATTGCTCTGCGGTTGTAGAGGTACCCAGTGAGGCTACCGCGTAGTCGATGCCAAATTGTGCCAGTGCCACCACATCCATGTAGCCTTCCACAATCATGACCCGCTCCGGGTCGCGATGTTTTTGCTTCAGTTCATAGAGGCCGTAGAGTTCCTGACCTTTATGAAATATGGGCGTTTCCGGCGAATTCAAATATTTTGGTGTTCCGTCACCCAGCACCCGGCCGCCGAAGCCGATTACCCGGCCGCGCCGGTCGCGGATCGGGAACATCAAACGATCGCGGAAGCGGTCATATCGCTTGCCACCATCGTTTTCTATCAGCATACCGCCGGTGAGCAGTTTGTCCTGGGCATCCGGATTGGTCCGATAACGGCCCAGCAAACCATCCCAGCCATCGGGGGCGAAACCGATACCGAAGTCTTCAACGACTTCGTTGCTCAGCCCACGCAGTGCCAGGTACTCGTCGACTTTTTGTTTGTCGGCGTGCTGGCGCAGTTGTGTCTGATAATGCCTTGCGGCCTCTTCCATCAGTTGGTAAAGATCACGGGCCAGCCCTTCGTCACGTCGAGGTCCGGTTCCTTGTTCCCGTGGGACTTCCAACCCCAGCTGTCCAGCCAAGTCTTCAATGGCGTCGACAAAGTTAAGCCGGTCGTACTCCATGACGAAGTCGATGGCATTACCATGGGCGCCACAACCGAAACAGTGATAAAACTGCTTGTCTCTGCTGACGGTAAATGAAGGTGATTTTTCGCTGTGGAAGGGACAACAGGCAGAATAGTTCTTACCTGCTTTTTTGAGCGGCACTTTACGGTCGATAAGCTCGACTATGTCCGTTCTGGCTATCAGATCATTGATGAAATCACGAGGTATCGCCACGTTGCTTACTTCAATTTCCTAAAAGCTCAGTTAAACAAACAAGCCGCGCAATTGCACGGCTTGTTCATACACAAAAGTCGATTATTGCAGTTTGGCGCGGATCTGTTGGCCTATGGCACCCAGATCGGCACGTCCCTGAACTTTCGGCTTCAGTGCTCCCATTACTTTACCCATATCCGCAATGGAGGCAGCACCTACTTCAGCAATGGTGGCCTCAATGAGGGCAGCTATTTCAGCTTCACTCAGTTGGGCCGGCAGGAAAGTTTCGATGACCGAAATTTCTGCGGCTTCTGCGTCGGCAAGTTCGTTGCGACCCGCTGCCTCATACTGGGCAATGGAATCGCGACGTTGCTTCACCATTTTGGTCAGGACAGCAAGCACTTGCTCATCATTCAGCGTCTCGCGTGTGTCCACTTCGATCTGCTTGATGGCGGCCAGAGCAAGACGAATAGTACCAAGGCGAACCTTGTCTTTGGCGACAAGGGCCTTTTTCATTTCGTCTTTAAGCTGTTCTGTCAGGCTCATAAGGAATTAGTATAAACGTACGCGACGTGCGTTTTCGCGAGAAAGCTTCTTGGCCAGACGCTTAACCGCAGCGGCCTTGGCGCGCTTACGGGCAGTAGTTGGCTTCTCGTAGAATTCACGAGCACGCACATCGGCCAGGATACCTGCTTTTTCGCAAGAGCGCTTGAAACGACGCAGAGCTACGTCGAATGGTTCATTTTCACGTACTTTAACGATTGGCATACGCCATCACCCCTTAGGTGTAGATTGTATTGGTTCAGATATGACCCCGCGGCCACACCCTCACCAAGAAGGATTAAAAATGGTGCGGAATTTTAAACCGAACCCGCAATTAATGTAAAGCCCCAGTCCGGTTAAAAAGGATCGTCGGGGGATCTGAGGCGTAGCTTTACTGGAGTAATAGTAGCTTAACGGGTAGAATTGGCCGCCCTTTTAAAGCGGAGTAACGACACAAAATGCGGGTTTTGGGAATAGAAACGTCCTGTGATGAAACAGGCATTGCCATCTATGACGAAGAGAAAGGCCTGATGGCCCACACTCTGTACAGTCAGGTCAAACTGCACGCCGATTATGGCGGCGTTGTGCCTGAGCTGGCCTCCCGTGACCATGTGCGTAAAATCATTCCGCTTATCCGTGAAGCCCTGAAAAATGCCGATACCCGTATCGAAGATCTGGATGGGATCTGCTACACCAAGGGACCCGGCCTGATTGGTGCGCTGCTGGTGGGGGCGTGTGTGGGGCGGTCATTGGCATTTTCCTGGAACCTGCCTGCCGTGGGTGTGCATCATATGGAAGGCCATTTGCTGGCGCCCATGCTGGAAGACGAAGTGCCCGAGTTTCCCTTTGTGGCGCTTTTGGTCTCAGGTGGTCACTCCATGCTGGTGAAGGTAGACGGCATTGGCCAGTATCAAGTATTGGGCGAGTCCATCGACGATGCCGCCGGTGAGGCTTTTGATAAAACAGCCAAACTGATGGGGCTCGATTATCCCGGTGGCCCCCGTCTCGCCAAACTGGCGGCATCGGGTCAGCCGGCCAACTACAAGTTTCCGCGCCCCATGACCGACAGACCCGGACTGGACTTCAGCTTCTCAGGCCTGAAAACCTTTGTGGCCAATACCATAGCCGCGGAGCCTGATGATGAGCAGACCCGCGCCAATATCGCCCGCGCCTTTGAAGAGGCGGTGGTGGATACCCTGTCCATCAAGTGTCGCCGTGCGCTGGAGCAAACCGGCTATAAGCGCCTGGTGATTGCCGGTGGGGTGAGCGCGAACACGCGCCTGCGCGCAGGTCTTGCCGAGCTGATGGAAAAACTGGGGGGTAAGGTGTACTACCCCCGCGGGGAATTCTGTACCGACAACGGCGCCATGATTGCCTATGCCGGCTTGCAGCGCCTGAAGGCCGGACAGATTGAAGATCTGGCGGTAAAAGGTCAGCCACGCTGGCCGCTGGATACCTTGCTACCTGTGTGAGTCACTCAGACTCATCCATAAACACTTCATCTAAAAAATGGCGCCCGGTGCGCCATTTTTTATGGAGATAAGAGGTCAGTCCTGGGATTGTTGGCGCCGTTTGCGCGATACCTTGGACTCTTCGCCCCTCAATAGCCTTTTAATGTTGTCTTTATGACGGATAAGGATAAGGGTGGAGAGCATGGTCACCGGAAGGGTAAATCTGTCGTCCAGCCACCAGGTGTAGACAGGGGCGAGCAGGGCGGTCGCCAGGGCTGCCACAGAGGAGTAGCGGGTGACAAGCAGGGTCACAATCCAGGTGGCTATCAACAAGAGGGTGAGATAGCCGTCGATAGGGGCGATGGCACCGTAGGCCGTGGCAACCCCTTTGCCGCCTTTGAAGCCGAAAAACACCGGGAAGATATGGCCAAGACAGGCCGCGATGGCTATCACGCCGAGCCAAACAGCATCGATGCCGAGTTTGTAGGAAATATAGGCGGGGATTGCACCCTTGAGCATGTCAAACAGCAGCACCATGGCCGCAGCACTGGCACCACCGATACGCAGCACGTTGGTGGCGCCCGGATTACCCGAGCCTTGAGTGCGTGGGTCAGGCAAGCCTCTTAGCTTGCAAACAAGCACAGCACTGGACACCGAACCTGCCAGATAGGCGCAAAGGATCATTACCGCCGTCAGTGCTATTTCGCTGGTCAACTTGGTTTCCTTTCACTTCTTAAGGTATTATCGCCGCCAATCCCGTGACGGCACTCAGTCGCCCATCGTGGGACTCGATTCATTTTTGGGCACGCTTGCCGGTAAATGTTGATTCTTAAGGTGTTATCCTAACGCCCTTGGCGCCAATGAGAAAGCGCAATCCATCGATTGTTGCTATCGGCGAGCGGATTATACCGACAAAGCGGGCCAAAGCTTGTCAGACCTCAGGAACTGCCATGGATAAAGTACTGATCCGTGCCCTGCGTATCGACACCGTGATAGGTGTTTACGACTGGGAAAAAGCCATTCAGCAATCGCTGTTTCTCGATTTGGATATGGCGTGGGATATCAAACCCGCCGCCGCCACCGATGATTACAGCCATGCCCTGTGCTACGAGACTGTCTCTAATCGTCTGACAGCCCTTATCACTGAAAAGCCCATTGAGCTGATTGAAACCGTGGCCGAAATGGCCGCCCGCTGCGTGATGGACGAATTCAAGGTGTCCTGGGTGCGGGTCAAGGTGATGAAGCCCGGCGCTGTAAAAGCGGCCGAGGCCGTGGGCGTTGAAATTGAGCGCCGTGCCGGGGATTGCTGAGCATGACACGGATTTATATCAGTGTGGGCAGTAACATAGAGCCGGAAAAATACTTAAGAAACGCCCGCTCAGCCCTCGCGGCACATCTTGGTGAGTTGCATCTTTCGCCCGTTTACCAGTCCGAGGCCGTTGGGTTTGAAGGGGAGCATTTCCTCAATATGGTGATTGGCGCAGAAACCGAGCTGGATATCGCGGCTCTGGTGGCCTTGTTCAAGCAAATCGAGCTGGACAATGGCCGCAAGCCCGGCGCCAGGAAATTCAGTGCCCGTACCCTGGATTTGGATTTATTGCTGTTTGGTGATGCAGTTTGTCAGGCGCCCATTGAACTGCCCCGGGCAGAAATTCTGCATAACGCCTTTGTGCTATGGCCATTGGCGGATATCGCACCGCAATTGGTGCATCCGCTGTCCGGGCAAAATTATGCAGCGCTTTGGGATCAATTCGATAAACAAAGCCAACGCCTTTGGCCGGTGGCATTTTCCTGGGACAACGCCCCCCTCTTTCAATAAAGGAATATTATGGATACCTTGCAGGTCATTATTCTTGCCCTTATTCAGGGCCTGACCGAATTTTTGCCCATTTCCAGTTCGGCACATTTGATTTTGCCGGCGCAGCTACTTGGCTGGGAAGATCAGGGCCTGTCCTTCGATGTGGCGGTGCATATGGGCTCGCTGGCGGCCGTGGTGATTTATTTTCGCAACGAAATAGTCGCGATGCTTAAGGCCTGGCTTGCCAGTATCTTCAAGGGGCAGCAGAGCGATGACAGCAAGCTCGCCTGGTGGATTATCCTGGCTACCATTCCCGCCATCGGCGTTGGTTTTGCCGCCAAAGACCTGGTGGAAACCCATTTGCGCGGCCCCGGAGTGATTGCCATCACCACGGTTATCTTTGGCTTGTTGCTGTGGTTTGCCGACCGTATCGCCAAAGATGAAATGACGGAGTACCAAACCGGCTGGCGTAAGGCGCTGTTGATTGGTATTGCACAGGCGCTGGCGCTGATTCCGGGAACCTCCCGAAGTGGTATCACCATTACCGCGGCCCTGATGCTGGGACTGAAACGGGAAGCTGCTGCCCGCTTCTCATTTTTGATGTCCATTCCGGTGATTTTGGGCGCCGCCCTGCTGATGACCAAAGACATCATTACAGAAAATCATGTGGTGGACTGGCATGCGATGGCACTGGGGTCGATACTGTCATTTATTGCGGCTTATGCCTGTATTTACTTTTTCCTGAAAATTATCAGTCGCATGGGGATGACTCCCTTCGTAATTTATCGACTCGCGTTGGGGGTATTCCTCTGCGGGTTTATTTATTTGTAATACTGGAGCAATTCAGATTGACCAAAGGGGCGGCATTGGCCGCCTCTTTGATTTAAGGAGTTTTCATGGAGTTTCAGTGTCCACTTTGTCGCCAACCGCTGCACTTTCACGAAGAGTCACGTGGATGGCATTGCGATGGTAAGCACCACTTCGATAGAAAGGAAATCGGTTATTGGGATTTTTACAGGGGTAATAAACCCCGCAATGCCGAAAGCCGTCAGGAACTGCGTGCCAGACAATTTCTGTTGACCTCGGGCTTGTATCAAACGGCAGTCGAAGCCATGGATAAGGTGGTTCAGAACGAGGGGCTCAATACCGAACTCAATTGCGTCAATCTGGGGCCTGGACATGCTTGGATTGGAAAATTGCTGGCGCAGTCTCTGTCTGAACATCAGCTGCAGCTGAAGCTATTCAGCCCTCTGGAGTCGGAAAACGAAGCCTTTGCGGCGGCCAAGGCCGGAATGGAAGCTGTGTGCCTGACACCGCTTAAATCCTTGCCCTTTGCCGATGCTTCTGCCGATATGGTGTGGCTCCTGGATATTCCTGCCAAAGGAAAGGAATGGCAACGAATACTCAAACCCGGTGGATTTTTATTGATGTTGGCTCCCGGGCCAAGGCACCTTTGGCAAATTAAAGAATTTGTCTATGAAGGATTAACCGAAAAGCCGTTTGTATTGGAGCTTTCCAGCCAATTTGAGGTGGTCAGCGAAACCCCTGTTTCCTGGACCCATTCCCTCAGTGTGGCAGACGCCAAAGTATTAATGGGTATGGCGCCTTGGGCCTGGCGGGTAAAAGAAGCCAGTTTAAAGGCAATGGAGAAGGGCGATTTTTCCGGATTGGAAATGGACTATCGGATCATTCTTGCTAAAAAGCGTGAATAACTCGCCAAAAAGTGGGAATAACGCGAAAAACAGGTAAAAAAATACCGGCAACGCCTGAAAGCATTGCCGGTACCAACGTAACATTACTTCTTGTAAGAAGAGGCTACGTTGTCCAGACGGTCGTTAGCACGCTTGGCTTCTGCTTGAGCGTCCATAGCAGCAGCTTTTGCAGCCTTGGCGTCAGCAGCGATCTGGCCTTGCTCAGACTTCAGAGCACTCACGTCAGCAGACAGTTGGTCTACTTTGTTGCTCAGGTTAGCAACGCTTTCTTCCAGAGCGGTAGTGTTGGCACAGCCACCCAGCAGAGCAGTCATGGCAACACCGGCGATCAGCAGTACTTTTTTCATGAAAACATCCCTTAACATAGGTTGGATTTGACATTTCAGCTGCCAGGCAACTGAAGCCGGCTAATTATGTCATAGCCAAAAATTTTTGCTACGAATATCCATCAATTCGCTCAATAACCATATCTAAAATTCAGTGAATTGCAAGTTTCAAGTAGAGAATCCACAAGTTTTAAGCAGAAATTTCACGCTTCTAGGTCAGTTTTTTTCACCGATGAAGCTTTTGATTGATTTTGGGCTGAGTTTTTTATCAATCCTATTTCCGACAGCCGCCGTTTCGCCAATTCATTTTTGATTTCAACCCCGGTAAAACCGGCGTCAATTATTTCCCGAATGTCAATTTTTTGGGTTGCCTGATAACAGTCCAATAAATATTTTTTCTGCGGATACGTTTTATTTTCGAAACCCGTTCGACCTTTAATGTCGGCCTCGCAGGCATCCAACACCAGGGGCAATCGTCCTGGCTTGCGCCAGAGATCCAATTTATCAAACAGCCTGAGAATGGTGTCGGCTCTGAGCTCAAAGGCATTATGAATGTTCTGATGCTCGTCGCTGACCCAAAGTGCCAGCTCTTTATAGTCTCCTGGCACCCGAAATCTGTCACAGAGTGCTTTGATGAGTGGCAATCCCTTTTGCCCGTGGCCATGATGTTTTGGCCAGAGTGCCTTTGGCGTTACCCCTTTGCCAAGGTCATGCACCAGCGCCGCAAACCTGACCTGCTTATTGCTTGTCAGCTTGGCCGCCTGTTCCAGCACCATCAGGGTATGGATCCCGGTATCAATTTCGGGATGCCATTGTTCGGGCTGAGGCACGCCAAACAGCGCGTGTATTTCCGGAAACAGCACCTCCAGAGCACCACATTGCCCGAGCACCTCAAAAAAGACTTGGGGGTGGTCGCAGCCGAGGACTTTTTCAAGTTCCTGCCACACACGCTCAGCAGTGAGATGCAAAAGCTCGCCACTGTGACTCAGCTGACGCATCAATTCCATGGTTTCGGGGGCAACAGTAAACCCCTGAGGCGCGAAACGGGCGGCAAAGCGGGCGACACGAAGCACCCTGAGCGGGTCTTCCACAAAGGCCTCGGACACATGCCGTAACTGACGGGCTTCGATATCTGCCACGCCACCCCAGGGGTCGTGCAGGCTTCCATCTTCCGCCATGGCGATGGCGTTGATGGTCAGATCCCGGCGCTTGAGGTCTTCTTCGAGGGTGACATCGGGGCTCGCATGACAAACAAAGCCGCCATAACCTGTGCCGCTCTTTCGTTCGGTGCGGGCAAGGGCATATTCTTCCTGGGTTTTAGGGTGCAAAAATACCGGGAAGTCTTTACCGACCTGACGATACCCCGCCGCCAGCATCTCCTCCACGGTTGCGCCAACCACCATATAATCCCGGTCTTTTACGTCAAGACCGAGAAGTGAATCCCGAACCGCGCCGCCTACCAGATATGTTTTCAATGTGTTATCCATCAAGCTGTCATACAGTTAGCTTAACACGAGCGCAGGTATAACCGTGACTGGGAGTGGGCAATACCCATATCGGGTTTTTAGCACTGTATAAACTGAACGAGTGGTAAAACCCCGCTCCATGCCTCAAGCCCGGGGAGACTTTTTGACATTGACCGCCACTGGCATTACCTTGGCTCCACTCGCTGTATTCAGGTCGCCAGGGCTGTGCGCAGTTGGCTGTTCCCAAGAAGGATAGATAAGGCATGTACAAGGCGTTTTATGGGTTAAAGGACAACCCATTTTCCATTGCTCCCAATCCAACGTATTTGTTCCTCAGTGACAGACACAGGGAGGCGCTTGCCCACCTGACCTATGGGCTGGGTGAAACCGGAGGCTTTGTGCTGCTGACCGGCGAGGTGGGCACAGGCAAAACCACGGTTTCCCGTTGTTTGCTGCGCCAATTGCCCGATACTACAGACACCGCCTTTATCCTCAACCCGGCCCTGACTGAACTTGAGCTGCTCGCCACCCTCTGTGATGAACTCAAGATCCCCTATGGTGAAGCCCCCAGCCTTAAGATGCTGACAGATCTTATCAGCGGCTTTTTGCTTAAAAATCACAATGCCGGTCGTAATACTGTGCTGATTATCGATGAGGCGCAGCACCTGAAGGCTGAAGTGCTGGAGCAGCTCAGACTGCTCACCAACCTCGAAACAGATACCAAAAAGCTGCTGCAGGTTATTTTGATTGGCCAGCCTGAACTTCAGCAGCTGCTTAAGCGTCAGGAGCTCAGACAGCTCGCTCAGCGCATTACTGCCCGTTATCACCTGTTACCCCTTACCGCAGAAGAAGTCGGCCTCTACGTCCAGCACAGGCTGCAGGTCGCGGGGCGGTTTGAGCCGCTGTTCAACGCCGGTGCCATCAAGGCGCTGCACAAGGCCAGTGGCGGTATTCCCAGAATCATTAATTTGCTGTGCGAAAGGGCGTTGATGGCAGGCTTTGCCCAAAGCCGGGTGCCTATCAATAAACAGATGGTGCGTCAGGCTGCCGTTGAAGTGTTGGGGCTGGAACCCCAAACACCATCCTGGTACGAGCGTCCCCTTCCGTTGACACTGGCCACCGCCCTGACGTTTGGCGTGGCGCTTTATGGCTTTAATTACCTGAATCAGCCCGTGACGGCGGCCACCTCGCTCACGTCTCCAACCGCTGATGTCCCCGTGCTGGTAATGCCATCTGCGCCGCAGCAAAGTGTGTCAGTGAATCAAAACGTGGCTGAACCCTTGCCGCCGGAGCCTATTGAGAGCGCGACCGTTGCACAATCCGATACCGATATGCTGAGTTCGGCGGCCATTGCCCCGGATAACAATTTACAATCTCAGACCTCGGCTGAGGTCACGCCCATCAGCCGGCTCACAGATGCCGGAGCAGAACTTGCCGAGCTTGAAGCCCGCCAGGCAAAAGTGCGTGAGCGGGTGCTGACGGACGCAGTGTCCCAGAGCCGCAGTTTGGATACCGCCTATGCGGCGCTCTTTGGCGCCTGGGGGCTGGCACCGATAAAAGACCTCAGCCCCTGCGAGTCGGCCCGTGAGCAGGGGCTTTCCTGCTTCCAGCAGCAGGGAACCTGGTTTAACCTGGTTAAACTCAACTATCCTGCCGTGGCCTATATGATGGATGACACCGGTGGCGAGTTCTTCGTCACCGTCATTGAGCGGGATGGTGACGAACTCCTGGTGCAACTTGCCGAGCAGCAACTTTGGGTCAATCGGGATTGGTTTAACCGCCACTTCACCGGCACCTTTGAGCTCTTCTGGCAGGCACCCGTCTACAGCCCACGGGAAATCGGCATTGCGTCACCCCAGCCTGAGGTACAGTGGTTGGAAAACGGTTTGGCCAAGGTTGACAAAATCACCCCAAGATTAGTGAATGAATTTGATACAGAGCTTGAGAATCGACTCAAGTTATTCCAGCGTCAGCATGGCCTCAAGGCCGATGGTATCGCCGGCAGCCAAACTCTTCAGCAACTTAACCTCTACCTGAGCAATGATGGTCCGCGCCTGGTTCAGGGAGGACTGTACTGATGTCTATCCTGCTCGATGCCGTAACCCGCAGCAAGCAACAGGAAAACGGCTTTGATCCTGTATCCAGCCCTCGTCCGCAATATCGCCCTGATAAGGCACCAATCAGACCCGGAAAGCTGCTGTTATTGCCCGCGGCGCTATCGCTGGCTGTGGCCGCAGCCTGGGGGGTAAACCAGTGGTGGTTGCAGCCTGCACCGCAAAGCAGCATGCATCTGCCTGTTCAGGCCGGGGCGGCCAGCGCCGCAAACGTGGTTTCAAACCCGGCTCAAACAATTGTACCCAATAAGACTTCCCTGGTTCAGATGCCTGTTACCCAATCCCCGTCCGAGCCGGTTATTTCCACCAACAGTGACACGGGCAATGGCGTGCGTCTTGCGGGCAAGGCGGCGCTGCCAGCTCCGGTAAACCTCAATACTGACTATGGTGTTGTCAATCCGCCCCCCGTTGCCGTTGGCGACCCCAATTCAGATCTCAGCTTTGAGGTGGCAGAAGAAACCGCCGAGGCAAGGGCTGCACGACTGGAGGCTCTGATGGCTGCCGGTGTTACCGATGACCAGCGCCGGGCCTTCGATGAAGTGATGCAAACCGAAGAGTCTCGCCCAAGGCAGGTACTGACGCAAAGCCAGAGCGCCAGAGCCCCGAGCACCCAGGGCATGGCTGCCCTGCAAGCCGAAGTGGATAAAGCGGCAGCCGAATTTGGCTTACAGCGCACTGAACCCAAGCCCGTCTCCCGCAGTGACAGCAATACCCTCAGTGGTGATGCGCTGGTGCAGGCCTTTGAAGCAGCGCTCAAAGAAGTGGAGTTTACCGAGTCGGCAAACCGGGATGTCACACCAGCACCCGTATCGACCATTCCACAAACCTCTGACTACCCCAGATACGGTGATTTACCCGCCGGATTGCAGTTGCAGGTGCCTGAATTCACTATCATGGCCCATGTGTACTCCAATGATCCCAGTCAGCGCTGGCTGAATGTGGATGGTGCTGAGTTGCAGGAGGGCGATAGCATCAAAGGGTCGCTGAGCATTGTTGAAATCCGTCCACGGGACGTGGTGCTCTCCATCGATGGCACGGCCTTTAAAGTGCCGGCTATCTGATGCCGGCGGGCTTGGTGTAAATAGAACCCAATAAAAAAGGCGCCCAAGGCGCCTTTTTTATATCTGCTTACCGGCTGCCATCAGCCATAAAACTGGTAGGCAATCAGCAGTGTCAGACCATAGCCCACCACGTAAGAGAGCAGCAGAGAAGGCACGTACTTAAGGTAGGTGACGAAGGTCAGTTCCTTCACCTTGCTCATGGCGATGATACCGGCAGCTGAACCAATCACCAGCAGCGAACCACCCACACCCACGGCATAGGTAAGGCCCAGCCATTCAGGTGTTGACAGCACTGGCTCTGCTTTGAGCAATGCAGCCGTCAGCGGCACGTTATCGAGAACCGCCGAACCCATGCCCGTCACGAAGTTGGAGATATTGGGGTCATACATGGCGTAAACCTGAGTCAGCAGCTCAAGGGTTCCGATCTCTTTAAGCATGCCAACCAAGAGCAGGATCCCGAGGAAGAACAGCAGGGTGTCGTATTCCACCTGGCGGATGTATTCGAGGATCTTGATTTCTTCTTTGTCGGAGCGAATGGTATGCCCCACGAGGAACATCACCGACAGACCGGTCAGGAACGTCAGCACAGGTGGGATGCCAAAGAGTACGTTCAGCGCCATGGTCATGATGATGGTGATAAAGAAAATTACCGCAATGGCAATGTCCACCGGCTGATACGACCGGTTGATAGGGGTCGTGCTCACTTCACCCTTGGCATTCATGGAGAACAGGATTGCCAGCAGGAACACGCTCACCGCTGCAGGGATAAAGAGGATAAGCAGTTCAGAGATGTGTACGTGGCCGGAGAGGAAGATCATCAGGGTGGTCACGTCACCCGTGATAAGGGCCACACCGCCTGAGTTCACCGCAAAGATAATGAGCACCGCCATCCGGCGGCGCATTTGTTTATCGAGTTTAAAGGTGGTCAGCAGGCCAAGGGATACCAGGGTGGCAGTCACGTTATCACAGAAGGCCGACAGGATAAGGGCGAACAGCGCCACCTGGATCATCAGCATCCGCACAGATACCCGCTGCGGGAATACTTTCTGTACCATTATCTGGATCATGCCCTTGGCGTTGAGGTAGGCCACAAAAGTCATGGTCGACATCAAAAAAAGCCAGAGGGTGGCGATTTCAAGCAGGTTTTCATTGAGCTCATGGGCAACCAGCTGCGAGTGTTCACCACCACCTGAGGCGATAAACAGGGTTACCCAGGAAATACAGCCAAGAAACAGGGTGGTTTTGGCTTTATTGAGGTGAGTCACCTCTTCGAAGATGATACTGAGCAAGGCCAGTATCGCCAAAATGATCAGAAAGGTATGGAGCATAAAGGCACGTCCTACTGCTGACTCGGGATCCGTATCGCCTGTATAAACAGGCCTGAATAACGAGCTGAATCAAGGATTGATTAAGCTGGTTATGGTATCGCCGCCACGGGCGTGCGGATCAGACCATAACCGCCACAAGAACGCAACTGTTAACCACTAGGCAATTTGTCTAAGAATCGTGAACTCTGTCACGTGAAATCGGTGGTTGTCCAGAGTTTATTGCTGGGGTTTGATAATCAATTAGCTGTTCCTGCTGCATCCTGTGTTGCCTCGACTTGATGAGTGGGCAGATATACTGGTTGTTCTTAACTCTAATGCACTGAATGTTATTTTGTTGTAACGGATAAAGCGCTGGTTGATACGGAGGCTCGTACGTTAAAAGCCTTGGCTAATGCTGACATCTATTGCACTTTCAAGTGATTGCAAATTGACCCCGTCTGATATTTGATTGTTGGCTTTTTAAGCTGTACCTTGCGCGCCCATAGAAAGATTGAGGTCATTGATGGGGTGTCGCCGGGAATGCAATTTCTGCTGAAGAGCGTTTTGTTGCTGGGGTCTTTGGCGTGGCTGGCGGTTTGCGCCAAGACGTTGCTGAGTCTTGGCGTGATGGATAACCCTTCGATAGTGAAAGAACACCTTTTTCTGGTGGCGCAAGTCGTGGTGGCACTCGTGATACTGCGCAGCGTCTCTGGCAAACGCAGCTAGCCTGTTACTTCAAACACTTTGCCTGCGACGTTTTGCTCAGGGCCCTCCCGGGTAGCTGAGCATTCATGCCTGAATAGAAAGGCAAGCCCAAATAAAAAAGGACGCCGATGGCGTCCTTTTGTTTTGCAGTGCCGTAATAGAGGCGCGCGTCAGGGCGTCGCTGTTACTTCATGCGGGCCAGCACGCGGTCAGCGGCGGCCAGGGTTTCTTCGATTTCTTTGTCACCGTGGGCCATGGACAGGAAGCCTGCCTCATAGGCACTTGGCGCCAGATACACACCCTCGTCCAGCATGCCGTGATAGAAGGCGCGGAAGTGGTCCATGTTGCAACGGGTCACCTGATCGAAGCGGGTGATGTGCTGCTCGTCGGTGAAGAAGAAGCCGAACATGCCGCCAACGTAGTTGATGGCCATCGGGATCCCATGCTTGTCGGCAGCGGCCTTGAAGCCTTCGGCGATGCGCTTGGTCTTGGCGGCGAGTTCTTCATACAGGCCATCGGCGCACAGGGCGTCGAGCTGAGCCAGGCCCGCAGTCATGGCAATAGGATTACCGGACAGGGTGCCGGCCTGATACACAGGGCCCGCCGGTGCCAAATACTGCATCACGTCTTTCTTGCCGCCAAAGGCGCCAACAGGCATACCGCCGCCAATCACCTTGCCCAGAGTGGTGAGGTCCGGGGTCACGCCATAGTGGCCCTGGGCACCGCTTCTGGATACACGGAAGCCAGTCATCACTTCATCGATGATAAAGAGGGCACCGTACTTGTCACAGATGGCGCGCAGGCCTTCCAGGAAGCCGGGAACCGGTGGAATACAGTTCATGTTGCCGGCAACCGGCTCGATGATGATACAGGCGATATCTTCAGGATACTGGTCGAAGAAAGACTGCACTGACTCCAGGTCGTTATACACGGCGGTCAGGGTGTGCTTGGCGAAGTCTTCCGGGATACCGGGTGAGCTTGGCTGACCCAGGGTCAGGGCGCCTGAGCCTGCTTTTACCAGCAGACAGTCGGCGTGGCCGTGGTAGCAGCCTTCAAACTTAAGGATTTTGTCACGCTTGGTGTAGCCACGGGCCAGACGGATGGCGCTCATGGTGGCTTCAGTGCCTGAACTCACCATACGCACCTGATCCATGGAAGGCACCATTTCGATGACCTTCTCGGCCATGATGACTTCAAGCTCGGTGGGGGCGCCGAAAGACAACCCATTGTGAACGGCTTTGAGTACGGCTTCGCGGATGCTTGGGTGGTTGTGGCCCAGGATCATCGGGCCCCAGGAGCCCACGTAATCGATATAGGCCTTGCCGTCGGCATCATAGATGTATGCGCCATCGGCCTTTTCGATAAAGCGAGGGGTACCGCCCACGCCATTGAAGGCGCGCACCGGTGAGTTAACCCCACCGGGAATGGTTTTTTTAGCCTGTTCAAACAAGGTTTCGGAACGGGTCATGTATCAATCCTTTAAGTCAGTGGCCGACCCTTAGAAGTCAGCCTTACGTGAATACCAGTTAACCGGACACTCGTACTTTTCCAGCTGCTCGTCCACGCCCAAAGTCAGGGCAAACAGTGCCATGCGAATAAGCAGCCCGTTATCGGCCTGGCGGAAGATGGCCAGGTTCGGATGGCTGTTCAAATCGTTGTCCAGCTCGTTGGCCTGGGCACGTGAGTCCCGGGGGAGCGGATGCATGATCACCGTATTGGACTTACAGTGCTGGGTGTAAATGCTGCGGTTGAGACGGAACTTGCCGCGATACTTGTTGGCTTCATCCTGTGAGGGGAATCGCTCTTCCTGAATTCGGGTCAGGTACAGGATGTCGGCCTTGTCCAGATTGCCTTCCAGCTGATCGGTTATTGTGACCTTATGGCCGGCATTTTCAATGTCGGCAATCACATAATCGGGCATTGCCAGCTCTTTGGGAGAAATCAGGGTAAAGCTGACATTCTTGTACAGGCACAGCAGGCGCGACAGCGAGTGTACCGTGCGGCCAAATTTGAGGTCGCCCACCATGGCGATGTGCATGCCATCAATGCTCATACCGGCGTGGCTCAGTTCCTTCTGGATGGTGAACAAATCCAGCAGAGCCTGAGTCGGATGTTCGTTGGGGCCGTCGCCACCGTTTATCACCGGCACCCGGCTACCCTCGGCGAATTCGCGCACCGAGTAAGCATCGGGATGACGCATGGCAATCACATCTGAGTAAGTCGAGAGCACACGGGCTGTGTCGTACAGCGATTCACCCTTGGACAGTGAAGATGAAGCCATGCCCACGGTTTCGGCCACGCGGCCGCCCAGCAGGTTAAAGGCACAGCCAAAGCTCACCCGGGTACGGGTGCTGGGTTCAAAGAACAGGTTCCCCAATATGGCACCATCCAACACCCGGGTACGTTTTTCCCGTAACGCATAGGGCGCCATACGCTCGGCAACATTGAAAATAGTGTGAATGGAGTCCAGATTGAACTGGTTTACGGAGAGGATGTGAGATCCTTTGAACTGAGTCATCAGCCGGCTTTCCAAATGCTGTGGGAGGGAGTGGCGACAAGGCCTTTCCGCCCCTGGTTTATGTAGGGTTTGGCTGAGGCGCAACTATAGCAGAAGGGGCAGCGCTTTGAAATGGCAGCAGCTAAATTACCTGCTGCCCATCACACCTGGCCTGAGCGAATTTCCTGCTGCAACTTACTCCAGCCGATAACGCCCACGAGGTTATCTTTATCTCCCTGATAAATATAAACTTCGCCAGTGCGCTTTGGTGAGAGGATCTCATAGGCTTCGTTCAGGGTAGCGGTATCGGGCAGCCCCTGCATAGGCTGGCGTGACAGTGTTGTGCTGTCTTCAAAGGACTGCATTTCCAGTCGCAGCATCTGGACTTCACCTTCGGCGCTTCGCACCATCACAGGGCGTCCCTCGGCACGCTTCATCACTTCAAGCAGCAACTCATCATCGTTTTTCACCACCACAAAACGCCTGTCCATCAGTGCGCGCACGCCGGTTTTCTGCAGGCCCTGATTCAGCGGGGGCACCTTGTAACCCAGACCCATGATGTCCAGCTGCCGTAAAAATACCGACTCGGTTTGAAACCACTGATAAGCCACCAGGAAGGCAGGAATGGTCACGAACATGGCGGGCAGAATAATGGAGGCGTCATTGGTGAGTTCCAGAAGTGCCACCAGGGCCGCCAGCGGGGCGCTCAGGCACACCCCCATCATGGCTGTCATACCTATGACGGTATAAAGCCCCACGTAGGGTGCAATGGAGGGGAACAGCATGGCGCTGATAAGCGCCAGAATGCCACCCAGCAGGGCGCCAATCCCGTAAAGAGGGCCGATAAGACCTCCGGGGATACCGAGGCCTATGGCGGCAATGGTGGCAATCATTTTGCCAATCAGCACAGCTATCAGTAACAAGAGACCGGGGTTGTCGGCGATTACGGCATTGATGGCCAAATCCCCCGACCCCAGAGCCTGGGGCAGGGCAATGCCGACAACCGTGGTGATGCTGCCAGCCAATAGCAGCCGGACTATCAAGGGCCAGTGCTGGCCAGTGGCCGTTACCTTGAGAAGGGTCCAGTTAAAGGCGGCGGCAGCGCAGCCAAGACCCAGGCCACCCAGGGCCAGTAAGGGATAATGATCCAGTGGGATATGAAACACCTCAATGGCGTCGTATTCGTGGACATTGCCAAATACCAGTTGGCTTGAAAGCGCGCCGCAGATGGCCGAAATCATGATGGGAAAGAAATAGTGAATCTTGTATTCCCGCACCACCACTTCAAACACAAACACCACAGCCGCGAGTGGGGCATTAAAGGTGGCCGCAATCCCGGCGGCGATGCCACTGGCACACATAATCCGGACGCTGTTGTCAGGCAGCTTGAATTTTTCGGCCAGCACACTGGCGCTCACAGCACCCAGGTGAATGGCCGGGCCTTCGCGGCCGACGGAAAAGTTGGTGGCGAGGGCTATCAGGGCCTGAAAGAACTGCCCGGGAGCCGATTGCAGTGGAATTTTGCCATAGTGCAGCTTGAAGCGGTGCAGTACATAGGCGATACCCATGCGCCGGTAACGTTTGGAGCCCAGGGTCGCCACGAGCCAAATCAGCAGTGCACCGAAAAGCGGCAGCAGCGCACGCCAGTCGTACACCAGGGCCTCCATGTCCATACGTTCGATACCGGAGTAATGGTTGGCACCCTCCAGCAGCAAGCGAAACAAGATAATGACCAGCGAGGCGATAAGCGCAAAACACAATGCCAGGCCACACAGCTGCAGACTGATCCGCGCTTCGGACAGCTTGTCTCTGAGTTCGGTGTGAAAATATCTGAGAGCGAGTCGACGCATCGCCTCGAGCCGGGTTTTAATCTTCATGCCTGCCCTGTGCACAGGCCCGGGTGCTGGCCTTTGCCATGCTTATGCTGTTATTCTGCCCCGTCGAAGGTCCGGCGGACCGAAAGTTACTAAGAGGCTGTTATTCAATGGCGAATTATCAACGTTGGCTCGATAGGCTGCAAGTGATGGAGCGCAAATTCCGCCCTTCGAGCTGGTATTTGTTTTTGTTGATGCTGGTCGCGTTTTTACTGGGTGCCCTTAGCTACCATTTAACCCTGTCCATGGAGCAACCCGTGTTGAACCTTGGTGGCGGCAGGGCAAAGCTGTTGGCTGAGGAGCTGAAAACCCAAAATCAGCTGCTGGCGAGTCGCAATTTGGAGCTGGCCGTTGAGAAAGAAGCCAATGTCCAGATGCAGGCCATGTTTACCGAGCAGGCCGCCAAACAGCGGGAGCTTGAACGGGAGCTGGCGTTTTACCGCGCTGTGATGGCGCCCAATGAAAACGCTGAAGGTGTCACCATCCATGGGATGGAGCTCACGGCATCTCCGGTTGAGGGGCAACAAAGGCTCAAGGTGGTACTGACCCAGTTGCAAAAGCGGCGGCAGAATATCAAAGGAAGCCTGGAGCTGACGCTGGTGGGCCTGGTGGATAACAAGCTGACCAGCCTGCAACTGAAAGACGTGGGCGCCAAGCTCGATAATTTCGACTTCCGTTATTTTCAGGTGCTTGAAACCCCTGTGACATTCCCGGCAGAGTTTCAACTGACGACCATTAAGGCCAAGATCCGGGTCACCAAGGGGCGTTATAATCAGGCCGCCCTGGCAGAGCAGGAATTCAGCCTGCCGATGCTGACGGGAGAGACAAAAGAGCCCGGTATAATACTTGAACAAAATAGTCAGGTAACGGATAATTCCGGGCAGCAATCTGAAGTTCGAGGTAGTAATGACTGAACAAGCTGACGTAGCCATGCCCATTTCTTTTACCGATGCGGCCGCTGCCAAAGTTAAGGCTCTGCTTGATGAAGAGCAGAATGATGCACTCAAGCTGCGTGTCTATGTGACCGGCGGTGGCTGTTCTGGATTCCAGTACGGTTTCACCTTCGATGAAAAGGTGAACGACGGCGATTTCACCGTGGAAAAGCAGGGTGTTCAGCTGGTGGTCGACCCAATGAGTCTGCAATATCTGATGGGCGGTGAAGTGGATTACACCTCAGGCCTGGAAGGTTCACGCTTCTTTGTGAAAAACCCCAATGCCACCACCACCTGTGGCTGTGGCGCCAGCTTCTCTGTATAAGCTGTTTTTGCGTTGACACCAAAAAGCCGCCCCAGGGCGGCTTTTTTCATTGGCGATACGGCGTGGTTAAGCCGTCTCAGGCTTGTGTCTCAGCTCATCAGATTGAAGTTTTGGGCGCGATTGAAAAAACGGCCCACCTTTGGCGTAAACACCAGCCAGACCTGCACCATACAGAAAGCAATCAGGGCTGCAAAAATGGCGTAATCCGATGCCTCGAAAGGCATCCCGGCAAGGTTCAGGGTATTGGGACCTGTGGCCACATCATCCCCTTGATCCAGAATGAGAGGCAGCAGACTGACCATGGCCAGTTGCAGCAGGGTATAGCCACGGAGGAACCACAACCCGGCCCGTTGGCGCGCAAATACCCCGAGCACCATCAGCAGGGTTAACAGGCAAAAGAGCACGCCCTGCTTGGCGACAATACCGCTTACGGCCGCTGCAATATAGAGTAACATCAATGCTATCAATCGCTTGGGCATGGGAGCTGGCTTGGGAATACTCTGCTCTGTCATGGCTGCCTCTTATCAGTGGCGTGGCTTGGGCTGAAGGCGGCTTTCGAGCTCCCAAGGTGGAACCACGACACCCAAATCCTCCTGAACAGGGAATACGGCGACCTGCAGATCGTCATCCTGCATGCCTGCCACCCAGCGCTCCAGCCACTCGTTGAGCGGAATAGACAGTGGCTCGCAATCCTGCCACTCGTCCACAGCCCACAGTGCAGCAGCCTCTTCGGAGGGCCACATGGGGATGCAGTCATCCTCATCCGTGGTCAGCATTACGCAACCATCCTGATCCTGCAGCGTCCAGATTTCCTTATGTTCTTTAACTTCGGCAACCAGGTAGTCGTAACGGGCTTCGGGTGTCATGGCGGTGATTTGCGCCAGTGTTTTCTTGGTCATGGGTAGCACTCTCTCGGTGGGGCAAATAGCGTGCAAAAGGCACGGCCCGATTGTGGCCGCATGGTAACATTTGTTCACCCGGGGAAAAAGAGTGCTGTGGCTTGCCCTTCCCCGGGGAACCTGGAGTGTCGGCTCCTTAACTACAGAGGCTGAGTCGACTGCGTGGCCGATGCCTCCTTGGGAGAGAGATGGCTTCGAAGCCATTTCTCCTGTTCCCACAGGACATGAAGCTGAGACTCACGGGCGCGGTAGCTGTGGCCCTCAAAGGGCAGGGTCACCAAGCGGGCCTGACCGCCGAGGGTCGAAACTGCATCAAACAAGCGGCTCGATTGCATGGGGTAGGTGCCGGAATTGGCATCCGCTTCGCCGTGGATAAGCAGCAGGGGCTCGTTAATTTTGTCGGCGACGTTAAAGGGCGACATTTGCTGATACAGCGCCTGGGCCTCCCAATAGTTGCGCCGCTCGTTTTGGAACCCAAAAGGCGTGAGGCTACGATTATAGGCGCCGCTGCGGGCGATACCGGCGGCGAAAAGGTCTGTGTGTGCCAGTAAGTTGGCCACCATAAAGGCGCCATAGGAGTGGCCTCCCACGGCGATGCGACCTGGCTCGGCGATACCTCTGTCGGTAAGCACCCTGACAGCTGCCTCGGCATTGGCAATCAGTTGCTCAAGAAAGGTATCGTTGGGCTTGTTTTTGCCTGCGCAGATAATGGGCATGGATACCTTATCGAACACCGCAAACCCGGCAGCCACCATGGCCGGGGCGCTGAGCGGACTCAGCCAGGGGTAAGACAGTGGGTTAAAGTCCACCTGGGCCGCCACCTCGGCGTTTTTATACTCCCTCGGATAGGCCCAAATGAGCACCGGCAGGGGACCATCACCGCGTTGGTAATTGGCCGGGAGATAGAGGGTGCCGGACAAGGGTTGGCCGTCGGCGCGGGTAAATTGGATATGCTCCTTCTGTATGCCTTCGATGGCAGCTTGCCTTTTTGCCAGTGGCATCAAGGCTTCGCGTTTTCCGTTGTCAGGCCAAACCCGGTAGAGCTGTGGTGGCTGTGTCGGCGATTCGTGGCTTATCAGCAGCCGAAGTGGCGACACAGACTCCAGCGCCACAACACGTTCAAACGCCGATGACGCACTTTGCCACAAGAGGCTTCTGGCTTCTCCTGCCTTGCTGGTGGCCAGAAAGGGGCGCATTCCCTCCTCTGAATGGCCATCGCCATAGTGAAACATGGCGCCGTTCTGGGTCATGACCAACTGAGTCACAGGGTGTCGCACCAGCGTGCCCGGGTCCTGATATTTGTCTTTGCTGCTTATCTGATACCAGTCCTCCCAACACGCCGGCGCACCTTCGCAGGCCGGGGTCAGCAGGCTTACCTTTATGAGTTGCTTACTTCGCCTGCTTTGGCTTACCAGAGCCTTTCCATCATCGCGCCAACTGACAGCGCTGATGGGCCAATGGGTTTGGCCAAGCTCTGTGGGAGGCTGGTCAAAGGGCGGGCTCAGGGTGTACAGGAAATCCCTGAATTTGGGTTCGGCTTGTTGATCATCGTCGCTTTCTTGTTGGGATAGCGCTTTTAACGATGCCTCCGGCTCATGAGTCTTTGACTCTCGCTCTTTGGTGTCGGCCAGCTTTCCCTGGGCCCATATCAGATTTGCGCCCCCTTGCCAGTGGAAGAGTCTTGGCGCTGGGCCAGGGGTATCGGCATCATCCCGCTCAGAGTCCCGGCCTGGAACCTGAAGACTGTAGAGCGTCTCACCGGTTTGCAGGCGCTGAATATCATAGCGTTTGCTAAAGCCGCGATAGGGCACTCTGTTGGAGAAGGGCTCTGTCAGCTGTTCAATCAGCACATACCGGCCATCGGGGGAGGCTTCGGCATCCAGCAGATAACCGGGGCTCCCCAAAAGGCGAAGTGGGCCGTTTCTTGGCTGCAATGCCAGCTGACTCTTCACCTGCCCGGCGAAGGTTTTATGGTCTGCCGGGGTTATCAGCAAGTTTCTGTGGGTGCGTTTGGCAACCTGATTGGGCTGGCTCTCTTTGATGCCGGGCATGCTTTGAGAAGCGCTTTGAGTCGACAGTGAGGCACCTTGCTCGCTCACAACCAGAGGAAGCAGCAGGGCACTGCTGTCCGGCAGCCAGCGGTAATTCACCCCCAAACTGAAGTTGAGCCTTAAGTCGTACTCCAGAGTCTTTCCAGATGACACATCAATCACCCAGAGTCTCGGTTGCTTTTTTGCCAGGCTTATCAACGCCAGGGTTTTGCCATCGGGGGAAAATTTGGGTGCCATCAGCGGCATTAATGCGCTGAGGCCATGGATGGATTGCGGCTGCATGTCACCGGCGCGACGCAGGCTCAGCTTGTCATAGAGGGTGGGCAGTTTGCCAGGCAGGTGATTGAGGCTGTCAATTTCCGTGCCCCCCAATCGCATAATGGGCTCGGCAAGCTGGCTGATGGCTGGTGCTCCCTGAGGACTCAGGCTTAAAAGCCACTGACCATCGGGGGAGAGCAGCACCTTGTCCGGTCTTGATTGGTCCACCAGATCTGTCAGTGGTGATGATGGCAGCCGGTAGCCCGCCTGATAATCGGTAGCTAAAACTGGTTTGACATGGCCTGCACTTAACACGAGCAGACAGCTTATTACGAGGGCCGGTATCGGGCGGCGAAGTTTCATGGAGGATCCCACTGACGGATTGATTAACGGGTTGTAAAAAAAGTTGAGTGAAGCGGCAATCAGGGTTGCCTCGATTATTGCTTGTTTCTATCTCTATTTTTTATCTATTCAATTTAAATACAATCGCTTGGATAAATTTGCATGAGGTGTTTTCGCTTGTCTTGCTGACGGGGCACTTTTAATATGGGCATTACCCCTAAAAGACCCTGATGGCCTGTGATGCTTGAGACCAAACAGAGCGTATTTTACCTCGGCAGTTGCCGCATTGATGTCAGCGACAACAGTCTGCTATTCCCCGCGACCGCAGAGCGCGCGCAAGAACGCATCACCCTGCAGCCGAAGTTTGTCGAAGTGCTCGCTTACCTCGCCCACCAATTTCCCCGGGTGGTGACCCGGGAAGCCCTGATCACCGACATCTGGGAAGGGAACACGTACGTGGGTGAGAAGGCGCTCACCAACGCCATATGGCATCTCCGGCAGCAGCTTGGGCCTCTGGGCGCGGGCGAGGTGATAGAAACCGTTCGTAAGACGGGATACCGGCTCTGTATCGAGCCCAGATTTGAGCTTGCCGCCGAAGACGGACACTTGCGGCTCGAGCGTAAAAGTCGCCTCCTTGGCCGCGCGTTGCTGGGGTGTTCTATTGTGCTGGCGTTAGTCTTGGTGGCTGCGGGCCATCATTGGTATGAGGATACCTTGCACCGTCCTTTCGGGGTTGACAGACTCACGAGCGATGGTGGCTCAGAGCGGTTCCCCGGTGTGTCACCGGATGGCCGCTTTTTGGTGTACGGCGGTCAGCAACCCGGTAAAAACGGCAGCCTGTTTCAGCTGGATTTGGACCATCCCGACGCCAGCCCCAGGCAGCTCACCCCGGACAGTTCGGATGAGCTGCGCGCTGTTTGGTCAAACGATGGCAAGTCGCTGTATTTTCCCAGTGTTTCCGCCGGTAGTTGCAAGATAACCCGCTTGGACTTGAAAGACGGTCAGCTCACGCCTCTTGCCGACTGCAACAGCGTGACCTCGGCCATTGAGCTCAGCGCCGATGGTAATACCCTGGCGTTTATTACCACCAATGCCCCGCAGCGGAATGCGGGCATTTACCTGCTGGATTTATCACAGGAAAATGCGTTGCCGGTGCGGTTGTCCTGCGATACCGACTGCCCCCACCGTGACCGTGATTTCGCCTTCAGTCCCGATGGGCAAACCCTGGCCATTGCCAGACGCTTTGGGGATATCTCGGAAGATATTTTTTTACGCCAACTTGCTGATGGCAGTGAGCGGCGTTTGACCCAGGGTATTGAAGATATCCGCGGCCTTTCCTGGCACAGGGATGGGCGACGGCTGGTGTACAGCACCGAAGAAGCGGGGAACCGTGGCGGCTACCTTATCGACACAGAAAGCGGCGATATCACGGCGCTGGATTTGGAAGGTTTGAGTTACCCCCGCTTTGTACCCGACTCCGACGAGTTGGTGTTCTATCACTACAATAATCATCGCCAGTTGGTGTCCATGCATCCCTTTGCCGAGGTGCCCCAGGCGCCTTTTCCAATGATTTACGGCAACTTCAGCCAGCGTTATGCGGATTATTCGCCGCAGGCCGGCAGGCTGGTATTTGTGTCCAATGAGTCGGGGCACAATGAAATCTGGACCTCGGATGTGGATGGGCAAAGGCGACAAATGCACACATCCCTTAAACGTCAGGCCACCTCGCCCGCCTGGTCACACGATGGCAGTCGCATAGCCTTTGTGGCTGCCGATACCAATCATGAGGGTAACAAGCTGCATATTCTGGACATTCGCGACAACAGTATCCGGATTGTGGCCTCACCCTATATCAACCACGGCCGCCCGGAATGGAGCGGTGATGACAGCTTTTTGCTTGCCAGCACTGTGGATGGTTTGACCCGGTTTCATCTGGACAACAAGCCCCCTGTTCTGGTGTCTCCTATAATGGTCAGGCGGCTACAGGTAGTGGGGGACTGGCTTTACTTCAGTTACAGCACCGGGCCACGCGGGCTTTGGCGCATGCCATGGCAAGGGGGGGAGTCAGAGCTGGTGCTTGGGGGTAAGTTGATGAGTGACGGTTACAACTGGACTCTGGCAGAACGCGGGGTATTTTTCCGGCAGCGCCACAGCAGCTCAGCGCTGCTCAGCTACTATGACTTTGCCCAGGCGCAGGTCAGGCCCCTGATTGAGCTGCCGCCCAACAGTATCAGCCGTCAGGAGAATATGGTGTGGGTCGAGAATGAGCAAAAGTTGGTGCTGGTGTCCTGGAACTATCCAAGGCGCGACGTGATGCGATTAAGGCATCCCGCGCTGCAATGAGTGCACAGCCAGAGACATAAAAAAACGGCCGCCTGGCCGTTTTTTAATGGCTTATTAGGCCGCAGGGAAACGGGCGCCGAGCACGGCTTCCCGTCTTGCTCCAGTTACAGCAGGCAGGTTGGCTGGCAGCCCCTGATGATGCCGCAGGGCAAGCCAGGCAAAAGCAATGGCTTCAACCCATTTGGGGTCGACACCAAGCGCTGAGGTGGTGGTCAGTGTGAATCCGGGTAACAGGGCCTGCAGGCGGTTCATCAGCTCAGTATTGAGGGCGCCACCACCGCAAACAAACAGCTCACCACTGTTAGACAGCTTGAGTATGTCCGCCGCGATACTGTGGCAGCTCAGGTCAAGCAAGGTTGACTGAATGTCGGCCTCATCGAGATAGCCAAACTTTTCCAGTTGCTGTTCCAGCCAGGCGTGATTGAAGAGCTCCCGGCCAGTGCTTTTGGGGTATTGCAGGGCAAAATAAGGATGTGACAACAACTGGGCCAAGAGCGCATTGTCCGTTTTACCACTGGCGGCGAAGGCGCCATCCTGATCGTAAGCCTGCTGCCTGACCTGTTGTATCCAGCCATCTATCAGGGTGTTGCCAGGCCCGGTGTCAAATCCCAGCACCGCTTCGGCATTGCCCGGCAGCCAGGTGATATTGGCGATACCGCCGATATTGAGGATCACCCGGCGCTTGTCTGCTTTTGCAAAAATCTGCTGGTGGAATGCCGGCACCAGCGGTGCACCCTGTCCACCAAGGGCTATATCTTTTCGGCGAAAATCCGCAATCACATCGATACCCGTTTCGGCGGCGATGGTGTTGGGGTCGCCAATCTGCAGGGTAAAGCCAACTTCGAGGTTGGGCATGTGGCGCACGGTTTGGCCGTGGCTGCCGATGGCCACAACCTGGGATTTATCTACACCACTGATGGCAAGCAGGTTGTTGACGGCTTTGGCAAAGAGGCTGCCAACGCTGCGATCGAGCCGCCCAAGCCGGTTCACTTCATCCTGTCCGGGCTGACACAAACGCTGCAGCCCTTTGAACAGGTGTTCCGGTATGGCCTCTGTGTGGGTGGCGATAAGTTTGGGGGATGGAGTGTCGAAATCCACCAGGACGGCGTCCACACCGTCCATACTGGTGCCGGACATGAGTCCGATAAACAGAGATTGGCTCATGGAGTCTGCTTGCCCTCTGGCGCCATGGCCAGTTGCTGTTGCTTGTTAAAGGAAATTTTAGCCATCAAACCCTTGCTGATGCGGCTGAATTTAGCCAACTCTTTTTTACTGATGGACTCTGCTTTTGGCAGGTCAACGGTGCGGGGATTTCTGTGTACGCCGTTGACGATAAATTCGTAATGCAGGTGAGCCCCGGTTACCCTGCCGGTTTTGCCGAGCGTTCCGATAATTTGGCCCTGTTTTACCGAGTCGCCCTTCTTCACCCTGCGTTTGTTCAGGTGCAAATACTTGGTGGTATAGGTGCCGTTATGGCGAATAAAGACGTAGTTGCCGTTGTACTGATTGTAGCCTGCCTCTATCACCTTGCCCGCACCGGCGGCTTTTATCGGTGTGCCAATGGCGGCCACATAGTCCACGCCCCTGTGGGCCTTTACCTGACCTGTTACCGGATGCAGGCGCTTGGGGTTGAAATTGGAGCTGACGTAATTGAAGTCCACCGGCGATCGCAAAAAGGCTTTGCGCATGCTCTGGCCGGATTCGGAATAGTAATTACCGTCTTCATAGCGCACTGCGGTGTAGCGTTTGCCATCGTTGATAAATTCTGCAGCCAGAATGGCGCCATTTCGAACAAACTCGCCGTCGGCATAGTGTTTTTCGTAGAGCAGGGCGAAGGTATCGCCTTTTTGCAAATCCTGGGCAAAGTCGATGTCCCAGCCAAACACGGTGGCCAAATCCATGATCTGGCCGCTGTTAAGGCCCGCATCCACGGCTGCTGTCCAAAAATTGCTGAAAATTTTGCCCTGGGCAAAATCGGTACGGGTTGTCAGCTGTTTGACATCGATGCGCTCACTGTACCCCGACTCGGTGCGCTGCACCGTGAGGGTCGAAATGCCGTCGATACGGTAACTGAGCTCAGCAAACTCACCCTTGTCATCCTTCATGATGACAATTTCTTCCCCGGGCAGGATTTTCAGCAGGTTGCTTTTGGCCTCCGGCAGGCGAGTGATTTCGTAGACATCGCGGCTGGAAAGCCCGGCGCGCTGAAACAGGGCCGCCAGTGTATCGCCCCTGGATACCTCAAAATGCTCTACTTCACGGTTGGAGGGCACAGCGCTTGATTTTGCGCTGGGCAAGGCTTCCTGCTCGCTTTCACCATTTGGGGCGGCAATGTTGATATCGGAGGCCTGGCCCAGCGGTGGCGTGGGGGTGCGCTGCGACAGCGGCAGGGTAAAGTCGATATTGTCGTTGGCTAGCGGAGATTGCCGTGAGGCTTCGGCATCCTCAGAGGGGAAAAACAGGGTGACTGTGGTTAACAATAAAAGAATGCTCAGAATGACCTGATGCTTTTTGGGGAGCAGCTTGAGAAGCGTAATAACCTTTGTCATTTGACCCGGGTACCAAATCCCTATTTCCTGTCGAATGGGCCTAGTGTACACACTTTCATTTGCCCAGGCTAACAAGTAACATAGGTCTCTTTGATTGAAATCGGATAACCACAGAGGTAGCTGCCAACATGGCTGATTTGGACCAGGTATTAGCAGAAATTAAACGGGGCACAGACGAGATCCTGCTTGAAGCAGATCTGATTGAAAAACTGAAAGAGGGCCGTCCACTGCGGGTGAAACTGGGTGCCGATCCTACCGCTCCCGATATCCATCTGGGCCACACGGTTATTTTGAACAAACTGCGCCTGTTCCAGGAGCTGGGACACGAAGTTATCTTCCTTATCGGTGACTTCACCGGCATGGTGGGTGACCCAAGTGGTAAAAACAGCACCCGTCCGCCACTGACCCGCGAGCAGGTATTGGCCAACGCCGAAACCTACAAGGAGCAGGTGTACAAAATCCTCGATCCGGCCAAGACCCGCATCGAATTCAACTCAAGCTGGCTCGAACAGCTTGGCGCCGCCGGGATGATCCGTTTGGCTTCCCACCAAACCGTGGCCCGTATGCTGGAACGTGATGATTTTAAAAAGCGTTATAGCAGCGGTCAGCCCATCGCCATCCATGAGTTTATGTACCCGCTGCTGCAGGGCTGGGACTCGGTTGCATTGAAGGCCGACATCGAACTGGGCGGTACCGATCAGAAGTTCAACCTGCTGATGGGCCGTGAGCTGCAAAAGGCCGAAGGCCAGAAGCCGCAAACCGTGATCATGATGCCGTTGCTGGAAGGCCTCGATGGCGTGAAGAAGATGTCCAAGTCCGCCCACAACTACATAGGTGTGAGCGAAGCGCCGGATGAAATGTTCGGTAAGCTGATGTCTATTTCCGATGATCTGATGTGGCGCTATTTCGACCTGTTGTCGTTCCGCCCACTGGCAGAAGTTGAGCAATTCAAGGCCGATGTGGAAGCCGGAGCCAACCCAAGAGATATCAAGATTGCGCTGGCCAAGGAAATTATCGCCCGTTTCCACGATCAGGCTGCTGCAGATGCCGCTCACCAGAACTTTATCGATCGCTTCCAGAAGGGTGCCATCCCCGATGACATCGAAGAAGTGACCCTGAGTGCCGGTGCTGAAGGCGTGGCCGTTGCCAACCTGCTTAAAGAAGCTGGCCTCGTGGGCTCGACTTCCGATGCCATGCGAATGATTAAGCAGGGCGCGGTGAAGATGGACGGTGAAAAGCTGGAAGATGCCAAGCAGGTATTCAGTGCCGGTCTGACCGCCGTATTCCAGGTGGGCAAGCGCAAGTTTGCCAAGGTGACTCTGAGCTAATCCAGCTCTCACCGAGTCAACAAAACGGGCGCCTTAGGCGCCCGTTTTGTTTTGAAGTAATTGCTGTTGTTCAAGCAGGCGCCTATTGCATGGATAACTGGTCGGCCATGGTCTGATAGTCGATAAGGTCCGTATGCTCAGTCACCCTTTGATTGCGCATATCCAGTCTCAGCGTGGTGACCGCAGGCACTGCCACATCAATGATTTTGCCTGGCTTACCGAACTGTTCACCCGGCCCCTTAAAGCGGTAGTTGCCTATCATGACCACCAGAGAGCCTGCGTTGTACATGTGCTCAATGCTGAAGTTGTATTCCAGCACGCCTGCATGGGCGCGCTCGAAAAATTCGATAATAAAACGCCCACCCTTGTATTTACGCCCGGCGGTCCTGTCCTGAAAAACGCTGTCGCGATTGTAGTATCTGGCGAGGGCAGCATAGTCATGCTCGGTCAGCGCCTGAATGTAGTTTACTGCCATTTGCTGCTCTTCAGGCATCTCACCGCTGCTGGCGGTCGCCCAGGAAGTCAGAAAATAAAGCAGTAACACCAGATATCGCAAAAGTCAGTCTCTCCGGGTTTTCAGGTCGAAGGCCGGCAACGAAAGATGCCAGCGAATGGCCGCGAGCCTCAAGATCAGCGCACTGAGCATGGACAGCCAGAGTGCGGTTTGGCTGTTCATGCCTAATTGCAGGCTGAGGGTATAGGCAATGCCACCCAGAATGGAGGCGGTTGCATAGATTTCGGTTCTGAGCACCATGGGAATTTGGCGACAGAGCACATCCCGGATAATGCCGCCACCCACGCCGGTAATCAAGCCCATGATCACAGCAGACATGCCATTAAGGCCAAGGCTGAGTGCTTTTTGGGCACCTATCACGGTAAAGAGTGCCAATCCCAGCGCATCGGCGATGGGCAAGGTGTACTGGGGCACCTTACGGGGGCGCCGGATAAAAATCAGGGTAAATCCGACTGTCGCAAGGATGACAATCAGGTAATTGGGGTCGCGCAGCCAAAAGACCGGGGTAGCACCGATAATGGCATCCCGAATGGTACCGCCACCCACGGCTGTTACGGCGGCCAGTACGGAGACGCCAAAAGGATCCATTCTGTGCCTGCCGGCCGCGAGGGCACCGGTGAGGGCAAACACGGCGGTACCGCACAGGTCAAAAAAATACAGCCAGCTCATCTGCTCATCTCTTTCAGGTGAATGTTGAGTGCATCCACAGAGATGCGGATTTCAATGACCGAGAGGATGAGCGAATACAGCAGCAACAGCAGGCTACCACCAAAGATGAGTGAGCCGGTTTTGTTCATGCCGACGTAGATAAAAATCATGCACAGTACACACAGGGCAAAGCTGCTGACACCGGCCTCCTGCATGCGCCGGATAATCACAATTCGCTTTTTCAGATTGGTGATTTGGTTCTGATGCACCGGCTCCTTGCCACTGGAGAGGCTTCGTATCAGGGCAGCCAGTGAAAAGAATCGGTTGGTGTAGGCCAGCAGCAGTAATGAAATGGCCGGAAACAGCAGCGCCGGTGTTGTCAGCGATAAGTGCAGTTTTTCTAACACGTTGAGTGCCCGTTATGGAAAGTGGAGAGGTTCCCCTGAGGCGAGCCATTATAGTGTGTCGCTTTACAAATTACAGCGTCTGACTGTATCTGAGCAGGGTCCAGGCGAGGGGCAACAACAGCAGAAAGGCCAACCAGGTAAAGCAGGCGCGGTTGGAAAGTGTAATGGCTTCCCCGATTTTGGCGGCATCGGGTAAGGAGCCTTTGCCTATCTTATCGACAGCAACCCTGTTGCCGCGGTATTTGTGTGGCCCGCCAAGCTCAGTGTGCAGCACGGTCGCGGCAACGAACGCCGCCCGCATGGCGTTCGACAGGGGCTGCCAGCGTCTGGGGGTTAGCAGAGCCTTAAAACCACTGGGTCCGCCAACGATTGCCAGGGTCAGGCTCCAGAGCCAGGCTGGCACATAAAGGAGGGCTGAAACCAACTGATTTACCGGCGCGACAAAGGCACGGAAATCCGGTGACATGGGAGGCCAGACCAACTCCAGCTGCTTAAGCATACGCACCAGCAGCACCATGGGCGCACCGGCCAGGGCATAGAAAAATACCACCCCTGCGGTGCCATAAATGGGTGCCGTGACCAACTTTTCGATGGTGGCCTTGGCAAGTCCGGCTTCAGACAGCTCGGCGGTATCCCGAGACAGATATTGACTCAGCAGCTTTCTGGCCCTGTCTTTATCGCCATGGCTCAGCGCCCGCTGCACCTCTTCGGCGACCTGAGCAAAACTGGCATCCGACAGGCAAAGGTAAAGAATTAAAAACTCAAAAAACCAGGGGAAAGCGGCCAAATCCAGCAGAAAGGCGACAATGAGCCAAAAGGGCAGCACCAGAAGCACTGTGGCCATGATGCCCGCGATAAGCTGCTGACGGGGTCCCCGCGACGGGTGATTCACTTTGCGGGCAAGCTCTCTTGCCAGCACGCCAAACCACACCAGTGGCTGCATTTCCCTCGGCAGGGGGGCCAGTCGTGCCAGAGGCAGCGCGCACAGGATGATAAGGAAGCCCTCAAACAGGGCTCCATCCAGGGCAATCAGCTGGCTGACAAACTGGCTTTCGGTCATTTACAGGCCTTCAATCAGCGCCATTACCATCAAGGCTGAGTGGTGACCGGCTTTCACCAGATATGACTCAAAGTCGACGGGGCTGTCGTTGTTGGCGTTATCAGACAGTGAGCGGATCACCACGAACGGGGTGGCAAACTGGTGACAGACCTGACCGATGGCGGCGCCTTCCATTTCACAGGCGGCCATGGTGGGGAAGTCGGCCTGCATTTTGGCGGTGCGTACCGGGTCGCAAATAAAGCTGTCACCGGTACAGATGAGGCCTTCTACAGTTTTCACTTCACCCAGTTTGGCGACGGCGGCCTTGGCGGCATCTACCAGGCGGGCATCACACAGGAAGGCGGCGGGCTGCTGGGCCATTTGTCCGATTTCATAGCCAAAGGCGGTAACGTCCACATCGTGGTAACGCACTTCACTGCCGATAACCACGTCGCCAATGGTCAGGCTATCAACAAAGCCACCGGCAGAGCCGGTATTAATCACGTAATCGGGGGCAAACTTATCGATAAGCAGGGTGGTGGCGAGTGCCGCAGCGACCTTGCCAATGCCTGAACGGGTCACTATGACCTGCTTGCCATTGAGTTCACCCTGGGTGAATTCGATGCCGGCTATCTGGCTGATGACAGGGGTTTCCAGAGAAGCAATAAGGTGAGCAACTTCCGGCTCCATGGCGCCGATAATACCAATTTTCATAAACTTGCCTTTGAACTGCTTTAGAGAATGGCAGCCAATATACCACAGTCGACGAAGTGGCATACAGGCAAGCTGCAGAGATAAAAAAGCGCATCCTCAGGCAAGCCTTTGGATGCGCAAGACACAAGCAACTTGTTGTTGGGATCAGGCCTTGGCTGACTCCAGATAGTTGAGGATCCCCATGGCCGCATCGCGCCCTTCGGCGATGGCGGTTACCACCAGATCTGAGCCCCTGACCATGTCACCACCGGCAAATACCTTGGGATTGCTGGTTTGGAATGGATTGTCATCGGTTTTGCTGGCCTTGACTCTGCCCTTGTCATCCAGGGCGATATCAAAGTCGGCAAACCAGGGGGCCGGACTTGGCTGAAAGCCAAAGGCGATGATGATGGCGTCGGCTTCGAGGAGCTGCTCACTGCCGGGCACAGGCTCCGCCGAGCGGCGTCCATTGGCATCGGGCTCGCCCATGCGGGTCTCGATACACTCAATTCCCACCACGGCGCCATTTTCGGTCTTGATGGCCACTGGCTGGCGGTTGAACAGGAAGTTCACCCCTTCTTCACGGGCATTTTGCACCTCTCGGCGGGAGCCGGGCATGTTGGCTTCATCGCGGCGATAGGCGCAGGTCACTTCGCTGGCGCCCTGACGCACTGCGGTGCGCACACAGTCCATGGCGGTGTCTCCGCCCCCCAGTACCACTACCTTTTTACCCGCCAGGTCGATATAGGGGTTCTGTTCGCTTTGCTGACCCAGCAACGACATGGTGTTGCCAATCAGATAGGGTAATGCCTGCAGTACACCTTCGGCGTCTTCACCGGGCAGTCCGGCCTTCATGGCACTGTAGGTGCCCATGCCGAGGAATACAGCATCGTAGTCTTTGAGCAGGTCGGCGAAGGCGATGTCCTTGCCAACAGTCACACCGAGACGAAACTCTATTCCCATGCCTTCCAGCACGGTACGGCGGGTTTGCATCACCGACTTATCCAGTTTGAAAGAAGGAATACCGTAGGTGAGCAGGCCACCGATTTGTGGATACTTGTCGAAGACCACTGCCTTGATGCCGTTGCGGGCAAGGATATCGGCGCAGCCAAGACCCGCAGGACCTGCGCCCACAATGGCAACCCGCTCTTTACGGGGCGTGACTTTGCTCATGTCAGGGCGCCATCCCTGGGCGAGCGCCGTATCTGTGATGTATTTCTCGACGTTACCTATGGTCACGGCGCCAAAATCATCATTCAGGGTACAGGCGCCTTCACAGAGCCTGTCCTGGGGGCAAACACGGCCGCAGATCTCCGGCAGGGTGTTGGTCTCGTGCACCAGATCCGCCGCTTCCATGATGCGTCCCTGTTTGGCAAGCTTCAGCCAGTTTGGGATGTAATTGTGCAGCGGGCACTTCCATTCGCAGTATGGATTGCCGCAGTCCAGGCAGCGGTCTGCCTGCTCATTGACCTGTGGCTGAGTAAAAGGCTGATAAATTTCAATAAACTGTGTTGCACGCAGCTTAATGGGCTGCTTGGTCGGATCTTTGCGGCCCACCTGGATAAACTGAAAGTCGTTACTCATCTTGCTGTTACCCCGCCTTTACTGCCAGTTCAGGGCTTGGCTGCTCGAGCTTGAGCAGATCGGCCACCGCTACATTCTTCGGCTTGACCAGCACAAAGCAGTCGAGCCAGTTATCAAAGTCACTCAAAATTGCCCGGGCGTGTTCACTGCCTGTCTCTTTGACGTGTGTCTCAATCAGGCCTTTGAGGTGTTTCTGGTGAATGGCTGACTCGACCTTTTGGGTGTCGACCATTTCGGTGTTAACCCTGCGGCCGAAGCGGCCGAACTGGTCGAACACATAGGCAAAGCCACCTGTCATACCGGCACCAAAGTTCACCCCGGTTTTCCCCAGTACCACCACAATGCCACCGGTCATATATTCGCAGCCGTTATCGCCAAGGCCTTCCACCACGGCCACGGCGCCTGAGTTACGCACGCCAAAGCGCTCACCCGCCTGACCTGCGGCAAAGAACTGACCTCCGGTTGCACCGTAGAGACAGGTATTACCTACAATGGCGGTACGTTCGCTCTGGAAGGCGCTGCCGATTGGTGGATAGATGGACAGCTTGCCGCCGGACATCCCCTTGCCCACGTAGTCGTTGGCATCACCGCACAGGCTCATCTCCAGACCGGGCGCGTTCCACACACCAAAGCTCTGGCCCGCGGTACCGTTAAACGACAGGCTGACCGGTGCCTTGGTGCCCTTAAGACCACAGGTGGCAGCAATGAGGCCACTGAGGGCGGCGCCCACAGAGCGATCGGTGTTATTGATGCTGTAGGCGGCGCTGAAGCCTTCGCCGCGGCTGATGGCATCGGCGGCATCTTTCAGCAGACGCTGGTTCAGTTCACCGGTATCCGTTGGCGGGTTTATCTCTTTCCAGGTTCTGGATGAGCCGGCCCGTACCTGTGGCTGATACAGGATGGGGGACAGGTCCAGACCATGTTGTTTCTCGGTTTGACCTGCCAGTGCGTACAGCCAGTCGCTGCGACCCACCAGATCTTCAAACTTTGCAACACCCAGCTTTGCCATCCACTCGCGCACTTCTTCGGCAACAAATTCGAAGTAAGTCATCACCCGCTCAGGCAAGCCGTGGAAATGCTTGTCACGCAGATTTTTATCCTGGGTTGCCACGCCGGTGGCGCAGTTGTTCAGGTGACAGATCCGCAGATACTTGCAGCCCAGCGCAATCATGGGCACGGTGCCGAAGCCAAAGCTCTCGGCGCCAAGGAGAGCTGCCTTGATAACGTCGGTACCGGTTTTAAGGCCGCCATCCACCTGGAGGCGGATTTTGTGGCGCAGGCCGTTGTCCACCAGAGCCTGATGCACCTCGGCCAGACCCAGCTCCCAGGGAGAGCCGGCATATTTGACCGAGGTGAGGGGGCTTGCCCCTGTACCACCGTCATAGCCGGACACGGTAATCATGTCGGCATAGGCCTTGGCAACGCCGGTGGCTATGGTGCCGATGCCCGGCTCAGATACCAGTTTCACGCTGATAAGGGCCTTGGGATTGATTTGTTTCAAATCGAAAATCAGCTGCGCCAAATCTTCAATGGAATAGATATCGTGGTGCGGCGGCGGTGAAATCAGGGTCACGCCCGGACGGGCATAACGCAGCCCGGCAATTTCCACACTCACCTTATGGCCGGGCAGCTGACCGCCTTCACCGGGTTTGGCACCCTGAGCCACTTTTATCTGCAGTACTTCGGCATTGATAAGGTAATGGGCTGTCACACCAAAGCGGCCAGAAGCAATTTGCTTGATGGCGGAATTCTTTTCCGTACCGAAACGGCGTGGATCTTCACCGCCTTCCCCCGAGTTGGATCGGCCGCCGAGGCGGTTCATGGCGATGGCCAGCGCCTCGTGGGCTTCGGGACTTAAGGCGCCGATACTCATGGCGGCGCTGTCGAAGCGTGGATACAGGCTTGCTGCGGCCTCAACACGCTCTGCAGGGATGGCATCGAGGGTGCCTTTTACGCCCAACAGATCCCGCAGCATTGCCACGGGACGCTCATCGACGTGTTTGGCAAAGACTTTGTACTTGCTGTAGTCACGGCTGATGAGTGAGGCCTGCAGTGTATTGACAACATCGGGGTTGAAGGCATGGTATTCGCCACCTTCGACGTATTTGAGCAAACCACCCTGTGGCAAGGGCACATGGGGACGGAAAGCTGCCTGATGCAGTTTGTGTTGATCTTTGGCGAGGTGCTCAAAGCTCACCCCTTCGATACGGCTCACAACGCCTTTAAAGCAGAGGTCAATCACATCGCGTGCAAGACCTATGGCTTCGAATTGTTGGCTGCAGCGGTAAGAGGCCACAGTGCTGATGCCCATTTTGGACATGATTTTGCGCAGGCCCTTTTCGATGCCGTAACGGAAGTTCAGCATCAATGCCACCATGTCGTCGGCGTTGTTGCGCTTGGCAAGCTCTGCGATGGACTCGTATACCAGATAGGGATAGATGGCGGTGGCACCAAATCCGAGCAACACCGCAAAGTGGTGCGGGTCCCGGGCAGAGGCGGTTTCCACGATAATGTTGGTGTCGCAGCGCAGACTCTTGGACACCAGCATTTGCTGCACTGCGCCCACAGCCATGGCGGCGGGGATCACCTGGCGATTTTTGGCCACGGCGCGGTCAGACAGCACCAGCAGGGTTGTTCCGGTGCGGGCCAGGCGCTCGGCATCATCTGTGATGCGACGAATGGCGCCTTCGAGCCCTTCTGCCGGGTCGTAGTTGAGATCAACGATATTGGCGCGGTAATAGGCCTTATCGAGGGACATCAGCTGATTGAAATCGCTGAACAGCAGGATAGGCGAGTTAAACATTACCCGATAGGCGTGCCCCGTGGTCTCGTTAAAGAGATTCTGCTCACGGCCTACACAGGTCGCCAGGGACATCACGTGTTTCTCACGCAGTGGGTCGATGGGCGGGTTGGTCACCTGGGCGAATTTCTGGCGGAAATAGTCGTACAGGGAGCGCTGTTTATTGGACAGCACTGCCATAGGGGTATCGTCACCCATGGAACCCACGGCTTCTTCACCCTGACTTGCCAATACCCAAATGACCTGCTCAAGCTCCTCGCGGCTGTAGCCAAAGAGCTTTTGGTATTGCAGCAGGGTGTCGCGGCTGAATTCGCTGGCGCCGTGCTGCTCGTTGCTCATCTCTTCAGCGCTCTTGAGGGTGCGGCTGTTTTTCGCCATCCACTCCTTGTAGGGGTGGCGGCGTTTGAGATCGTTATCAATCTCGAATGACTGATACAGACGGCCGTTGAGGGTATCGAGCACCAACAGCTCGCCCGGGCCCACGCGACCCTTTTCCACCACTTCGTCGGGCTGGTAATCCCAGATCCCCACTTCAGAAGCCAGGGTCAGGATGCGGTCTTTGGTAATCACATAACGGGATGGGCGCAGGCCATTACGGTCCACGGCGCAGGCGGCGTGGCGGCCGTTGGTCATCACTATGCCCGCCGGGCCATCCCAGGGCTCCATGTGCATGGAGTTGAAGTCGTAGAAGGCTTTGAGCTCTTCGTCCATTTCAGGGTTACTTTGCCATGCGGGCGGAATAAGCAGTCGCATGGCACGGTACAGGTCCATACCACCGGATAGCAGCATTTCCAGCATGTTATCCAAAGAGGATGAGTCAGAGCCGGTTTCGTTTACGAAGGGTGCGGCTTGCTGCAAATCGGGCAACAGCGGCGAGTTGAACTTGTACGCCCGGGCGCGGGCCCACTGGCGATTGCCGGTAATGGTGTTGATTTCACCATTGTGTGCCAGGTAGCGGAATGGCTGAGCCAGTGGCCACTTGGGCGAGGTATTGGTTGAAAAGCGCTGGTGGAATAAACAGATAGCGCTTTCCAGGCGCAGATCGGCCAGATCGGGGTAAAAAGCGGGCAGATCGGCAGGCATCATCAGGCCTTTATAAACAATCACCTGACCGGAAAGGCTTGCTACGTAAAAGTCAGGATCTGCCGTCATTTGCTGCTCGAGGCGGCGGCGGGCCATATAGAGGCGTCGCTCGAGGTCTTTTTCACGCCAGCCGATGGGCGCGTTGATCAGTACCTGAACGATACGGGGCAGACTGGCCTTGCCGATTTCACCCAGCACATCGGGATTAACCGGCACCTCGCGCCAACCGGCGATGCAGAGAGTTTCTTTTTCAAGCTCGCGCTCAAGCACAAAGCGGACGGCGGCGACTTTTTCTTCGTCCTGGCTTAAAAAGAACATGCCGACGGCAAACTTGCGCGACAGGTGCCAGTCATTTTCGGCGGCAATCGACTCGAAAAACTTGATGGGCAATTGCATCAGGAGGCCGCAGCCGTCACCTGTGCGACCGTCTGCGGCAATGCCGCCGCGGTGCTTCATGCGATCCAGTCCGGTAATGGCGGTACGCACAATACGGTGACTGGCTTCGCCGTCCATCTGGGCAATCAGACCAAATCCACAATTGTCCCGCTCAAAACTGGGATGATACAAGCTCATACTAATTCCCCACCTGAAAACCTGTGACTGATACTGCTCGGGGAATCACGCAAATGACAATGATAGATATGCACCCGAATCTCCCAAATTATCCTGAGAATTTACAAAGGTCAAACTTAAAGATTGCATAAAACATGGGTAAAAAATCATGTTTCATACAGTTTTGATAATTGGGTTACGTTAACGTCAACTGGTGAAAGTGTTGTATAACATTATGAATTATAGCAATTTTAAAATTGCGTTATTTTTTGGTTTACGATTGTGTAACAGGAGTGGCGATTGTTTGGTGTTTGCAAATAGTGATTTTTTTTGCAGGCACAGTTGTTTGTTTTCAAAGAAATGCCATTGATTAACTATTCAAAAACTGTGATTAACCCCCTGTTTTGTTCGGTGCAAAAATGACTGGTGTTGCAAAATGGGGAAAAAGGCCGTCGTTTTGACCTGGATCCGGGCGCGGCTGAGCCCACAAGTCCATACTGGCGCTTTCTTTCTTATGGAGGCGACTGTGTCTCAATCGGTTAGCATCACCCCCACATTGGATGCGCTGGTGAATACCTTTGGCAATGACTGCCGTTTGCGATTTGGCAAGCGTGTGCGAAAGCTGACGCTGGATGCGCATTTTACCTGCCCCAACCGCGATGGCAGCCTCGGCGTTGGCGGTTGTACCTTCTGCCATGTGCCTTCTTTCAATGCCGATGATGGACAGCAGTTTGATATTGCATCGCAGCTTAAACGGCAGATGGCTGGGCGCAGTGATGCGCTTTACTTCATTTATTTTCAGGCCTACACCAGCACCTACGATGAGGTTGCCGTACTGAAGCGCAGATACGATGAGGCCCTGTCGATTGGGAATGTGGCTGGACTTTTTGTGGGAACGCGCCCTGACTGTGTGCCCGATGCTGTGCTGCAATTATTGGCCGACTATCAACAGCAGGGGATTGATGTGTGGCTGGATTTGGGGCTGCAGACTGCCCGGGATGACACCCTGAAACGAATCAATCGAGGCCATGATTTTGCCGTGTATGCCGATGCCGTCACCCGGGCCAGAAGGCTGGGCATCAAGGTGTGTACCCACCTTATTCTGGGTCTGCCGGGGGAGAGGCCGGAGGATTTTGTCGCATCACACCGGCAGGTATTGGCACTTGGGGTTGATGGCCTCAAGTTGCACCCACTGCATATAGTGGAGGGCAGTATCATGGCACGGCAGTGGCGGGCAGGAAGGTTGGATACCTTGAGTTTGGATGATTATGTGAACGCCGCTGTCCAGCTTATTCAACGTACCCCGGCTGACATTATTTTCCACCGGGTTACGGCCCATGCCAGGCCTCCACTGCTATTGGCCCCCGAGTGGTGTGGCCATAAATGGCTGGCGATGGGCGCCATTTGCAGTAGTCTGGCACAAACCGGTGGGCAGGGCAGTCTAACGGAATATCCCTATCTCACTGACAAAAAGAGCAAAGTTTCAGAACCCTATCCAACGGCGATAGGTGGTTAATTATTTGTTAAAATTAGAAAATATCCACATGGCTGAAACGCCATACGGTTGCACCGTGGGGCAGAGAAGGTATTATGTGCAATAGTATTGTCGGCAATTGACTGCCGATGTGGACAATTTTATGACTGTTAAGGGGGCCTTGATGGCAACTGCTGCACTGGACGAGATTTTGGATCTGAACACTCTTGAACAATATTGCAGTGCGATTGGGGCCGGAACTCTGCTCAAGAGTGTGGTGCTGTTTGAGCAGCTGATGCCCGAATACGTTGGCAACCTGGTCAAGGCGCAGGAAGCCGGTGACAAGGACACCCTGTGCTCTGAAGCACATAAGTTTAAAGGGGCGGCGGGCAGCGTTGGTCTGAAGCGCATCCAACAATATGCCCAATTGCTGCAACACGGCAATGACGAAGGTTGGGAAGCCGGCCATGTCGAGTGGCTTGATGTTATTGCCACCCATGCCTTTGACGATCTCGCTGCGCTTAAGTCTTTCCTGCAGGCCAAAGCCTGATTTGTGCTGAAACCGGCGTGGGACATGCTTAGCCTGCGCCGGTACTGTCTACCCGCTATTTCTCTCGTTTTTCCGCGTTATTCTCCCTGTGGTTTGCCAACTTTGGTTTTGTGAAGCCGGATGTGTGAAGCTGGTTTTCTGAGGCAGAATCTCTCACTCGGCGTGACTTGTCTTGCCAGTATGTATCCCCGATGTTGAGGCATGCTTGTTTCATCGGCAGCGCTTCAAGTTAAACCCTGTTTCCCGCGCTTGAAGAAAGCCCCTCCGACTTACCATCGCCCAGTGAGTACTCCACTTGTGCAGATATTGCTCACATATCCGCGTGAGGACCTTATGAACTCAGGTAAAGCCTGTGTTAAAGTGCAACGTGTCCTATCAATCCATCCAAGCGCCGGTAATCGATAAAATGAAACATCTTCCCAGCCTTAAAAATCTCTATTATCTGGTGAATCTTTATCAGGAACAGAATTTTAATCGCGCCGCCAAGGTATGTAATGTCAGCCAGTCGACCCTCTCCAGTGGTATTCAAAACCTGGAGGAGCAATTGGGGCATCAACTGATAGAGCGCGATCACAAGTCATTTATGTTTACGGCCATCGGCGAAGAAGTGGTTGGCCGTTGCCGCAAAATTCTGACCGATGTGGATGACTTGGTGGAGCTGGTGCGCAATCAGGGCGAACCCATGACAGGGGAAATCCGTTTGGGCTGTATTCCAACGATAGCGCCTTTTTTGCTCAGCAGAGTCGTGCGTCACTGTCAGCAGCACTATCCCAAGATGGTGTTACTGCTGAAGGAAGACACCACCGAGCGCCTGCTCGATGCCCTTGGTAAAGGTGAACTGGACTTACTGCTGCTGGCCTTGCCTGTGGATACCTCGGGATTTCTCAGCATGAAAGTGGGGGTCGATCCCTTCAAAATGGTGATGCACAAAGACTTGTCCCATGAAGTGCATCAGCCGGTGGATTATCAGGCATTGCCGGACGAAAGCATCTTTCTGCTGCAGAATGAGCACTGCATCACCGGCCACGCCATCAGCGCCTGTCAGTTGGGTGACTCCAATAAAATCAACCCCTTTGCTGCAACCAGTCTGCACACCCTGGTACAAATGGTGAACAGTAAGCTGGGCACAACCTTCCTGCCACAAATGGCGATTGATGCAGGCATTCTGAAAGACACTGAGTTGGCGGTTATGGATCCCCCGGGCAGTGCCCCATACCGCGACATAGGCTTGGTTTGGCGCCAAACGACCAGCCGGATCCGGACTTTCAGAACGCTCGGATTGGAAATTGAAAAGCTGCTCGGTGGTGAGCCCAAGCAGGGCTGAGCAGTCAGACAGGATGATGGGGCGAAACCTCAGTCGCCCCGCTTTGGTGTTACCCCAAAGACTTCAATGGAATGTTGTTTCCCCTTGAGTTTAACCGGCCCGAGGGAGCTCAGTTGGTAATCACTGTCTTCATTATCGAGCCGGGCCGCCACAGCACCGGAGATCAGCATCCGCTGTCCCAATGGATTGCATTGATCCTGTAGTCTCGCCAGGGTATTGAGTACATCGCTGAAGAAGCTGATTTCCTGCTTTTGCACTCCGACAACGGCCGCCACGACCTGACCGCAATGCGCCGCTGCCTTGAATTTGGGCACAAAGCCGTAGTGCTCTTCAAAATACTGCCGCTGCCAATTGAGCTGCTGACTGAATTCCCAATAGATGTTCATGCAGCGGTCTTTTTGGATACCTTCATTAAGGGGCCAGTGGATCAGCACTGCATCTCCCATATAGCGGTAAATCTCGGCTTCGTTATTGGCCACTGTGTCTGACAGCAGGCTGAAGCTGTCCTGAATGAGGCGGCTGAAGCGATAGTCTCCAAGGGATTCTGCGTGTGTGGTGCTGGCTACCATATCCAGATAGAGGAATAAGCGCTGCTCGTATCTGGGCTTGTGGTATTTACCGAGGCCAATATTGAACAGCACTCTGGGGCCAACCAGGAGTGCCATCTGCTCAATAAAGGCCAGCCCCATGCGAACCACCACCAGATAGACAATCAATGCCTGAAAGGAAGGGCTGTAGAGCACATGGACAGTCAGCATCTGCCTGAGGGTTGTCATGTGGTTTTCGATGGCCCACATATTCAGAAACTGGGTGATATAGGCGAGGGTCGTGGCTCCAAGGAGCAGAAAAAGCCCCTTGAACAGGACAGAAAACAAATAAGGTAAGCGATTAATGGCACTGAAGTCGGCAATGAGATTGGACATCCAGTGCAGGCTGCCGAAGATGATCCCCATATAAATGGCGAGCGTTGCGAGATCGGCAGAACCTACCGCCCATTGGGGCAGATCTTGCGTTTGCGCATAACGAAAGAAGACAAAAGCGGCCATGGCGATGCCCCAGGCCAGGATGGCAAACAACAGCTTTTTTGCCTGACGAATCGCTCTCACTGCAGCTTCAAAACCCGAAAAATTAGCTTTTACGAAGAAGGAGCTAGTGTATAGAAAACCTATGCCTCATTACCAGCCCTTAACGTGATCTGAATCAATTCAGGTGTCGATTCGGTGACGACTAGTAGTCAAAAGCTTGGCGCAGTATTGCCTGAGTGAAAGGGATCTTCAGGTAAAAGCCCCGGGGATTGGTCAGTCCTACTGTGCCATCCTCCATTATGCAGTCGGTTTTGGCGGCGGCATTGGCGGCTTTGGGGCGAAGCTGTAACACTTCACCGTGCCTTGCACTGAGGCGGTGCACCTTGCCCAGGGCGATAAACTCCATGATTTCTTCCCAGTCCTGGCGCAGGGAGGCACTCTGTTGTGGCGTGGGTTGCCACAAAATGGCGGTGCCTATGCGTCTGTCGGCCAGAGGAATGTCTCTTTCGCCCTCCACCGGTACCCAAAGTACCCGTTCGAGTTTGTGCTTTACCAGACTCTGCTCCCAACGTAGTCCTCGGGTATCCATTAATGGCGCCACACAAACATAGGTGGTTTCCAAAGGTTTACCGCTACGGTCGATGGGAATTGTCTTGAGCTCAACCCCCAAATGCAAAAAGTCCTGCTCGGGTCTTGAGCCCGCGGTGGCGCCGAGCTCCTGCTCTATCAGTTGGCCTATCCAGCCCTTGTCCCGTTTCAGATTGGGGGGGACTGGCCAGCCAAGTCCGGCTGCGAGTTGCCCAAGCGAAAGGCCAGCCATCATTTTGGCCCTGGTCAGCAACTCGTCGAGGCTTTGTGGGGGGAGGGGAGCATTCATGGTGCGAATTTTACCCTCTTTGGGGATAAGATCAATATTGATGCTTTTTTGAACGCCTGATTGGCTTGGATAAGTTTTTTAGCAATTGCTTTGCGTAAGTGCATGTATTAAATATTTTTTTTATAAATGAAAATCGATTGCTCGCAACGCTCTTAAAGTTACTCGCGTATTTCCCCATTATTCCCCACACATTTATCCACAGATTTGTGGGATAAGTGTCAAATAAACTCGCCAATACTGGAGAAAAACCTTCGAGTCAACGGAAAATATCGCGAGTTTTACCGATTATTTTCCATCGCCCCTATAGAGGCATGTGCATAAAACTGAGCATTAGTAACTGCCAAAGTCTGTTGCCCGACACTTGGTTTATTTTTGTGCGATCCTATGAGGATAGTGGTCTGTTAATCAGTGATTGATATTTAAATTCAATTAAAACAACAATATAAAATGAGGCTGTTGATTGTTTGATCCGACTCGATCTGAACTATTATTGAACATTTCCAAGGATTCCCATTACTTGCCTACAGAGATATCCACAGTTTTTGTGGATAGAATCGGGTTTGATAGTCAGGGTCTGTTGATAAGGGGTCTTGTCTTGGGAAATTATCCAAAGAAGTCCCTTAAATAGGGGTTTGCTGCGGGCTTGGCTTTGTGAAACAATCCTTCTATTACGATTTGTGTATTTTGGAGTCCATGTGATTGATAGCGACGGCTTTCGCGCAAATGTGGGCATCATCATCTGTAACGCTTATGGCCAGGTCATGTGGGCCAGACGATTTGGACAACATTCATGGCAATTCCCCCAAGGGGGCCTGGATGACGGCGAAACTGCCGAAGATGCCATGTACCGTGAATTATATGAGGAAGTAGGTCTGAGGCCTGAGCATGTACAAATCCTCACGTCGACACGGTCCTGGCTCAGGTATCGTTTGCCAAAACGTTTGGTTCGGCAAGACAGCAAGCCTGTTTGTATTGGGCAAAAACAGAAATGGTTTTTGTTGATGCTCAAAAGTCAGGAAAGTGCCATTAACCTGAACTCTTCCGGTCATCCTGAATTTGATGATTGGCGTTGGGTTAGTTATTGGTATCCTGTACGGCAAGTAGTGTCGTTCAAGCGGGATGTTTACCGAAAGGTGATGAAAGAGTTTGCCCCGGTGGCGTTAGCGCTTCAGGCGCGTGAAATACCAAGGGGTAAACGAAACAGAGGGCGGTAACCTTAACAGCGTGTCTGAAAATCGGGGGAGATAAAGGCAGTGCTCAATACGCTCAGGGATATCACACAATCGGTGGCGTCGGCCCATACCCTGGAGCTGGCGCTGGAGTCCTTGGTCAGTCAGACCAAGGCCGCCATGGAAACAGAGTGTTGTTCCATCTATATCCTCGAGCAACAACAATTGGTGTTATCCGCCACCGATGGGCTCGAAAAAGCCGCTGTGGGTCGGGTTAAGATGCCGCTCAGCGAAGGCCTGGTTGGCCTGGTCGCCCAGCGTGAAGAAGCCATTAACCTTGCCGATGCCCATCTGCACCCCAGATTCAAGCTCTTCCCTGAGGCCAACGAAGACGAATACCGGGCGTTTTTGGCCGCCCCCATCATTTATCAAAAGCAATTGCTTGGCGTCATAGTTGTACAGCAGGCAAAGGCTCGTCAGTTCAACGAGGGCGAAGAAGCTTTCCTGATGACGCTGGCCGCGCAGCTCGCCATGGCGATTCGTGGCCTTAAACGCCGCGCCGAAGTGCATTCGCTGGATCATCAGGTGCTGTTCACTGGCACCAGTGCTTCCACTGGTGTCGCCATTGCCCATGCCCTGGTTATCGGCGGAGAAATCTCCCTCGAACAACCTGAAGCCTGTGCCACCGATCTGGACTTCGAGGTCAATCGTTTACGCCAGGCCATGGCCCGCAGTCGCGATGCCTTGAGCACATTGGCGCAAAAGTTTGAAAATGACCATGACGATGAGCTGAGTTCCATCTTCACCTCGCTGCAGTCTTTGCTGGAAGATGCCAGTCTGGGGGGCGAATATCAGCGGGAGGTCCTCTCAGGTTGGAGCGCTGAAACCGCCGTCAGCAGAGTATCCCTTCGCTATGTGGCTCAATTTGAGACCATGGAAGATACATACCTGCGTGAGCGGGCAAGCGATATCCGGGATTTGGGGCAGAGAGTACTGCGCCAATTGATAGAGCCCGGCCGTATGATGCTGGACCCCGATAAGCCCGTTATCCTTGTGACCCGTGAAGCCGATACCAGCATGCTGGCGGAGTTTCCAAGACAAAAGCTTGCGGGGATAGTGACAGAGGCAGGAGGCGTTAACTCCCACGCGGCGATATTGGCAAGAGCACTTGGGGTACCCGCCATCATGGGGGTTGAGCAGGTGCTGCAGGCCAATCTGGATAAGCAGCTTTTGGTACTTAACGCCAGCCGTGGCATGTTGATGGTATCGCCATCACCCACAGTGGTGGATGAATACCGCAATCTTATCAGCGCCCAAAAGGCGTTGGATCGCCAGTATGCTGAGGAACTCAAAGAGCCGGCAGTCACCCTGGATGGTCATCGCATCCATCTGTACCTCAACGCGGGGCTCATGAGTGGCGTGGCCACTGAAATTGCCGATGGCGCCGATGGGATTGGACTTTACCGCACCGAAATCCCCTTTATGTTGCAGCAGCGTTTCCCCAGCGAGTCTGAGCAGATAAAGGTTTACCGCAGCGTCTTGCAGTCGGCGGCGGGGCGACCCGTAGTCATGCGGACACTGGATGTGGGCGGGGATAAGCCGCTGCCGTATTTTCCTATTTCAGAAGAAAATCCCTTCCTGGGCTGGCGAGGCATTCGTCTGTCACTGGATCATCCCGAGTTGTTTCTGGTGCAGCTCAGAGCCATGTTGCAAGCCGCTGGTGACACCGACAATCTGAAAATTTTGCTGCCCATGGTGAGCAGCCTCGATGAAATTGACGAGGCGCTTTTATATCTGGATCAGGCGTTCAGCGAGCTGCGGGCCGACGTTAACCCATCGCTTGCGCGCCCCCCCGTGGGGGTGATGTTGGAAGTCCCGGCGCTGCTGTATCAGCTCAGAGAGGTCTCTCAGCGGGTCGAGTTTGTCTCTGTAGGCAGTAATGACCTGACCCAATATTTGTTGGCGGTTGACAGAAACAACCCCAGAGTCAGCAGCCTGTACGATTCCTATCACCCGGGCGTGCTGCGGGCATTGCGTCAGGCCTTGCAGGAATGCCGCCAGTACAAGCTGGATGTGAGTGTTTGTGGCGAGCTTGCCGGTGAACCCATGGGGGCGCTGTTGCTGGTGGCTATGGGCTATGACGAGCTTTCCATGAACCAGGGCAGTCTTGCCAAAATAAACTATCTTCTGCGGCGCGTTGAGCGCAGTGAGCTTGAGCAATTGCTCGCATTGGTAATGCAAATGTCCAACGGCCAGGACGTGCGTGAGCTGGTGCGTGAATATCTCGATACGCGGGAGTTGAGCTCAATCCTTGGATAAGGTCGCGTCCCGGGCACGATTGTTTTAAGCTATTGGCCCATCATGGAAATCAGCAAGGTTTAAGTGTGGAACAAATACTTTGGGTGATTGGCTGTTGCGTCGTGCTGGGGGCTTTTGTTGGCTTTATGGCGGGTTTGCTGGGGATTGGCGGTGGGCTCATGATAGTGCCGGCACTGCTTTACTTGCTGCCAGCCATTGGTTTTTCTTCCGAATATCTGCCTCATGTTGCTATTGCGACTTCCCTGTCTGCCATCATTCTGACGTCCATATCCTCGGCCCGTGCACACCATGGCCGAGGGAATATTGATTTTCAACTGCTGAGGATATTGGCTCCTGCCGTATTGGTGGGTGCACTGGTATCGGGTTTTGTCTCTGAGCAAATACCAGCCGAGCAGCTCAGGCAAGCCTTTGCCATCTTTGTGATCCTGATGGCAGTGCAAATGGCGTTTCCCTTCAAAGCGGCGGCCGCCAAGCCTATGCCGCCGACTGTGCTGATTTTTATCGCTGTCTTTTTTGTCGCCTTACTTGCCGGATTAATGGGCATTGGCGGTGGTGTGCTGCTGGTGCCCATGATGATGTATTTTGGGGTGGCCATGCGCAATGCAGTGGGCGTTTCGGCGGCGACGGGCCTGCTTATTGCCGTCTCCGGCAGTGTCAGTTATGTCGTTGCCGGTTGGAACACCCAGGGCATGCCCGAATTTACGTTGGGCTATGTGTATCTCCCGGCCTTGCTCGGTATTGTCTCTACTTCAATGCTGACAGCGCCGCTTGGGGCCAAAGCGGCCAGCACCTGGCCGACAGCCGTACTTAAAAAGATTTTTGCTGTGCTGTTAACCCTGATTGGCCTGCGTCTGGTGATGGGGTGAGTCCCTTCACCGAACCCAATCCCAGTTAATTACCGGAATCAATATGCCGATAAACTTTCCCGACATAGACCCTGTTATCGCCAGGTTCGGGCCTTTCGAGGTGTTTGGCCAGACCTTTGAGCCCGCCCTGCGCTGGTATGGCATGATGTACCTCGTGGGATTTTTGGCTGCCCTGTGGCTGTTAAATCGCAAGGCTGACCAATCGAACGGCGTGTGGAGCCGTGAGCAGGTATCGGATTTATTGTTTTATGGCTTTCTCGGCGTGGTGCTGGGGGGACGCCTCGGTTATGTGCTCTTCTATCACTTCGATCTCTTTCTTACTGATCCCCTCTATCTGTTTCGGATCTCAGAAGGTGGCATGTCATTCCACGGTGGCCTCATTGGGGTGATTACCGCGATGGCTTACATTGCCTGGCGCCAAGAAAGGCGGTTTTTCGCGGTAGCCGATATGGTGGCCCCTGTGGTGCCCATCGGTTTAGGGGCCGGCCGCATTGGTAACTTTATTAACGGCGAGCTGTGGGGGCGGGTATCCGATGTGCCCTGGGCCATGGTATTTCCCACCGGCGGGCCAGAGCCCAGACATCCGTCCCAGCTGTATCAGTTTGCGCTTGAAGGGGTTGCCCTGTATCTGTTGCTCTGGTGGTTTGCCAAACGCACCACCAAGGTAGGCGCCGTATCCGGCATGTTTCTTTTGGGGTATGGCAGCTTCCGGATAATCGTTGAAACTGTGCGCCAGCCCGATGCGCACTTGGGATTTTACTTGGGTTTTATTACCATGGGCCAAATTCTTTCTCTGCCGATGATCCTCTTCGGTCTCTATTTGATTTTGCGTAAACAGGAAACGCGCTGATGAAGCAGTATCTCGATTTAATGCAGCATATCCTCGACAAGGGGACAGATAAAAGCGACAGAACCGGCACAGGTACCCGGTCTGTATTTGGTTACCAGATGCGCTTCGACCTCAACGAGGGCTTTCCGCTGGTGACCACCAAGAAGTGCCATCTGAGATCTATCATCCATGAGCTGCTTTGGTTCCTGAAAGGCGAAACCAATGTGGCCTACCTGCACGAAAACAAGGTATCAATTTGGGATGAGTGGGCCGACGAAGAAGGCAACCTGGGGCCGGTTTATGGCGCTCAGTGGCGCAGCTGGCCAACCCCGGATGGACGCCATATAGACCAGATTTCTCAGGTAATTGAACAGATTAAATCCACCCCTGACTCTCGCCGGTTAATCGTATCGGCCTGGAACGTCGGAGAGCTGGATAAGATGGCGCTGGCTCCCTGCCATGCGTTTTTCCAGTTTTATGTGGCCGATGGCAAACTGAGCTGCCAGCTCTATCAGCGTTCCTGTGACGTCTTCCTTGGTTTACCGTTTAACATTGCCAGCTACGCCTTGCTGACCATGATGGTAGCCCAGCAGTGTAATCTCGGTTTAGGGGATTTTGTCTGGACAGGTGGGGATACTCATCTGTACAGCAACCATATGGAGCAGACACAGTTGCAGCTTTCTCGTGAGCCCCGTCCTCTGCCGACAATGAAGATCCTTCGCCACCCCGAGTCGATATTTGATTACCGCTTTGAGGACTTTGAACTCAGCGGTTATGACCCTCATCCCCACATCAAAGCCCCCGTTGCCATCTAATAATGAGTAAACTTTCGCCTGAAACCTCGGAAATTTCGAGGTTTCAGGGAGAAACTTACGATTATGTTTGGTAATCTGGTTTCGCTACACTCAATGCATTCGCTTTATTTGGGGGTAACGAAATGGAAAAAGCTATTCGTAATTTTTTGAGCCAGGAGTCTGCCGGTGGCATCTTGCTGTTGGTGGCCGTTGCACTGGCCATGTTGCTCGCCAACTCACCTCTTTCCGGCCTATATCAAGGTTTTCTCAATACCGGGATGCAGGTTCGTTTTGGGGCACTGGACATCAACAAGCCTCTGTTGCTGTGGATTAACGATGGCCTGATGGCGCTGTTTTTCCTGTTGATCGGTCTGGAGGTCAAACGAGAGCTGCTGGAGGGGGCGTTGTCGAGCCCATCCAAGGCCTCTTTGCCAACGTTTGCTGCCATAGGCGGTATGTTGGTGCCTGCGGCCATTTATCTGTTTTTCAACTTTGACGATCCTGTTACCAAGGTCGGCTGGGCCATTCCCGCTGCCACAGATATCGCCTTTGCCCTGGGTATTATGGCGCTCTTGGGTAACCGGGTGCCTGTGGCGCTGAAAGTGTTTTTGTTGGCCCTCGCCATTATCGACGATCTCGGCGTGATTGTGATTATCGCGCTCTTTTACAGCACCGATTTGTCTATGCTGAGCCTGGTGATTGCGGCGATTGCCGTTACAGGGTTGGTGGCGCTTAATCGTAAGGGCGTTACGTCACTCGCGCCTTATGGGGTGCTCGGCATCATATTGTGGATAGCCGTGCTCAAGTCCGGGGTTCATGCCACCCTCGCCGGCGTGGTCATCGCCTTCTGTATTCCCCTGAGAGCCAAAGATGGCAGCTCCCCATCAGAGCATTTGGAGCACAGCCTCCACCCCTGGAGCAACTTCCTCATACTGCCGGTGTTTGCCTTTGCCAATGCCGGTGTGCCGCTGGGGAATGTGGGCTTTGACAGCATACTGTCACCCGTGCCCGTGGGTATTGCGCTGGGCCTGCTGCTGGGTAAACCCATAGGTGTGCTGCTGTTCAGTTATCTTGCGGTGAAACTGCGTCTGGCCGAGCTGCCCAAAGGGATTGGCTGGCACCAGATTGCGCCAGTGGCCGTAATGTGTGGTATCGGTTTCACCATGTCGATGTTTATTGCTTCTCTGGCCTTTGAGCATGGCGCAGAACTCTATGGCGATTTGGCCCGTATTGGCATCTTGCTGGGTTCGCTGTTTGCTGCGGTAATTGGCTATTTTTGGTTGTCAAAGGTGTTGCCTAACGCAGGAGAAAAAATATGAGACTCAATATTGTATCTGTCCTGGGGTTGTCTTTGTTGCCGCTGTTTGCCACAGCTTCCGGACTTAAAACCTGTGCCGACGACAGTCGTGCCCCCGCATGTCAGCAGTATCTCGAAGGCGTGGTCGATGGGGCATTGATGTATAAAACCAGTGCTTTGGGGGCCCGGCCTGAATCAGACGGGTTTGAAAGCCGGGCGCTTAAGTATCGCAGCGGCAGCCGTTTCCAGGATGCTAACCGCCGCTATTGCGTGGACAGAATTCCCGACCGCAATGTACTGGTGGAAGGGCTGACCGAAGCTGTGAGCTCCGGTGAAGTGAAGGATCAGGAAAGCCTGGCCCAGGCCATGTACAGCCTGCTCGATTGTCAGCGTCTCAAGTAATGCAGCATCTGAACTACAACCATCTTTATTATTTCTGGATGGTCCAGAGCAAGGGCTCGGTGGTAAAAGCCGCCGAGGCCCTGTGCCTCACGCCGCAAACAGTGACCGGGCAAATCCGCGCACTGGAAGACAGGCTCGGTGGCGCGCTGTTTAAACGGGTGGGTCGACAGCTGGAGCCCACAGATCTGGGTGAATTGGTCTTTCGGTACGCTGACAAGATGTTCAACTTAAGCTATGAGCTTTTGGATATTTTGAACTATCGAAAAGACGCGGCGATGTTGTTTGAGGTTGGCATTGCCGATGCCTTGTCCAAGGCGTTGTCGAGCCGGGTGCTGCTGTCCGTGTTACCCACTGATGGCAGCATGCGTCTGGCCTGCTATGAGGCAACTCACGAAAGCCTGATGACCCGATTACGGGAGCACAAACTGGATATGATCCTGTCAGATTGTGCCGGTGAGTCGCTTAAATACCCGGAGATCTTATCCAAGAAATTGGGTGAATGCGGTGTCAGTTTTTTTTCTTCCAAAACCTACAGCAAATCTTTCCCGGCCTGCCTTGAGCAAGACAAGCTGCTGATCCCGGGTAAGCGAACCAGTCTTGGGCAGCAGCTTCATCGCTGGTTTGCCGAAAAGAATCTCGAAGTGCGTATTCTTGGGGAGTTCGACGACGCTGCCATGATGAAAGCCTTCGGTTATTTCGGGCAAGGCATTTTTGTGGCGCCATCGATTTACAAGCAGGACATATTGGGACATGGCATGCAGGTGCTGGGGGAAACCCTGGACGTACGCGAGGAATATCATGTGATGTTCGCCGAGCGCATGATCCAGCATCCCGCAGTGAAAAGGCTGCTTGAGACACGTTTTGATGACTTGTTTTCAGGGCTCGACAGCCAGGTACAGAGCTTTTAAACAAGCCGCCCCTGTCTTAAATGGCGCCAGGGTGCCCAGTTGCCAAATTCCTGTTAAACTTGGCCGCAAATTTTCAGAGGCTTAAGGAAGCAACAAGTGACTGAGTTGATGAGTATTGCCCGCGTTCGCTGGGCCTGTCGCCGTGGCATGCTGGAGCTGGATGTGTTGTTCCAGCCTTTTGTGGAAAACCATTATGAGGCGTTGAGCGACGAGCAGAAGGCTGTGTTTGTAAGACTGCTGGCCTGTGAAGACCCTGAACTCTTTGCCTGGTTCATGGGGCACGAACAATGCCCTGATCCTGAACTTGCTGACATGGTAGTCACAGTTCGTGGACGTCCGGCGCCTTAATTTTTCTCTCTCTGCATCAAAGGATCAGTACTTCTCGGTGGTGATCCTTTGGGCGCTCTTCCTTACCTCTTTTCTCGCGTGGCCTGCCAATCTGCCCATCCCTGTTTTTGCCTTTCAATTACTGACAGCAGGCGCAGTGAGCGGATTCTTTATCTACTCGCTGTGGCGGCTTAAGGGCTGGCGTTGGCAATTTGGATTATGTGACAACGGTGATTTGGACGACAGCGAAGGCCGCCACCGGGTGCGGCGGGCATGGGTGATGCCACTTGCTTGTGTCCTGCTGATAAAAAAAGAAAGCGGCCAGGGCCGCCTTCTTTTTGTTTTTGCCGATATGCTCGAAGATGGGTCTTATCGGGATTTGTGTCGTTTGCTGCTGTCGATTAACGCTCGGGACTTAGAATCGTAGGACCCGATACCGGCAGTTTCTCGGGATGGTCGAGGTTGCAGTGCAGACCGCGGCTTTCTTTACGTGCCATGGCGCAGCGAATGATAAGCTCGGCCACCTGCACCAGATTACGCAGTTCCAGCAGGTTATTGCTGACCCGGAAGTTGGAGTAATACTCCTGAATTTCCTGTTGCAGCATGGTCACTCTTCGCAGCGCCCGCTCGAGGCGTTTGTCGGTGCGTACAATACCCACGTAGTCCCACATAAAGAGGCGCAGCTCGTGCCAGTTGTGGGCAATGACTACCTCTTCATCTGAGTTGCTTACCCGGCTTTCATCCCAGGCGGGCAGTTGACCCGGCATGGCGATTTTGCCCAACAAACTCTCAATGTCCTGCGCCGCAGCGCGGGCAAACACCAGGCACTCCAGCAGCGAGTTGCTGGCAAGGCGATTGGCGCCATGGAGACCCGTGTAGGCCACTTCACCTATGGCATAGAGACCGTTGAGATCCGTCTGGCCATGCAAATCTGTCATCACACCGCCACAGGTGTAGTGGGCGGCGGGCACTATTGGGATGGGTTCTTTGGTTATGTCCAGGCCCAATTCCAGACAGCGGCTGTGGATGGTGGGGAAGTGCTTTACGATAAAGTCTGCGGGTTTGTGGCTGATGTCCAGATACATGCAGTCCACCCCCAGGCGCTTCATTTCATAGTCGATGGCGCGGGCCACAATATCCCGGGGCGCGAGTTCGGCACGCTCATCGAAGTCAGGCATAAAGCGGCTGCCATCGGGGCGGCGCAAATAGGCGCCTTCACCCCGCAGCGCTTCGGTGAGCAAAAAGTTACGTGCCTCTGCATGGTACAGACAGGTCGGGTGGAATTGGTTGAATTCCATATTGGCCACCCGGCAGCCAGCACGCCATGCCATGGCGATGCCATCGCCGCTGGCCACATCAGGGTTGGATGTGTACTGATACACCTTGGAGCTGCCGCCGGTGGCGAGCGCCACAAAGCGGGCCTTTACTGTCTCCACCTGCTCCAAGCTTCGGTTCCACACGTAGGCGCCGAGCACCCGATTGCCGGTGCGGCCCAGTTTGCGGGTGGTGATAAGGTCGATGGCGTTGTAGCGTTCCAGCACCTGAATATTGGGGTGGTTTGCTGCCAGCTCCTGCAAGGTTGTCTGCACCGCTTTACCGGTGGCGTCTGCGGCGTGCAGAATTCGCCTATGGCTGTGTCCGCCTTCCCGGGTCAGGTGGTAAGGCTGGGCTTCGTTGGTGATGTGCTCTTCTTTATCGAAGGGCACGCCACAGCTGATTAGCCACTGCATGGCCGCCTTGGCATTGGCTGCGGTGTAGGTGACCACTGCCTCATCGCAGATACCCGCCCCGGCCACCAGGGTGTCCTCGACGTGGGACTCAATGGTGTCGCCCTCGTCAAACACTGAGGCGATGCCTCCCTGGGCGTACAGGGTAGACCCCTCACTGAGCGGCCCTTTGGAAATCAGAATTACCTTTGCTTTTTCAGCAAGATGGAGTGCCAAAGTCAGGCCAGCAGCACCGCTGCCGATGACCAGAATGTCTGACTGGTGTTCAACTGCTTGTTTCATCGGGTATCATGACGTATTCAAATGTCCCGCTATGATAAACCTTGTTGGGAATTTAGGGTACTTGCCCCATCCGGGGTTTTTTTAATAAAAATCGCAGAACTTTTTCAATATACGCTGGTCTACATAGGTAGTTATGATTCGAGCGACTGAAAAATCAGTGTGTTAGATTTGGGAGAAGTCGGCTCGAATGAGTGGACAAAAAAGCGATCAAGAGCTCGTAGAGCTGGTGCAGCAGGGAGATAAAAACGCATTCAACCTTCTGGTGCTCCGTTACCAGAGTAGGGTGATTAACCTGATTTCCCGTTACGTGCGCAATCAGGCCGATGTGGCCGATGTGGCACAGGAAGCCTTTATCAAGGCATATCGGGCACTGGCTAATTTCCGAGGCGAAAGTGCGTTTTACACCTGGCTGTACCGCATCGCGGTCAACACGGCAAAAAATTATCTGGTTTCTCAGGGCCGCCGAGCGCCGGCCAACGATGTGGATGCCGATGATGCCGAGTATTATGACGGCAGTGATGCATTAAAAGAGTTTGCCTCGCCGGAGCGGCTGATGTTGTCTGACGAAATCAAGCGTGTGGTGTTTGAAACGTTGGAAGAGTTGCCCGAAGAGTTAAAGATGGCCATTTCCCTGCGTGAGCTGGATGGTATGAGCTACGAGGATATCGCCAACGTGATGGAATGCCCTGTGGGCACAGTACGTTCGCGAATTTTCAGAGCGCGGGAAGTGATAGACAGGAAGCTGCAGCCGCTGCTGGAGTCCTGAGAACCCTCAGGGTACGTCAGCCATGTTTTTGCACCCTTAAGAGAGACTTGAGTAATGGAAAAGACAGGACAGGAATGGGTATCTGCGAGTGTTGATGGCGAAACCGATCGTCAGACTCTTGCCGAGCTTGCCGCAGATACGGATTCTCATGCCAAGTGGCAGCGTTATCACCTGATGGGTGATGCCATGCGCGATGAGTTGCCTCAGGCAATGCCACTCGATTTGTCTGCCCGCATTGCGGCCGCACTCGAGGATGAACCTACTATCCTGGCACCCAAGGTTGAGCGCGAAGCACCTACACAGGCACCTTCCCGTGCTGTGGTTGTGCCCTTCATGCGCCAGCTCGGGCAGTACGGTATAGCCGCAGCCGTTGCGCTGATGGCGGTAGTCGGGGTTCAGAATTATCAGAGTACACAGGATGATGCGCCACTGCCTGTGCTCAACACCCGTCCTTTGGTGGGCACAGCGACGCCTGTTAGCTTGCAAACCGGACCGGTTGCCAATCAAAATCAGGGCAATGCCAACGATCAGTTGCTGGAGCAGCGCCGCCGTATCAATGCGTATCTGCAAGATCATATGTTGCAGCAGAGATTGAACACAGGTGCGGTTGTGGACGACAATAGCGAGGTTACCCCAATTCCAGTCAATCGCTGAAGGAGTTAGCTTGCGATCCATTCTTCTGGCCCTCGTGGTCATGGTCCTGCCGGTATCTGCCCAGGACCTGTCTGCCAAGGCCTGGCTTGAGGAAATGAGCCGGGCTCTCAATCAAGAACAGTTCAAAATGTCGGTCATTCATCTTCAGGCCGACCATATACGTCCTCTGGTTTACCTCCATGGCAAGGTCAATGGTCAGGAGGTCGCTTTCCTTGAGCATCTTAATGGGCCAATTAAAAACGCTGTCCGTATTGATAACAGGGTGACCTTTATCGAGCACGACCAGCCGGCGTTTACGGTAAATGCCGACAGAATTCAGGGGCTGTGGCCAGCGGTGTTCGCCAGTGCGCCCTCCGCCATCGAGGCGGGTTACCAGTTTGTTCTTGGGGGACGCAGTCGCATTGCCGGGCGTCCGGGGCAATTGGTGCGCTTCATTCCCAACGACCCCCACCGTTATCCACTGCAGGTTTGGGTGGATATGGAAACCTATTTGCCACTGCGCTACGAGCTTTTGACCGACGAGAAAGATCTGTTGGAGCAGATCATGGTGGTGGAGCTGTTGGTGCTCGAAGAGCCTGCTCCCCTCCTGGTGGAAGCCGCCAAACAGGACTGGCCACCGGTGATTAATCAACTGGACAGGCACGATGGCCAAAATTGGACTTTCACCTGGTTGCCGGAAGGCTTCAAGGTGGTGGCAAGGGATCATCACAGATTGATGGGCTCACAGGAGCCGGTGGAGTATGTCGCCATCACCGACGGCATCGCCAATATCTCTGTCTATGTTGGCCGCGCCGGTAATGTGCCCATGCCAGACGAGCTCATGACCCGCAACGGCCTTGGGCTTGTCAGCGAAAAAGTGGGTAATGCCGAGGTGGTCGCGGTAGGGCGTGTGCCAATGGCCACCTTAAGCCGTATTATCCGCAGCCTGGCGCTGGATAAATCATCATGATGGAAGAGCTGGCCCGTGTCGTGCGGGTCGAATCCTCAGGCTGGGTGACGGTCGAAGTCGAGGTTAAGACTGCCTGTGGACACTGCGCAGCCAGCGAAAGCTGCGGCACGGGTGCCATCGCCAGCGCCTTTGCCGGTAAGACCCAGCAGTTCTCAATCAAAAGCACTGAGGCGTTTGAAGAGGGTGAGCTTATTCGCCTCGGTCTGCCTGAATCTGCGCTGCTCAAAGCGGCGGCGCTGGTCTACCTGCTGCCACTTGTCGGTTTGCTCCTGGGAGCCTTTGGCGGCAAGATGGCAGGCTCAGCGTTAAGCTTCGGCAGTGAAACTGCCAGTCTGGTGTTTTCGCTGCTGGGGGCCATAGTGGCCTGGCTCTGGGGAAAGCGGCTTGCCAAAAACCTAGAGCGTCAAACTCAACCTGTCATCCTCGCCCGCCTGGGCAAAGCGGTGGAACCCTCTTGCCTGACTAAAGCAGTCTGACTTTCCTGCGGATCAGATTGGTATTACCCCCGTAATCGGGTACAATTTCGCACCTTTGATTTTGTCTTCCATTTTTAGTTTGGTCATTACCGAAGAATGAAACACATTAGAAACTTCTCCATCATTGCCCACATCGACCACGGCAAGTCCACTCTGTCTGATCGCCTTATTCAGGTGTGTGGTGGTCTAACGGACCGTGAGATGGCCGAACAGGTCCTGGACTCCATGGATCTTGAGCGCGAGCGTGGCATTACCATTAAAGCCCAAAGCGTGACCCTGGACTACACCGCCAAAAATGGTGAGACCTATCAGCTGAACTTTATTGATACCCCCGGCCACGTGGACTTCTCCTATGAAGTATCCCGTTCACTCGCTGCCTGTGAAGGCGCACTCCTGGTGGTGGATGCCGGTCAGGGCGTAGAAGCCCAGACATTGGCCAACTGCTATACCGCGCTGGAAATGGATCTGGAAGTGGTACCGGTACTGAACAAAATCGACCTGCCCCAGGCCGAGCCTGAGCGTGTGGCTACCGAGATTGAAGACATCGTTGGCATCGAAGCCCAGAATGCGGTGCGCTGCTCTGCCAAGACCGGTGTCGGCATCGATGAAGTGCTTGAAACCATAGTCGCGCAGATCCCTTCCCCAGAAGGCGACCCTGAGGCGCCGCTGCAGGCACTTATCATCGACTCCTGGTTCGACAGCTACCTCGGCGTGGTGTCACTGGTGCGTATCAAGAACGGCGTGCTCAAGAAGGGTGAAAAGTTCAAGGTGATGAGCACTGGCCAGGCTTACAACGCTGACCGCGTCGGTATCTTCACGCCGAAGATGAAAGACCAGGCTGAGCTGAAAACCGGTCAGGTTGGCTATGTTATCGCCGGTATCAAGGAAATTCACGGCGCGCCCGTGGGTGATACCCTGACCCTGGCCAAGCACGGTGCCGACAAGCCGCTGCCGGGCTTTAAGAAGGCTAAGCCTCAGGTATACGCCGGTGTGTTTACCATTTCCACCGACGACTATGAAAGCTTCCGTGATGCGCTGAATAAGCTCAGCCTGAACGATGCTTCTTTGCAGTTTGAGCCTGAAACCTCTTCGGCACTGGGCTTTGGTTTCCGTATCGGTTACCTCGGCCTGCTGCACATGGAAATCATCCAGGAGCGTCTGGAGCGTGAATACGATCTGGACCTCATCACCACGGCGCCTACCGTGGAATACGAAGTGTTGATGACCAACGGCGAAACCGTGTACGTGGATAACCCGTCCGACCTGCCGGCTATCAACCACATCGAAGAGATGCGTGAGCCTATCGTTCAGGCCAACATCCTGGTGCCAAAAGATTACCTGGGTAACGTGATTACCCTGTGTATCGAGAAGCGTGGCGTACAGAAGAACATGGTTTACCACGGTAACCAGGTGGCACTGACTTACGATATTCCCGCCGCCGAAGTGGTGATGGACTTCTTCGACCGCCTCAAGTCGACCAGCCGTGGTTATGCCTCGCTGGAATATAACTTCATTCGCTTCGAGCCCGCTGACATGGTGCGTCTGGACGTGCTCATCAACGGTGACCGGGTAGACGCGCTGGCGATGATCATTCACCGCTCCAACATCCGTCACAAGGGTATTGCCCTGGTGGAGAAGATGAAAGAGCTGATCCCAAGGCAGATGTTTGATATCGCGATTCAGGCCGCCGTGGGTAACCAGGTTGTTGCCCGTTCTACCGTGAAGGCCTTGCGTAAGGACGTAACGGCCAAGTGTTACGGTGGTGACGTGTCCCGTAAGAAGAAACTGTTGCAGAAGCAGAAAGAAGGTAAGAAGCGGATGAAGCAACTGGGTAACGTGGAAGTACCTCAGGAAGCCTTCCTCGCAGTGCTCAAGCTTAACGAATGATCACACTCTTTTACTTGCTTCCCTAAGCCTTGCTTAGGTAAAACAACGATAAAGGCGCCGCAGTATGCGGCGCTTTGGTTAGCAGATCCTCTGGGTGTGCTCACCAAAGCGACTGGCTCTGAGTCAATTTTCTTTGCCACAGAGTTAAGCCAATCACTTTTAACGCCAAGGAGTTACCCCGTTAATGGCTGCGTATTTTTCACAAATTCTGGTGATAGTTACCCTGGTGTCAGGGTTGATTTGGCTGTTTGATGTGCTGTTTCAGGCCCCCAAGCGCAAGGCGGCCCTGGCAGTGGCCCAGTCGGGCGATGCCAATCTCTCAGACGAAGCCGTCGAGGCCATCACTAAAGAGCCTTACATTGTTGAAACGGCCCACTCTGTGTTTCCGGTCATCGCCTTTGTGCTGGTGCTGCGATCTTTCCTGTATGAGCCATTTCAAATTCCGTCAGGTTCCATGATGCCAACCCTGCTGGTGGGAGACTTTATCCTGGTAGAAAAGTTCAGCTATGGCATTAAAGAACCCATGTGGCGTAAAGAAATTATCGCCACGGGTAAGCCGGAGCGCGGCGACGTGGTGGTCTTCAAATACCCGGAAGAACCCAGAATTGACTATATTAAGCGTGTGGTAGGCCTGCCGGGAGACCGCGTGTTTTATCAAAACAAAGAACTGTACATACAGCGCGCCTGCGTCGAAGGCGAGGTCTGCCAGAGCGTCCCCGCCAAGGTGGACCGCATCCCCCTTGGCGACAGCGAGTTTGTGCAGGATGGTGTCCGCCTCAAGCACTATAAAGAGCAGCTTGGCGAGGTGGAACATGAGATTTTGATCAATCCATCCCGACCAGACATGCGCGGCATGTTCTACCGCAAAGGCACAGTGGCAGCCGGTGAGTTTGTGGTGCCTGAAGGCCAGTACTTTGTGATGGGGGATAACCGTGACAACAGTACCGACAGCCGTTTCTGGGGCTTTGTGCCCGAAGAAAATCTGGTGGGTAAAGCCGTGGCCATTTGGATAAGCTTTGAGTTTGACCGCAAGCCTTCTGATGTGCTGCCAACCTGGGTGCCTACAGGGGTACGTTTTGAGCGTGTGGGCGGTATCCAGTGAGCATGATGGAACCTATTAAAAATCTGCCCAGACTCTGTCGGACTCTGGGTTATGAGTTCAGCGATATCCGCTTGCTTGAGCAGGCCCTGACCCATAGAAGTGCCTCGAATCTGCATAATGAGCGGCTGGAGTTTTTAGGCGACTCCATCCTCTCTATCGTCATTTCCGACGCGCTGTTTCATCAGTTTCCCAAAGCCACCGAAGGTGACTTGAGCCGTATGCGCGCCACCCTGGTGCGCGGCGATACCCTGGCGGTGATTGCCAAGGAGTTCAAGCTGGGGGACTACCTCAATCTGGGGCCCGGTGAACTCAAAAGCGGCGGGTTCAGACGAGAGTCTATCCTTGCTGACGCAGTTGAAGCCATCATAGGCGCTGTGTATTTGGATGCAGACCTGGAAACCTGCCGCAGCTTATTGCTGGGCTGGTATGAAAAGCGGCTTGCCGACATCAAGCCCGGGATTGGCCAAAAGGATGCCAAGACCCTGCTGCAGGAATATTTGCAGGGCATTAAAAAGCCCCTGCCTGAATATCAGGTAACCCAGGTAGAAGGTGAGGCTCACGATCAGACCTTTACCGTGGAATGCCGGGTGACCGACCTTGCCGACGCCGTCGTGGGTGTGGGCAGTTCTCGCCGTAAAGCCGAACAAATGGCGGCGGCACAAGTTTTGGAATTATTGAATCAATGAGCAAGAAACCCGAACCAGGTGTACCGGAAAACGAACCGAGCCTGGAAGATCTGCTGGCACGCATGAACAGCCAGAATCAGCCCGAAGAGCACTACGATGTGACCTATTGCGGTATGGTGGCCATCGTTGGTCGTCCCAACGTAGGTAAATCCACCTTGCTCAACAAGTTGCTAAAGCAAAAAATCAGTATTACTTCCCGTAAGCCGCAGACCACCCGTCACCGCATTATGGGTATTCATACCGAAGGGCCGAATCAAATCGTTTTTATTGATACCCCCGGTCTGCACATCGAAGAAAAGCGTGCCATCAACCGCCTGATGAACCGTGCTGCTGCCAGTTCTCTGGCCGATGTGTCCATGGTGATCTTTGTGGTAGATGGCATGGAATGGACTGCCGACGATGAAATGGTACTCAACAAGCTGCGCCGCGGCGGTGAGCATCGCAAGACGGTGCTTGCCATCAACAAGGTTGATGGTATCAAGGAAAAAGAAGAGCTGTTCCCGTACCTTATCGAAGTATCCAAAAAATACCCCTTCGATGACATAGTGCCGGTATCTGCAAAGCAGGGCACCAACGTGGAGCGACTGTTGGACCTGGCCCGTGAATCGCTGCCCGAGTCTGTGTTCTTCTTCCCCGAAGACTATGTAACTGACCGCAGCCAGCGCTTTATGGCCTCTGAGATTGTCCGTGAAAAGCTGATGCGCTTCCTCGGTGATGAACTGCCCTACGATGCCACCGTGGAAATCGAACAGTTCAAAATGATGGAAAACGGCGTTTACCAAATCAATGCCCTGGTGCTGGTCGAGCGTGATGGCCAGAAGCGTATGGTGATTGGTAAAAAGGGCGAACGTATTCGCACCATCGCCACCGAGGCCCGTAAAGACATGGAGCGCCTGTTTGATAACAAGGTGTTCCTTGAAGTGTGGGTGAAGGTGAAATCCGGCTGGGCCGACGACGAGCGGGCACTTCGCAGCCTGGGTTACGGCGAAGATTAATCCCGGGGCCGCGATGGAAAGGGGTTACCTGCTGCATTCGCGTCCCTATCGGGAAAACAGCGCCATCGTGAACCTGTTGGTGGATGGCGCAGGTCGGGTCGACGCCATTGCGCGGCTCGGCAGCGGCAAGCGCTCAAGCCGGGCGCTGCTGCAACCCTTCCAGCCCTTACTGTTTTCACTGTCGGGCAAGGGGGAGCTCAGAACCCTTATCCAGCCCGAAGCCTATGCCCCCGCCATTCCGCTGCAGGGCGATGCCCTCTACGCCGCCATGTATCTCAATGAGCTCCTGATGCGTTGCCTCAGCCACAGCCACGCCGGTGAAGGGCTGTTTTTCAACTATCACCAGACCTTGATGTCCATGGCCAAGGGCTTTTGTCAAAGCCAGCTGAGATACTTTGAGTTGTCACTGCTTGAAGAACTCGGTGCCTGTCCATCGCTCTCGGATGATACCCTGGGCGCGGCCATCAGTGCCGAATGTGCCTATCGTCCTTGCCCCGAGGGGGGGCTTGCCCCCAGCACTCTTGAGAAAGCCATTTCAGGTCGGGCGATTCTTGCTTTGGCACAGAAGGAACTCTCAGAAGCCGATTTTGCCGCGGCCCGGCAGTTGCTGCGATTTTTGCTGGCGCCCTTTGTGGGCAGTAAGCCCTTGGTCAGCCGTCAACTCTTTGCCAACCGAAACAAAAGCTGAGTTCACACAAGCGCTTGCTTTCAGTGGCAAATGCTTACCCGGCTATATCAAGGCGAAGGGGGATTCAGTACAATGCCAATCAATATTGCCAAGACAATTCTGAAGGAGTACCCGATGAGCCGCATTCTTCTGGGCGTGAACATCGACCACATCGCCACCCTGCGTCAGGCCCGTGGCACCAACTACCCCGATCCCGTGCACGCCGCCGCCGTGGCTGAGCATGCAGGTGCCGATGGCATCACCATTCACCTGCGTGAAGACAGGCGCCATATCATAGACCGCGATGTTTACCTGCTGGCCAAAACCCTGAAGACCCGGATGAACTTCGAGTGTGCCGTTACCGAAGAGATGCTCAATATCGCCTGTGAGGTAAAACCCACTTATGTGTGTTTGGTGCCAGAGAAGCGTGAAGAGCTGACCACGGAAGGTGGCCTGGACGTCGCGGGTCAGAAAGATAAAATCCGCGCAGCCGTGGAGCGTTTGGCTGCCCAGGGGATTCTGGTGTCTCTCTTTATCGATGCCGACAAGACTCAAATCGACGCCGCCCACGAAGTTGGCGCGCCTTATATAGAGATCCACACCGGCTGTTACGCCGATGCCCACACCGAGGCCGAAGCAGAAACCGAGCTTAAGCGTATCGCTTCCATGGCCAAATATGCCCATGGCTTGGGAATTACCGTGAATGCCGGCCACGGCCTGCACTACCATAACGTAAAGCCCATCGCTGCCATTCCTGAGCTGTATGAGCTCAACATCGGTCACGCCATTGTTGCCCGTGCCGCTATCGATGGTCTGGAAAAGGCCGTACGTGACATGAAGCAGCTGATGCTTGAAGGTCGTCGGGGCGAATAATGTCAGTGCTGGGGCTGGGGACTGACATAGTTGAGATTGAGCGTATTCGCAGCCAACTTGAACGTGGCGGCGATCGCCTCGCCAAGCGGGTGCTGACTGAATCCGAGCTGGCGATTTTTGTCGGCAGCGGTCAGCGCGAGCTGTATCTGGCCAAGCGTTTTGCCGCCAAGGAGGCGGTAGCAAAGGCATTGGGTACCGGCATAGGTCGCGGCGTGTCATTTCAACATATCGAAACCTACAGCGATGAGTTTGGCGCTCCCTGTGTGCGCCTTACCGACGGCGCCCTCGACAGGATGCATCAGCTTGGTGCGGATCAGATTAGGCTGTCTATCGCCGACGAGCGACATTATGCAGTGGCAACAGCCATCTTATGTAAAAACTGAAGGGAGCCTGGCTCCCTTTTTTGTGGCTTGTTAAAGGCCAGGTTCTTTGTTTTACTGGTACACACGTACCACTTTGTGCGCCGAGTCTGCGGACAAGACACTAACGCCACAACAATCATCCATGCCAAGGAGAGCAATATGAAGACCGCCGCCGAGCAGCTTGCGCGCTACAAGAGTGTGCACCTGAATCCCACCAATATGAAAACCCACTTTGTCGGTATACCGCTGATAATCTGGTCAGCCTTTGTGTGGCTCGGGCTTATTCGGTTTGAGCTTGGCAGCTTGGGCGAGGCCAGCGCAGCCATGGTGTTTACCCTGATAGTGCTCGCTTACTACGTTAAATTGCATGTACGCCTTGCCGCGGGCATGCTGGTGTTTATCCTGCCGGTGCTGTACACCTCAGACATGATGGCTGCAATGCCACAAGCCACATGGATAGCTGCCGTGGTGTTTGTTATTGGCTGGGTGTTTCAACTCATTGGCCATAAGTACGAAAAGGCAAAACCGGCGTTTGTGGATGATATGAATCAGCTGTTGATAGGGCCTTTCTTTTTGATGGCCGAAGTGTACTTTGCCCTGGGACTTGAAAAGGCGCTTGAGCGAGAGATAACCCCCCAGGCCATAGCCCTGCGCAAGGCCCTTGAAGCGAGTCGCAAGACAGCTTGAGTCGTTGACTCGGGAAAAGAAAAAAGACGCTCAGGGCGTCTTTTTTGCGTTATCGGGGGCCTGATACAGGTCGGGCATTACCCTTACGGTCTTCACCATATTTTCGGCCACCTCCATGACTTCAATCGGATAGCCTTCAAGGCGCAAGCTGGTGTTGGGGGAGGGGATGTCCTCCAGATATTCCAGGATAAGGCCGTTCAGCGTCTTGGGGCCATCGATGGGTAAGTCCCACTTCATCTCTTTGTTCAGCTCACGGATGTTGATACTGGCATCAATAAGCAGGCTGCCATCTTCCTGAGGATGGATTTCCTCGCTGGCGGTGGGCACCATGGAGGTGGTGAAGTCACCCACAATCTCCTCAAGAATGTCTTCAAGCGTTACCAGACCCTGAATATCACCGTATTCATCCACCACCAGACCGATACGTTCCTTGTTTTGCTGGAAGTTGGCCAGCTGCACGTTAAGGGGAGTGCCTTCGGGGATAAAGTAGAGCTCTTTCACTGCCCTGAGCAGGGTCGCTTTGCTGAATTCTTCTTTGGACTGCAGGCGCAGGGCATCCCTTAAGTGAATAAAGCCCACAGCATCGTCTATGGTATCGCGGTATACCAATACCCGGGTGTGTGGACTGGTAACCACCTGGCGATTGATCTGCTTAAAATCATCGTTAACGTTGATGGCGTAGATTTCGGCGCGGGTGATCATAATGTCTTCCACTGTCACCTTCTCGAGGTCGAGGATAGACAGCAGCATGTCCTGGTGGCGTTGGGGAATAAGAGCACCTGCCTCGTGCACCACGGTGCGCAGTTCTTCCTGGCTCAGGGCATCATTGGTCGCTACGTTGCGAATACCGATAAGCCGCAAAATGCCTGATGTGATGATGTTCATCAACTTCACCAGAGGCTGCAATATGACCAGCAACCATCTAAGCAGCAAACTCGAGGGGTAAGCGATACGCTCAGGGTGCAGGGCCGCCACCGTCTTGGGGGTGACTTCAGCAAATACCAACACCACCACAGTGAGTAACCCGGTTGCTATGGCTACACCCACATCCCCCCAAATCCGCATACCAATGATGGTGGCAATGGCTGAAGCAAGAATATTGACCAGGTTGTTACCAATCAGGATAAGGCCTATCAAACGGTCGGGGCGGTCGAGCAGCTTCAGCGCCCGTTTGGCACCCTTGTGACCACTGCCGGCAAGGTGTCTGAGCCGATAGCGGTTCAGTGACATCATGGCAGTTTCAGAGCCAGAGAAATAGGCAGAAATCAGGATTAACACTAACAGGGACAGCAGGAGTGTTCCGGTCGATATCGCGTCCAAGCAAAGGCTCCACTATGGCCAGGAGATGTAAGTAAATACTGGCATTTTAAAGGGGTGTCAAGTTAGCCAAGGGGCTAAGCCCCTTGGCCGGGAACTTAATTGAGTATGAGTTCCTTGACGATTCGGGCGCCAAAATAGGCGAGCGACAACAGGGTGGCGCCGGTCAGGGTGTAGGCTATGGCAGTACGGATGCGGCAACCGACAGAATATTGTTGCCACAGCATGGCGATGTAAACAAACCAGGCCATGATGGAGAGTATGGCTTTATGGCCTTTGCCCTCGGCAAACATGTCATCGAGGAAGATAAAGCCGGTGGCCAGACCAAGGCTCAGCAGAATCATACCGATGATCACCAAGTGATACAGCTGCTTTTCCACCGTCATCAGTGGCGGCATGGCAGGGCTTAACATCAGCTGCTTTTTCTTAAGCTTGTTTTGGATCATCGCCAGCTGAATGGCGTACAGGGCTGCTATCATCAGCGCACTGTAGGCCATGAGTGACAGCACAACGTGGGCCAGCACCTCAGGATTATGTTCGAAGTGGGTTATGTACTTGGGGGGCACCAGCCACAAGAGTGCCACAGATAACACCGAGCAGGCATACACCACAGGCACAACCACTATCACTTTCAAGCGGAAAATAAGAATGCTGAAGGTAAAAGCGATAATCCAGTTCACCAGTGAAATCACATTGGTGAGGCTGAAATTCTGGCCTTCGTCGGTGAAAATGGCTTGCTGCAGGGCGGCGGCGTGCAATACCACAGCGATGGAGGCCACGGCGGCCACGGCACGACGGTTGGGGCCTTCGGCGTGAAACAGTCGACTGGTCACCAGTATCAGGGCGATACAGTAGAAGAACATGGCTGACGCAGAGAAAAGAACCATGGGTTACAACCTGCTTTTAGTTACTCTAGTGCTTCGCGTTGCGAGAGCGGGATTGGCGATTTGGAAATTAGAATAACACGACCCTTTAGCAAATGGGCAGTGATGTGAGTTGCAAATTTTAGCCAATTCTGATTGTTAGCCGCACTATTCCTTATCTGCCATCCATACAGGCAAGCGGACAGGTAGCATAAACCGCAGGCATCGCTATAATACAAGCCCACATTTGACATTATTAAAGGTTTGCACAGGACGATGTTTGAGAACCTGACCGACAGACTGTCGCGTACGCTGAAGACTATCAGTGGTCGCGGTCGCTTAACGGAAGACAACATTAAAGACACCCTGCGGGAAGTCCGTATGGCGCTCCTGGAGGCCGATGTGGCCTTGCCGGTTGTCCGTGAATTTGTGAATGCCGTTAAAGAGCGCGCGGTAGGCCAGGAAGTGGCCAAGAGCCTGACGCCAGGTCAGGTGTTTGTCAAAATCGTTCAAAGTGAGCTTGAAAAGGCGATGGGTGAGGCCAACGAGGCCCTGAATCTCGCCGCCCAGCCTCCTGCGGTGATCATGATGGCGGGTCTGCAGGGGGCGGGTAAAACCACCTCTGTGGCCAAGCTTTCCAAGTTCCTGCGTACCCGCCATAAAAAATCGGTGTTGGTGGTCAGCGCCGACGTTTACCGTCCTGCAGCGATTAAACAGCTCGAAACCCTGGCCAAAGAAGTGGAAGTGGAATTCTTCCCCTCCGATGTCAGCCAAAAGCCCATCGACATTGCCAATGCCGCGATTTCCCATGCTAAGCTGAAATTCATCGATGTAGTCATCCTCGATACTGCGGGTCGCCTGCACGTCGATGAAGCCATGATGGATGAGATCAAGGCGCTGCATGCCGCGGTCAAGCCCATTGAAACCTTGTTCGTGGTAGACGCCATGACGGGTCAGGATGCTGCCAACACGGCCAAGGCCTTTAATGAGGCGCTGCCGCTCACCGGCGTGGTACTGACCAAGGTGGACGGTGATGCCCGCGGTGGTGCGGCGCTGTCTATCCGCCACATCACAGGCAAGCCCATTAAGTTCCTCGGTGTCGGCGAAAAGACCGATGCCCTTGAGCCATTCCACCCCGACCGTGTTGCCTCGCGTATTCTCGGTATGGGTGACGTACTCTCCCTGATTGAGCAGGTTGAGCGCGGCGTCGATAAAGAAAAAGCCATGAAGTTGGCCTCCAAGGTCAAATCGGGTGGTAATTTCGACCTCGAAGACTTCCGCGAGCAGCTGCAGCAGATGAAAAACATGGGCGGCATGATGGGCCTGCTGGAAAAATTGCCCGGCGTTGGTCAGCTGCCACCGGAAGCCATGGCACAAATCCAGGATGGTAAAATGACCCGCCAAATGGAGGCTATTATTAACTCCATGACCCCGGGTGAGCGCCAGAATCCGGATATCATCAAGGGCTCTCGCAAGCGCCGTATCGCTGCGGGTAGTGGCACACAAATTCAAGACGTTAACCGTCTACTTAAACAATTCACCCAGATGCAGAAGATGATGAAGAAGATGTCTTCCAAGGGTGGTATGCAGAAAATGATGCGCGCCATGGGCGGTATGATGCCCGGCGGCATGAAGCTTCCCGGGCGTTAAGCCCGGACGCAGTGCAGCCGTAAAATTGGCCAGTTTCGGTTGCATTCGCCTGAAACTCAGGTAAAATTCTCCGGCTTTCTTGCTGGGACTCTTCTGCGAACACGGGGTTCCAGTTTTTATTTTTGCTTCTGGCAAATCATTAGAGGAAAAAAAACGCATGGTTACCATTCGTTTAGCTCGCGGCGGCGCTAAAAAGCGTCCTTTCTACAACATCGTAGTAACTGACTCTCGTAACGCCCGTGACGGCCGTTTCATCGAGCGCGTTGGTTTCTTCAACCCACTGGCCAAAGGTCAGGAAGAAACTCTGCGTCTGGATCTGGACCGTGTTGATCACTGGGTTGGCAACGGTGCTTCTACTACCGATCGCGTAGCCAAGCTGATCAAAGACGCCCGTAAAGCTGCTGCTTAATGGCGTGAAGGTATAGATTGATGAGCAGTAATCAACAACCTGTAGTAGTAGGCAAAATCGGCTCTACTTACGGCGTAAAGGGTTGGATGAAGATCACCGCCTATACCGATTCCGTTGAAGGTATTTTCGACTATTCACCATGGCTTCTTAAAGAACATGGCGAATGGCGCGAGGTGAAGGTGTCCCAGTGGCGCTTCCACGGCAAGGCGGTTGTCGCCGAGCTGGAGGGAGTCAGCAACCGGGAGCAGGCTCAAATGCTCACCAACTGTGAGATTGGGATCCTGGCCGAACAAATGCCTGAGTTGCCCGAAGACGAGTTCTATTGGCGCGATCTCATTGGCTGTGAGGTACTGAACACCAAGGGTTACAACCTGGGTAAAGTTGATCAGATCCTGGAAACAGGCTCCAACGACGTGCTCATGGTTAAGGCCAACGCCAAAGATGCTTTCGGCAAAACGGAACGTATGATTCCGTATCTGCCTGACCAGTTTGTACTTGAAGTCAAACTGTCAGAAAAACAGATCATTGTGGATTGGGATCCTGACTTCTAAATCGAGGTACCAAACATGTGGTTAGGGGTAGTTACCCTGTTTCCCGAAATGTTTCGTGCCATCACTGATTTTGGGGTCACGGGTCGGGCCATCAAAAATGGCCTGCTGGAGTTGCACACGTGGAATCCCCGTGATTTCACCCATGACAGACACAGAACCGTGGACGACAGGCCTTATGGCGGCGGCCCGGGAATGTTGATGATGGTGCAACCACTGAAGGACGCCATCCAGGCTGCCAGAACGGCGGCGGGTGACGGAGCCAAGGTGATATATCTGTCGCCACAGGGGCGCAAGCTGACACAGCGAGGCGCAACTGAGCTGGCAGAAACGCAGAAGCTGATTCTGGTGTGTGGTCGCTACGAAGGTATCGATGAGCGCATCATTCAGACTGAAGTGGACGAGGAGTGGTCAATCGGTGATTACGTGCTTTCGGGCGGTGAATTACCGGCAATGACCCTGATTGATGCAGTCTCCCGTCTGGTACCCGGCGTGCTGGGTAAACAGGCGTCGGCGGAGCAGGATTCCTTCTCCGATGGCTTGCTCGATTGTCCTCACTACACCCGGCCCGAATCTTTGGATGGACTGGACGTACCGGCAGTGCTGCTCGGTGGCAACCACGAAGACATTAGACGCTGGCGTCTTAAACAAAGTCTCGGAAGAACTTTTTTAAGAAGGCCGGAATTATTTGAAAATCTAGCTCTGACTGACGAACAAACCCGCCTGCTGGCGCAGTTTGTCGACGAAATGGACAGTCCACAGAAGTCGTAGCTCAGTTAATTCTAGTATGGAGTTTACATGAACAACATCATCAAGATGCTCAACGATGAGCAAATGAAAAAAGACGTTCCTGATTTTGGCCCAGGTGATACCGTAGTGGTTCAGGTACGTGTTAAAGAAGGTGACAAAGAGCGTCTGCAGGCGTTCGAAGGCGTTGTAATCGCCAAGCGTAACCGTGGTCTGCACTCTGCTTTCACCGTTCGTAAGATCTCTAACGGTGAAGGTGTGGAACGTGCTTTCCAAACTCACAGCCCTCTGATTTCCAGCATCGAAGTTAAGCGTCGTGGCCGCGTTCGTCGCGCCAAGCTGTACTATCTGCGTGAGCGTTCAGGTAAGTCTGCACGTATCCGTGAGAAGCTGGCGACCAAGTAATCGCCCAAAAAAGACGCAAGTGTTCGCACAGAAAACCGCCCTCGTGGCGGTTTTTTGTTTGTGCTGACAACACAATTTCTCCACCGAAAAGCCTTTCCACTCGCCTCTTGGTGCCATCTTCGCGAATTTTGAGTGAATTTTTATCAACTGCGCTTGCAGGGCGTCGAGTAAACAGGCACACTGTGCTTTCTGTTGTAATGGTGTAGCATTACAAAAATACATTTTTGAATATATAAATCTCAGCTGAGGTTGTCGATGGGGCAGCGCCAGCGCCGTTAAACACAGAAGGTGATCCCATGCAGCAAGATACCATCAACAATGTGCACATTAGCGCCGAGAAGGTGCTTATCACGCCACAGGAGCTGAAACGCGAACTGCCATTGTCTGAGCATGGTTACCAGTATATTTTGCGCTCCCGCCGCACTGTGGCGAACATAGTACACAAGCGCGACCCACGTCTGCTGGTGGTGGCCGGGCCTTGCTCTATCCACGACATTGCCGCGGCCAAGGAATACGCCCTTAAGCTTAAAAAGCTCCATGATGAACTCAAAGATGAGTTCTTTATTCTGATGCGGGTCTACTTCGAAAAGCCACGCACCACAGTGGGCTGGAAAGGGATGATTAACGACCCGGACATGGATGAGTCATTCGATGTGGAAAAGGGATTACGTCTGGCTCGCGAGTTGATGATTTTCCTGGCTGAGCTTGAGCTGCCAGTGGCCACAGAGGCGCTCGACCCCATAAGTCCTCAGTACATTTCTGAGCTTGTCACCTGGTCTGCCATTGGCGCCCGCACCACTGAATCCCAGACCCACAGGGAAATGGCCTCGGGCCTTTCCATGCCGGTGGGCTTTAAAAATGGTACCGACGGTAAGTTGGATGTGGCCATCAATGCAATGAAGTCGGCCGCCAGCGGTCACCGCTTTATGGGCATTAATCAGGAAGGGCAGGTGGCGCTTTTGCAAACCAACGGTAACCCCGATGGCCACATCATACTGCGTGGTGGCAGCAAGCCTAACTATGATGCCGACAGCGTGGCCGAGTGTGAGGCGCAGGTACGCTGGGCCGGGCTCGATCCCAAATTGGTCATAGATTGCAGTCACGGCAACTCCTCAAAAGATCACAACCGTCAGGACCCCGTGTGCCGCGATGTATTTGCCCAGGTTGCCGCCGGCAGTGATGCCATTATCGGCGTGATGCTGGAAAGTCACCTCAATGCCGGTAACCAGCCCTGTGATAAACCCCTGTCAGAGCTCAGGTATGGCGTTTCTGTTACCGATGCCTGTATTGATTGGCAGACGACTGAAACCTTGCTCCGTGAAGGTGCTGAGAGCCTTTCGTCGGTGATCCCTTCAAGATTTGTTATGCTGAAGGCTGCCAATGGCTGACAGGATATTTGATATGACCGAAAAGACCACCGCCGAGCTGGAAAACCTACGGGGCCTGATTGATGGTGTCGACAGCCAGTTGCTGTCACTGCTTCGAAAGCGTCTCGATTTGGTGGCCCAGGTTGGCACAGTCAAGCATGCGGCGGGTCTGCCAATTTATGCGCCCTCCCGGGAGGCGGCCATGCTGGGTAAACGCCGTGCCGAAGCCGAAGCCATGGGTGTAAGCCCGCAGCTGATTGAAGACGTTCTCAGACGCCTGATGCGCGAATCCTACATGAGCGAAAAAGACGTGGGTTTCAAGCAGGTGAACCCGGAACTGGGCCATGTTGTCATTATAGGGGGACTGGGTCAGCTTGGCCGGTTGTTTGCGCAGATGTTTGCCCTGTCCGGCTATGAGGTGAGACTCCTTGACAAGGACGATTGGGATCACGCCGGCGAGCTTTTTAACGGTGCGGGTTTGGTGCTGGTGACGGTGCCCATTGCCGCTACTTGCTCGCTCATTCGCGAGCGCCTCGGCAACTTACCAGAGCACTGTGTGCTTGCCGATCTCACCTCCATCAAGGGGGCTCCGCTTAATGCCATGCTTGAGACCCACAAGGGCCCTGTGGTGGGCTTGCACCCCATGTTCGGCCCGGACGTGGGCAGTCTTGCCAAGCAGGTGGTGGTAGTGTGCCATGGTCGTGGCAGCGAGAAGTATCAGTGGCTGATGGAGCAGATTGGTATTTGGGGAGCGAGACTGGTGGAGGCCGATGCGGGTCGCCACGATAAGGCGATGCAACTGGTGCAGGCCATGCGTCACTTCTCGTCGTTTGTGTACGGCCTGAACCTTTGCCGAGAACAGGCAGATATCGACACACTGCTGGAGTTCAGCTCGCCCATCTACCGTTTGGAACTTGCGATGGTGGGGCGCCTTTTTGCCCAGAGCGGTGAGCTGTACGCTGACATTATCTTTGCTCAGGAAGAGAGCCTGACGGCGATTTCAGACTTCCTCGATAATTACCGCGATGCGCTGGAACTCCTGAAAGCCGGAGACCGCGCTGGCTTTATCGCACGCTTTAATGAGGTGTCAACCTGGTTTGGTAATTACTCACAGCAGTTTCTTACCGAGAGCCGCGCCATGCTGCAATCCGTTAATGATATGCGCTCTGTTTAACTCGCTGTTCCTCATGAAAAAAGCGTCCTTTAAGGCGCTTTTTTCTTTGTAAATCAGTAATGCCTTAAGATGATCTGCTTCAAGGAACCGAGCTTTGCTGCTTTTTAAATGCAGCAATATCCGTATCCTTCGCTCCTAACATGCATAAATAAAGCATGAAATATTAAGGAGCCATGTCGTGTTTTGTATTCAGTGTGAACAGACCATTCGTACCCCTGCCGGCAACGGTTGCAGCTATGCCCAGGGCATGTGCGGCAAGCTGGCGGCAACCTCAGACCTGCAAGATCTGCTGATTTATATGCTTAAAGGCGTTTCTGCCTGGGCAGTGAAAGCCCGTGAGCTTGGCTTGGCTCCGACTGAGGCAGATACCTTTGTCCCCAAAGCTTTTTTCGCAACCCTGACTAACGTGAACTTCGACGATGAGCGCATCATAGACTATGCACGAAAAGCCGAGAGTCTGCGCAACGAACTCAAAACCCAAAGCATTGAGGCCGCTCAAAAGGCTGGTATTCGACTTGATACCTTGCCGGACAGTGCCTCCCTGCTGCTTGGCACCTCCAAGCCAGAGCTTCTGGAGCAGGCCAAGCTGGCACTGCCGAACCTGGGTAAAGAGGCGATACACGAGGATGTGATGGCCTTAAGGCTCTTGTGCCTCTATGGTCTAAAGGGCGCTGCGGCCTATATCGAACATGCACGCGTGCTTGAACAGCAATCAGCGGACATCGCCGCTGAATTTCATCGCATCATGGCTTTCCTTGGCACCGACAGTGCAGATGCCGATGCACTCTTTACCGCCGCCATGGACATAGGCCAGCTTAACTTCAAGGTGATGGCCATGCTCGATGAGGGTGAAACCGCCGCCTTCGGCCACCCTGAACCGACTCAAGTGAATACCAAGCCGGTAAAGGGCAAGGCGATTCTGGTGTCGGGCCATGACATGAAGGACCTTGAGCTGATCCTTCAGCAAACCCAGGGCAAGGGGATAAATGTTTACACCCATGGTGAAATGCTGCCGGCGCTGGCCTATCCCGAGCTGAAAAAATATCCGCATCTGGTGGGTAACTACGGTAGCGCATGGCAAAACCAGCAGAAGGAGTTTGCCAACTTCCCCGGCGCCGTGGTGATGACCTCAAACTGCATTATTGATCCCAACGTTGGTCAATACGCCGACCGTATCTTTACCCGCAGCATTGTGGGCTGGCCGGGCGTAGTGCACCTTGAAGGTGATGACTTTTCTGCCGTGATTGAGAAAGCTCTATCGCTGGAAGGTTTCCAATACGATGAGATCCCTCACGAAATCACTATTGGCTTCGCCCGTAATGCCCTGATGGCTGCGGCCCCGGCTGTGGTCGAAAATGTGAAAAATGGCAGTATCCGCCACTTCTTCCTGGTGGGGGGGTGTGATGGTGACAAGGCCGAACGCAGCTATTTTACCGATTTCGCCAAGGCAACACCGAAAGACAGCCTGATCCTGACACTGGGCTGCGGCAAGTACAAGTTCAACAAGTTGGAGTTTGGTGATATCAACGGTATTCCAAGGCTGCTCGACATTGGCCAGTGCAACGATGCCTACTCAGCTATTCAGCTTGCTATTGCCCTGTCTGAGGTGTTTGAGTGCGATATCAACGCGCTGCCCCTGAGTCTGGTGCTTTCCTGGTTTGAGCAAAAGGCAATCGTGATTTTGCTGACCCTGCTATCCCTTGGGGTGAAGAACATTCGCACCGGTCCTACACCGCCGGCGTTCCTGACTCCAAACCTGCTCAAGGTCCTGGAAGACAAGTTTGGTCTTAAAAATACCACCACGGTCGAGGCCGACTTGAATGCGATTCTGAATGTCGCCTGAGTTAATGCAAGACGGCGCCAAGCGCCGTCTTTTACATTGTTTTGGGGATAACGAGTTATGAGTCAACACCGGGACGCTGCCCTGCTGGCAGCCAAACCCTGGCAGGATTTACCACCAGGCACGCCTTTTCGCCTTTGTTGCATGGAACGGATTGATGAAACCCACGATGTGGTAACGTTTCGATTCGAAGCCGCAGGGCAAGCTGTGCGTTTCAACTATAAGCCGGGCCAGTTTATCAGCCTGTTGCTGGAGATTGCCGGTGAGCCCCACAGCCGGGCCTATACGCTGTCTTCTTCACCGTCCAGGCCCTACAGCATCAGCATCACAGTTAAGCGGGTCGAGGGCGGCCTTGTCTCCAATTATCTGATTGATAATTTAAGACCCGGCCATGCCCTGGATGCGATGGGGCCATCCGGCAGCTTTAATCTGGTGGATATTCCCGCCGACAGGTATTTGTTTTTAAGCGCAGGTTGCGGCATTACGCCTATGTTCAGTATGAGCCGTTGGCTGACCGATACCCGTGTCGGTGCCGATATTGCTTTTGTTCACAGTGCCAAGAGCGCGAATGACCTGATATTTGCCCGTAAGCTTGAGTCCATGGCCAATAACCACAGCGGCTTTCGCCTCGGATACGTTATCGAACAGGGGGATAGCTCGGATCTGCCCTGTGCCCCAGTGCGGCCGGGGCGCTTGACGGTATCAGGGCTGGACACTCTGGTCAGCGACTGGCGCGAGAGAACCTTATTTGTTTGCGGCCCCGAGGCCTATATGGCAGCAGTTGAGGCCATGGTAAGGGAGGCCGGGTTTGCCATGTCGCGTTTTCATCAGGAAAGCTTTGGAAAGCCGGGCGCACCAACCCAAAGTGTGGGACAGGGCTTTATGCTGAAGGTGGGGGAAAAGGCACATCCCCTTGGTGAATCTGGTCTGCTGCTTGAGGGGATAGAGGCGCTTAAGTTACCCATCATCGCAGCCTGTCGCAGTGGTGTGTGTGGTGCGTGCAAGTGTCAGGTGCTGGAGGGGGACATCGAGAGGCTGTCAGAGATGACCCTGACCGAAGAAGAAAAAGCCAATGGTATGGTGCTGGCTTGTTCTACACGGGCGCTCTCGCATATCAGCCTTAAGCTTTAAGTCAGTGTTGCACACTATACTGGGGCTGTTTTTTGGGGCCATGGTTGCGCTTTTGCCGATGGGAAAGTAAGGTTAAATCAGGGCCGTGATCACAGTTTTGAAATCGGTTCGATTTACCGTTTCTCCTCAGCCTTATCGGAGCGCACTATGGCCCAACTGAGCTTGCCCAACGCCACCGCCCAGGACACCAGCCTTATTCATTTGCAATATGGCCTGATGAGTGCCTTCCCCCTGCTGCTGCCTGTGCTCTTCGCCCTGGCGCTGAATCTGTCGCTGCGTAAGAGCGACAGTTGCAGCATTTGTGTGACTCATCTTAAATGGCAACGTAACTCGATGTTCGGCCTGGCCTTGGGTTCTGCTGCCTGGTATTGGCTGCCTGCGGGCTGGATGGCTGCAACGGCGCTGGTGCTGGTGCTTGGCTGGTTTGTACTGCGGGTTGTAAAAGGGTGGGTCAGCCTGATTGATGGGGTTGCCATTCAGCCTGCGCCGCACCGCAAAGAGGCTGCCGGCACCTTTGAATAAGCGTAATTCCGATACCCGAATAACGAAAAGGGGCCTTGTTGGCCCCTTTTGCATTTTTACGCTTTACCGGTCAGACGAAAAACTGCCGTAAAGTTTCACCCAAATGGCTGTCAGCGATGGCGGCATCCAGAGATACCGCCAGCACCAATCCGTCGGCACCGAGGTTTTTAACTGCCTTAGCCTGACGTGGACAGGCTTCTGGCGTCACGGCATAGCTTGGATTGACCAACACAGGAAGGTGGCTTCGTGCTTTCAGCTCCACCAGACCTGCCAAATCCAGGGTGGCCAGTGTGCTGCTCTTAAAGCTGCTGACCCCTGACTCACACAGCATCAGTTGCTGATTGCCTTCGGCCAGAATGGTATCGGCAGCGGCCAAGAGCTCATCGACGTCTGCCATGGTATTGCGCTCCAGAACCACTGGCAGGTGCAGCTTGCCGACCCGCTCCAGCAGGGGCTGATTGAACATCTGTTTGCCCTTTATCAGGATAAGCTCGACCCGGGAGATGGCATGATCCAGTTCTTCTTCTCTGTCTACTGCCGCCGCCGTAATAAGGCCAAACTTTTCTGCAGCCTTGGCACAGGCATCCAGCGCCTTGGCTGGGTAGGGACGCTCTGACAGATTATCCAGCACCAGACCGGCGAAACCAGCGGCTTTAAGTTGCTTGAGGAATGGTTCAAACCCTTCCAGGGTATCCGGCAGTGAAAGCTGGGCGAGGGCACCTGTATGACTATTGCCAATCAGTAAGGCGCCTGCCTGCACTTCGCTGACCGTTTCTTTATATCCTAGACTGTGGCGGGCTGGGGCCAGTTCGCCGTGCTGTACCTGTCGTTTTATAGGACCTGACGCATCGGCACGAAAATGCTCAGGCTCAATCAGCAGCTGGGCATTGGACAGCTGGGTTGGTGCCACGGTCTCGCACGGATAGCAGCCAAGCACCTTGATAAAGCGAGTGATGCGCTCAAGCTCTTTCAGTGCCAGCTGCATGGGAACACTGGCCAGGTTGGCATCGATATCGAGATAAAACATTTCCTCCCAAGGGGTGCCGGGAATCGGCCGGCTCTCCAGCTTACTCATATTGAGGTTATTGGCCTTGAGTACCAGCAAGGCTTCTACCAGTGCGCCGGGCTTTTGGCCTGTTGCCATAATGAGTGTGCACTTGGCGGGCAACTGTTCCGGCACGGCCACGGCTTTACGGGCCACCACGATAAAGCGGCTCTGATTGACCTTTTGATTGGCAAGGCCCTTTTCGATGGCTTCAAGCTGGTAGAGGGCACCACCTTCGGCGCTGCCGATGGCGGCAACCTCACAGCCTTCTGCGGCCTGTACTTTTTCCATGGCCTCCGCGCTGGAGGCGCAATACTCCAGCCTTACCCCGGGATGGCGGGCAAGGTAGCGGCTACATTGGCTTATGGGCTGTGGATGGGCATACAGGGTCTTGATGTCCGAGGCCTTGGTGCCGGGCTTCGCCAGCAGGCAATGTCCCACTTCAATGGTGGTTTCACCCACAATGGCCAGGCTGGTGTGCTGAAGCACGTCGTAGACTTCGTTAATTGAGCCGGAGGAGGTGTTCTCTATTGGCAGGAAACCATAATCGGCATGACCGGATTCCACTGCATGAACGATTTCATCGAAGCTCTGGCAGCCCAAGTCCACCATGTCCACCTGACGGCGCTGACAGTATCGGTTGGCGGCAAGGTATGAATAGGAACCGCGGGCGCCCAGATAAGCAATGCAATACTGCTGTTTTTGGGTTTCCGGGTTGGCGCGGCCATGGAGATAAGCCTGTTGGTTCAGCACCGAGTCCTCGATGATGCTCTGATATAGCTGCATCACAAAGTGCGGGTCCAGCCCTTGCTCGCGCCCTTTTTGCACCAGTCGCGACAACAGTTCGCGCTCGCGCTGGGTATCGCGCACGGGGCGCACATCCACTTCTTTACTGCGAGCCACTTCGAGGCTGAGCTCCCGACGCCGCGCCAGCAATTGCAGCACTGTGTTGTCGATGTCGGTGATCTGCTCCCGGGTTTCACTCAGGGGCTGTGGTTTCTCCATGCTGACCTCTGTTTGTATTAACTGCTTCGCCTGCGAACAAAAAAGCCTCCCGGGGGTGGGAGGCTTTGAATTTTCACTTTCGTTTTTACACAGAAAATCCGCCTCCTCAGGGGAAGTGAATAAAAAAGAAAGTAAAAAATGCGTTCACTGTAGATTTCATGGCATTAAAACTAAAGACTGCGCCCTTGGGTGTCAATCAAAAAATCTGCATATGTTGTACAAAATAAAGCGCACCCGGAGGTGCGCTTTATCATGCTATTAAACGGGGTCAAGCTGCGTATTCCTCCTTATAGTCGTATTCGAAGTCAACTTCTTCGGCGGCTACCCCTTGGGTATCAGCCCGTTTGGCTTCGGGTTTGTGGGTCAGGCGATTGAGCTGTTTCTCCAGCTTTTGTCCCATGGCCGTAATGGCTGCATACAGGTTTTCACTTTTCGCCTGGGCAAATAAGTCTCCTTGTGGCACCCCTACAGAGGCTTCGATTTTAAAGAGGGCTTTCTCCTGGCTGATAATGATATGTGGGTTAATCAGCGGAACATCGTGACGAGCGAGCTTTTCAAAGCGGCTTTCAACACGTTCACGGATAGGAGTAGTGACTTCGAACTGTTTACTGGTGATTTTCAACATATTGTCGAACCTCTTTTTTATTTCCGTGACTTCAGACTACCAAGCTGAATTCTGAAAGTCGTGAGTAAAATCACGTTTTATCAAGGCTAAAATATCGTTCGCTTCTTATTTGAACGCTTGAATCAAAAAGCCCAAAAAAGCCACCGATTTGCTTGAATGTGCCCCAAAAGAGGCGCATATTCGAATGGATAACTCATCCCTGCTTACACTGATTTCCTTCTCTTTCTCCCCCGATTTGATTACCATCCCGATACTTTTTCAGGCTATTTCCTGTGTATGCGGAGGATGTAATGACGCACGCCAAGGTGTGGGATTTGCCCGTCAGGCTTTTTCATTGGTTGATGGTGTCTTTGCTCGGATTGCTCTGGTGGAGCGCCGAGGTGGGCGAGATGCAATGGCATCAGGTATTTGCCTATAGCCTGATGGCGCTGCTGCTGTTCCGGGTCTTGTGGGGCTTTGTTGGCAGTGATACCGCTCGCTTTGCGCACTTTCTGCATCATCCGCTCACCGTAGTGGAATACGCCAAAACGACCGTAAGCAAAGGCGTGAAAGGTCATCATGGCCACAATCCTCTCGGCGGCTACATGGTGTTGGTGCTGCTGTTGTGTTTGGCCCTGCAGTTGATTTCAGGCCTCTTTGCGACCGATGAGGTATTTACCGAGGGACCCTTGGTCAGCATGGTGAGCAGCGATACCGCCTCATGGTTAACCTGGCTGCACAAGCGAAATTTCGACTTGTTGTTAATCCTTGCCGGGGTACATGTGCTCGCCGTGGTGTGGCATCTACTCAAAGGCGATAAATTGCTGGGGGCCATGGTGACGGGTCGGAGGCGCCGAGATGATATCGAGGTAAAATCGGATATCCGCTTTGCTCCACTGTGGAAAGCGGCCATTTTGTTGGTACTGGTAGCCTTACCCGTTGGCTATCTATTGCTGTGGCCTGCTATTCAGGCACTCTAACGGGTGATGCTGACTTAATAAAAAAGCCTGCAGATGCAGGCTTTTTTATCAGACAACCAAGAGCTTAGTCTTTTTTGTAGTTGTCGTGGCAGCCTTTACAGCTCTTGCCGGTATTCATGAATGCTGCCTTGATGGCATCTTTGTCGGTGCCTTTGGCTGCAATTGCCAGCTTGGCCGCGTTTTCCCGGAATTCGCCCATGCGGCTGTCAAAGTCCGCCTGGTTTTCCCAGATTTTCGCCAGGGCTTCGGTGTTGCCTTTATCAGAGCCAGCGATAAAGCCTTCGGCAGGTAACTTGGCGAGGGCTGCTACATTTTCGGCGCGCTGGGCAAACACGTCGGCATTGAATTCTTTCTTACCTTTGAGCATGGCGCTCATGTCACCAAACTGATAAGCAATCAAACCGAATGCAGACTGGCGATAGTGAATGGCGTCATCGGCAGATTCAAAGTTGTTGGCGCTGGCACTAAAAGCCAGCAGGGCGCTCAGGCAAAGCAATGTCTTTTTCATTTTTGTTCTTCCTTGTGGAGTGAATGGGATAGCCTCAAAGGCTGTCATTGTAACCGGAACTTGCACAAACTAAATGACGCATTTTGTTAAATTTTGTTTGGCTAACGCCCCTATGGGCGTTTGTAGAGCAGGCAGGGGCTTGCTACACTGCCGCACATCAATAGATCCCCGGCCGAGAGGATATTATGCGGGCATCCTGGAATTTGGTACTGGACAAAATTCTCGCTCATCCCGAACGGGATGAGCTTATCACCCTGTTTCAGTTACTGCTGACGGAGGAAGAGCGCAGTGCCATCGCCGGGCGTTTGAAGGTGTTTCAACTGTTGCTCGCCGGTGAGCTAAGTCAGCGTCAAATTGCTGCTGAATACCAAATCAGTATCGCCACCATCACCCGCTGCTCCAATTATCTCAAGCATATGAATGAGAGTGAGCGTGCCGTGATAGCCAAACTGATAGTCACAGATCCCGCCGATATTCGCTGATTAAAACCGGCCCTGGGTTGGCAATTGGTGATGTCGATAACTGGAGCGGCTCGCCAGAATATAGAGTCCATACACCAGCAGAATTAATGCTGGAAAGATAAGCCAGGCGTTGCCGGGCTCTGCGAGCAGTAAAACGCTCAGGGCCAGGCAGGCAAATGGCAAGAGCTCATACAGCCCCTTGGGCAACCCGCCTTTTTTTCGCTTGCGCGCCGGATCGGTACGGCGATAGTCAGAGCGAAGGATGTACACCCGCGCCCCCACAAAAAACAGCAGCAGTCCCGCCGCCAGCGATAGCGTGCTTTGTTGCCAGAGCAAGGTGGCTGTTGCGCACAACATGCACAGGTAGGGAAGGCTTTCGTAGAGTGGCTGTTTGAGCATCTAAAGGTCCTTTTCAAATTCCGGCAGTCCTTGCCGAGCTCTATATTAGGCCAAAAGAAAACGCCGACTCAAAAGAGATCGGCGTTTTGCATCAATTTAATAAGAAAGCGTTACAGCTTAGCCGCGACAGCCACAGCCACCGTTACCGTCACAACCGGGTTTGGCTTCTTTCTCTGGGTCCTGTTCGCAGTGACCATGGTCATGATCGTGGCCGCCACAGCATCCACCTTCATCATGATGGTGATGACCACCACCACAGCCACCGTGGGCATGAATATGGCCATGGGCAACTTCTTCGTCGGTTGCCAGACGCACATCTTTCACTTCAACAAAAAAGGTCAGTGACTGGCCTGCCAGCGGGTGGTTACCATCAACCACAACGGTGTTTTCCAGCACTTCAGTTACCTGAACAGGGCGTTGGCCCATTTCGGTTTCTGCAATAAAGCGCATACCGGGCACTATGTCCTGAATATCGCCAAAGGCTTCCAGTGGCACTTCCTGACGCAGGCCATCGTGGTAAGGACCATAGGCTTGTTCACAGTCTACAGTGACTTCGAGGGTATCACCGGCCAGTTTACCTTCCAGGGCATTCTCAAGCCCCGGGATCAGGTTCTCTGCACCGTGCAGGTACACCATGGGATCGGCCTCGAAGGAACTTTCAATCAGCTGGCCCTGGCTGTCGTTCAGGCGATAGTGGATGGTTACCGCACTGTTCTTGGTGATTTTCATACTGCCTCCATATTCGCAATGTGCGCGCATAATACTCTGCTTTTTATGCTCAGGCGATGATTTACATCAGTGATTGTTAACTTAGGCTACTTTTTTCAATCTGGTCCGGATAACGCTGATTAGCCCGTGTAGGGATACGTTTAAATCGAAAGAGACTTAACTAGCTGGAAATTTATGGTAAGTGTTTTTAAATCAATTGATTAGATGGTGATTGGCAAGTTTGACTTACCTTTACGTTAAGTGGTGAAAATTAAGGGGCTAACGGATTTCTATTAGGGTATTTTCATTAACTGGCATCATTGATTGCAGTATCTGAAATATTGTTGCCAATCTGTAAAAAATACTTGATTTTGGGGGTTGACAAGGATTGCCAAAACAAGCAATTCTGTGGGCTCAGTTAAATCAGGAAGTGGATTTTTCCATGCATCAGTCAGGCGCAGTAGTAACCACTATTATTACTACCACCACCATTACCGGAGTGGGGGCGGGCTGATTTTACCCTGAAAAGAATGAACACTAAGGCCCGCTCCCCCAAAAGGAGCGGGTTTTTTGTTTCTGGGGGCGAGCGAGGTAAACGGAGTAGCAAAATGAAAGTCATGAAGTTTGGGGGAACCTCGCTGGCCAACTGGCAGCGATTTGATATGGCGGCGGCCATAGTGGCCAAGGCGGCAAAAACATCGCAAGTCGCAGCTGTGCTTTCTGCACCAGCCACCGTGACCAACGGGTTGTTGGAAATGGTGGATGTCGCCGTAGCAGGTGGTGATTACCATGCCGTGCTTGGCCGAGTTGTCGGTGTGTTTGAGGCGTTGTTTGATGATGCGTGTCATCACCAGGTGCCCCATTGCCGTGAAAACCTCTTTGCCGCGTTGTCCGGCCAGAAGCAGGCTTGGCAAACACGTCTTGAAGGCGTGGCTTTGCTGGGTGAATGCCCCGACGGCGTGCGTGCCGAAATTGTGGTGGCCGGCGAGCGTCTGTCCACCGAGTTGATGGTTGCCTTGATGAGCGCCCACGGGCTAAGCGCCGATAAACTTGACCCCCGGGCGCTGTTTTTAGCCCACGGAACGCCGCTTGAGTCCGTGGTTGACATAGGTGTCAGTAAACCCAGATTCAAACAGCTGCCGCTGGACAGCAAAAGAGTGTGGGTGATGCCGGGCTTTACCGCAGCCGATGACCGGGGCCGTACTGTGACCCTTGGTCGCAACGGCTCGGATTATTCGGCAGCCGTGTTGGCGGCGTGTCTTGACGCCAGTAGCTGTGAGATCTGGACCGATGTGGATGGCGTTTACAATACCGACCCACGGGTGGTGGCCGATGCCAAGTTGCTTTCGCAGTTGTCGTATCAGGAGGCTATGGAACTGTCTTATTTTGGTGCCAAGGTTCTGCACCCGAAGACCATAGCGCCCATCGCCCAGTTTCACATTCCCTGCTACATCAAAAACAGTTTCAATCCCGAGGCGCCGGGTACTTTGGTGTCCAACGCGGCCGATGAAACCGGTCTGCAGGTAAAAGCCATCTCCAGCCTCGACAATCAGACCATGTTTGATGTATCAGGTCCGGGCATGAAAGGCATGGTAGGCATGGCAAGCCGCACCCTGGGAGCCATCGCCCGCGCCGGTGTGTCTGTGTCCCTCATCACCCAGAGCTCCTGCGAATATTCCATCAGCTTTTGCGTTGCAGGCAAAGATGCTTCCAAGGTGCAGTTGGCGCTGGAGCAGGAGTTTGAGCTGGAACTCAAGAGCGAGTTGCTGGAGCCGCTGGAAATGCAATCCGGGCTGGCAATAGTGTCCCTGATTGGCGATGGCATGCGTACCCACAAGGGCGTCGCAGCCAAGTTTTTCTCGGCGCTGGCACAGGCCAGTGTGAATATCCGGGCCATAGCTCAGGGTTCTTCGGAGCGTTCTATCTCCGCCGTGGTGGAGCAGCGCAAGGTGCAAAATGCCATCGGCGCCTGCCATCAGCGCTTCTTCGATGTGCAGCAATATCTGGATGTGTTCCTGATTGGCGCGGGTAACGTGGGGGCAGGGCTGCTTGCCCAGGTGAGAGATCAGGCCGAAGCACTCAAAGAGCAGCACATCAGCATCCGCGTTTGCGGTATCGCCAACTCCCGCAAAATGCTGCTCGATGAACGCGGCATAGACCTGGCCAACTGGCAGGGGCTGCTTAATGACAGCGAAACTGGCTGCGACCTTGGCGCCATGCTGGGCTGGGCTAAAGAAAAGCAGCTGCTTAATCCCGTGCTGGTGGACTGCACCTCGTCGGCAGCCGTTGCCGACCGTTATCTCGAGGTGATGGAAGCCGGTATGCACGTAGTGACCCCAAACAAGAAAGCCAACACCCGCGACCTTGGTTACTACCGTGCCCTGCGTGAGTCTGCCTTGAGGCACAGACGTCAGTTCCTGTACGAGACCAACGTGGGTGCGGGCCTGCCGGTTATCGATAACCTGAAAAAACTGCTGTGTGCCGGTGATAAACTCCATAAGTTCAATGGCATACTCTCAGGCTCTCTGTCGTTTATCTTCGGCAAACTGGATGAGGGTATGAGTCTGTCGGATGCGACCGCCATCGCCCGCGATAAGTGCTTCACTGAACCGGATCCGCGGGATGACCTGTCCGGCATGGACGTGGCCCGCAAGGTGCTGATCCTTGCCCGTGAAGTGGGCATGGAGCTTGAGCTTGACGATGTGGTGGTGGACTCTGTGCTGCCGGCCTCTTTCGACGCCAGTGGCGATGTGAACACCTTTATGGCCAATCTGCCCAAGGCGGATGCTGAGATTGCCGCCATGGTGGAAAACGCCCGCCGTGAGGGCAAGGTGCTGCGCTACGTGGGCCAGATTGATGAGTCTGGCTGCCGGGTGAGTATTCAGGCCGTGGGACCGGATGATCCACTCTTCAGCGTGAAAGGCGGCGAGAACGCGCTTGCCTTCTATAGCCGTTACTATCAGCCTATTCCGTTTGTACTGCGGGGATATGGTGCGGGTACTGATGTGACTGCGGCCGGCGCCTTCGCCGACTTGCTGCGTACCCTGAACTGGACCCGTGAGGTAAGTTTATGAGTTTGACCGTGTATGCCCCGGCTTCCATGGGAAATGTGGGGGTAGGATTCGATTTGCTCGGTGCGGCGCTCGCGCCTGTGGATGGCAGCTTGCTGGGTGACAGAGTCATGATTGCCCCGGCGGACAAGGGCTTAAGTCTCGAAACCACAGGCGTCTGGGCCCACAAGCTGCCTGCCAATCCGGAGGAGAACATCGTTTGGCAGTGTGCCGAGTTCTTTTTGCAGCGTTTGGGCAAGGAAGGGCTGGGCATAGCGTTGACGTTGGAGAAAAACCTGCCGGTGGGCAGTGGCCTTGGCTCCAGTGCCAGTTCCGTTGTTGCCGCGCTTTATGCCCTTAACGAGTATTTCGATAAGCCTTATGAGCAGCAGCCTCTGCTGGCGCTGATGGGCGAATTCGAGGGTAAGATCAGTGGCTCGGTGCATTACGATAACGTGGCGCCCTGTTACCTTGGCGGTATGCAACTGATGCTGGACCTGCCCGGGCGTATCTGTGAGGCCATTCCCAGCTTTGAGCACTGGTATTGGGTCGTGGCCTATCCGGGGATTTCTCTGTCCACCGCCAAGATGCGGGCGCTGATGCCGGATAGTTACGATAAGTCAGTGGTCATCGATTTTGGCCGTCATCTGTCGGCTTTTGTGCACGCATCTTACCGTCAGGATGAAGCCCTGGCGCTTGCGGTGCTCAAAGATGTGCTGGCCGAGCCTTACCGGGCGTCAGCCATTCCCGGTTATCTTGAGGCCCGTGAGGCGCTGGCCAAACTTGATATGCTGACCAGCGGCATCTCTGGCAGTGGCCCCACACTTTTTTCAGTCACCTCCAGCCTCGAGACCGCCGAGTCGGCCAAGGCCTGGCTGGAAGCCAATTATCTCTCAGAGGGCGGATTTGCCCACGTGTGCCGCCTGGATATGCAAGGCACCCGAGTCGTAGCGAGCGAACGTTAAGGATAAGCAATGGAACTATACAATCTTAAGCACCCCGACGAGCGGGTGAGTTTTTCCCAGGCGGTAAAGTTGGGGCTGGGCAAAGACCGGGGGCTGTTTTTCCCCACCCGTATTCCGCTGCTCGACGACGTAGAAGCCTTGCTGGCACTGCCCTTTGGCGAACGCAGCAAACGTGTGCTGGGTGCCTGGCTTGCCGATGAGCTTGGGCAAGAGGTAGTGGATGCACTTGTCGACAAGGCCTTTACCTTCCCGGTCCCACTTGTGAAAGTGGACGATAAGCGTTATTGCCTGGAGCTTTTCCACGGCCCGACCCTGGCATTCAAAGACTTTGGCGCCCGCTTTATGGCCCAGTGCCTGAATGTGCTGGCCGGTGATGAGCGGCTGACCATTCTTACTGCTACCTCTGGCGACACGGGGGCTGCGGTGGCTGATGCCTTCTATGGATTGGAAAAGGTACAGGTGTGTGTGCTCTATCCCAAAGGCAAAATCAGTCTGCTGCAGGAAAAGATGTTTACCACTCTGGGCAACAACATCCATACCGTTGCGGTTGAATCCGACTTCGATGCCTGCCAGGCACTGGTGAAGCAGGCCTTTGATGATGCCGAAGTGCGTGACGGTTTGCACTTGAACTCGGCTAATTCCATCAATATCAGCCGTTTGCTGGCGCAGATTTGCTATTACTTCGAGGCCGTGGCCCAGTATCGCAAGGATCACGTAGATGCGCCTGTTATTGCCGTGCCCAGTGGTAACTTCGGTAACCTCACGGCGGGATTCTTTGCCAAGGCCATGGGGCTGCCGGTGAAACGTTTTGTGGCCGCGACCAACAGCAATGATACGGTACCGCGCTATCTGGCGAGTTCAAGTTGGCAGGTGAATCCCACCGTGGCCACCATGTCCAACGCCATGGATGTGGCGGACCCCAGTAATTGGCCAAGGGTCGAGACAATCGCCAGGGTCATGAACTGGTCCCTCACAGAGATTGATGGCGTGGCAATGGATGAATACCAAACCCGTGACGCTTTGCTGGCACTGCAAGCCGATGGCTACTTATCCGAGCCCCACGCCGCGATTGCGGCTGAGGCCCTAAGCGTCAGGCTTGGGAAAGACGAGCGGGGCATTTTTCTCGGCACGGCTCATCCTGCGAAATTCAAAGATGTGGTAGACCGTGAACTGTCGTTGAACTTGCCTTTGCCTCCCGAGCTTGCGGCCGTTGCCGATAAATCTGTGTTGTCGGCCACGCTGGCACAGGACTTTGCCGCACTGAAGGCCCATCTGTTTGCAACCTTACGCGACTGAGCTGGATGTCATTTATAAAGGAGGCCAAAGGCCTCCTTTTTTATGAAATAAGAACCATCCGCTCATTTATCTGCAGCAATTCGGTAAAGCTTGACTAAGCTTTAGGTAAATTGCTGAAGTTACAGGATTGACTGGAATGGAATCTGGTTCCGCGAACATGCTTTTCGATGCCCGTCACGCCTTGTTGGATCCACTCTTTCTTGCCGAACTGGGTAAGCTTCAGGCTCGCTTTATTCGCGGGGAGGATGTGATATTGCCTCTGTGCCGCATATTGGCTGAACAGAGTGGGGCACAGGCTGTATTGGTGATAGATGCTTCCTCGAGCAATGCACAGGAAATGCCTGAGTCTGCCGCATGCTGGTGCCGCGACCCAGTGCGTTACCTCACCCTCTGGAAAGACGTTCGTGACTGGCCTTTCTCACATCAGGATCCCTTGGTGCATTACTGGCATAAGTTTGTGGTTTGGCCGGTCAAGCACACCGACTTGCTGGTGTTTTTCCATACCCCCAAAGATGCCTGGTTAGGCTTTTTGCAGAGTTTCAGTGAGTTGCTTGCCGATATCTTGATGGGAATATTGACGCTGCACACTGAGCATTGGCGTGAGCGTGGGGGCAGGGAGGAAATTGGCGACATAGAGAACATCATGTTCCGCTCCATTGTCAGAAACAGCGATGATTTCATCATGGTGGTTAAGCAGTTCCACGACGGAAACAGTGAGATTGTGTACGCCAACGCCGCGGTTACTTGCATCAGTCTGTACCCACGCAGCGAACTCAAAGGCATGTCTCTGGGTAAACTCTTTCCAAAAGGCGTCCAGGCATCTGGTAACGACGTGGACC